>NZ_JAJNKE010000060.1 GCF_021043395.1 Clostridium guangxiense
ACCGCATGCACGGTTTGATGAGGAGAAGGTGGCGATTCGCCACCGACTTACTCTACAGACAGATTGAAATATCTAAGTATTTTATGATTTTTGAACCAAGATTTATTAGGATTCTTTTAAATCGTTCCTTCAGCATTGTTACTTCGCTTCCAAGGTAGTGAAAGGAAAAAATTCCTCCGTTTCTACGGAATTTTAGGTGTTAAAACTTGTAATTCCATTATCCTTCTTTGACTTATATTAAAGTGTTTTTATATTTATAAGAATATTGTACATATTTATATTCCTTGTATCTCTGGTTTAATAAAGTAGCTAGAGAAGCTCTGGAAGGTATTAGTGAAGATAATCAAAAAATATTAAAAACTTCGCTTGAAAAAATTATAAGCAATTTATCAGAGGTGAAATAAATATGACATGGAAGCAGGAAATATTTAGAGCCTTTTTATTAGCTTTTGATACAATGGAAATTTCTATTTAACGAAAATGGGATAAAGCTTGCAAGAAAGTGGCATCAAGAAATTCCACATAATTTGCCTGATAAGAATATGAAATTTAAAGTTATATGTATGCTTTTATCTGGAATTATGTTTTTAACTGTTTCTTTAATTTCATTTATAATGCACAAGTATTTTAATTGGATGATTTTTGAGTCATTAATTATTTTTTCAGTATATGCAATTGTAGAAACATTATACTATAGGTATTTGAATACCTTTGGTTTTGCTTCTGTTACAATTGCATTTATTATAATTTATATTTTAGTTTAAAAGTTTAATATTTCTCCATCTTCTGGAATAATTACAGATGCTTTAATATGGTTTTTATCTATATAATACTTTAAATCTTTTCTGGAGAAGCTGCAGTGATTCCAGGAATCCATGTGGACAGCAACGATTTTTATATGAGGAAAATTATTTGATATTTCGCTTATATCTTTTCCTGTCATAGTTATTGGTTCACCAAAGGAAAAATGAGCACCTCCGCAGTTGCAAACCATTATTTCGGGTTTAAACTTTTCAATTGCTTCTTTTACTTTGCTGCACCATACTGTATCACCAGCAATATAAATGGATGGCTCTTTTTTACAGGAAAGAACAAATCCAGATACTGGTGCCATCTTAATTGCAAGTTCTCCGTGACCATGCTCACCGTTGGTTTTATTCATAGTTATTTCATTCCAAGTGCAGAAATCAGAAATTGCATGTACATTTGAAAAACCTAAGGTTTCAAGCTTTAATCTATCTTCAGGTTGACAAAACATAAGAATATTTTTTGGTAGTACATTTGCAGCATTACTATCAAAGTGATCTTCGTGAGTGTGGGTTATAAGAACAGCATCACAGTTAATAATATCATCAATTTTTATGGGTAAATCAACTAGCGGATTGAAATTTTGATTTTCAACATCTGGAATTGGCGACATAGTATTTTTAGGACTTAATACGGGATCAATAAGTATTTTTTTATTGTTTAAATAAATAATTACTGTTCCATGGCGTATTAATTGAAGTTTCATATATAATCACTCCTCGATTTTCATATATATTTAGTATATAATAATCATTAATTGTTTCGTTAAAGAGTATTAGTGAAAAAAGTTTAATCATGAAAGGATTTAAATGGATATGCTTGATAAAACTGATATGGAAATTTTAGATTTACTTATAGAAAATTCACGTATGCAGTGGCAAGAAATTGGTGATAAGGTTCATTTGACAGGACAAGCAGTTAAAAATAGAATAAATAAAATGGAAAAATTGAATATTATAGAGGAATATACTTTGAAAGTAAATTTACATAAGCTTGGTAAAGGCTTAATTGCCTTTATAACTGTTTTTATGAAATCATCTAATCATAGTGAATTTAAAAAATATGTGCTAAATAATCCTCTTATAATTGAAGCAAGTAGGATAAGTGGTGACGGCTGCTACATGCTTAAAGTGGCTGTTTCAGATGACAAAGAGCTTACTAAGCTTTTGGATGAAATTTTACAGTATGGTAATTATAAAGTAAATTTATCTATAGAAAATATAAAGTGATACATCTACATAATTTCTACATATTATTTTAATAGAATTAGAACAAAATAAGAATTACGGAGGTGTCTTAAATGATTTGCAGAGGTTTTGGTTTTAATGGTATATATGGAGGACCTAGTTTTTTTATGATGATTCCAATACTTACAATAATAGTGCTAATAGTATATTTTATATATAAAGTAAATAGTGATAAAAAATTAAGCTTTAATTCTTACGTAAATTCACGAAAAGCTATAGAAATATTAGATGAAAGATTTGCTAAAGGTGAAATAAGTGAAGAAGAGTATTCAAGTAAAAAGAAACAAATTCTTAAAAATTAAGAATAATAAATAGACTTAGGGAGTACAGTAAAAAATGATTTTCATGTGCGCTGTACTCTTTATTCTATTTAAATATAAATCATAAGAAATGTGAAATTAACAAATCATAGGAATTTATCCTTTGGATTCATCAATTTTATTTAATGTTCTGAAATAATGCTGTTTCGCAATATTTTTATTTCGCTAGCAGTTTTCCGAACTCTTGTGCTTTTTGCATTTCTTCATTACTTGGGGATTCATTAACTGCAAGAGCTCCAATAACGTTAAAACCATAGTCATTCATTAAAGCTTTAAATTTATTCATAAATTCTCCATTATCCCATCCATAAGAACCGAATAATACAACCGGCTTATTGTTGTTAGGAATTAATTTAAATTCTTTTAAAAAAGGAGCAAGTTCTTGCTGATCGATATTATTGCCATTTTTTGATGGACTTCCAAAAGCTACAGCATCAGCAGATAAAACATCTTCGTTGGTAGCCTCAGAAACAAGTTTTATTGAAACATCTGCCCCTGCCTTTTTTGCACCGTTAAATATTTCGTTTGCTAGAACTTCAACATTTCCACTTTGACTTTGATAAATTATACAAACTTTTTTCATTTTAAAACCCTCCAATTGATAATTATGATTATAGAAAAATAATTATTATTTATTAAAGTATAGCATATTTTTTATATTTTGTATTGTATTTCAAATAAAATATTTATAAAAGATAGTTGACTAAGTCAATTAAATTTTGTATTATATTTATAATAATTTATGAAAGTGGTGAATATTGTATGGAAAGATTAGAAAGTAACATCATATTTGAGGTAAGAAAATTTAGTAGATTTTATACAAATATTTTAGGATTATTAAACCAATGTATATTAGATAGTTCTTATTCTTTAACAGAAGCGCGTGTACTTATTGAAATTTATAAAACTAGTGAGTGTACTGCTAATATGCTTATTGAAAATCTCAGTATTGATAGAGGATATATAAGTAGAATTTTAAAAAGATTTCAAGCTGATGACTTAATAATAAAAGAAAAATCTTTAGAAGATGGGCGTGTTACATTTTTAAATTTGACTTTAAAAGGAAAAGATGTTTTAAGAGAGCTTGAAGAGAAATCAAATAGCCAAGTGGAAAACATTTTAAGTCCGTTAAGCCTTAATGAAAAGAAAATGCTGATGAAGTCAATGCAGTGCATTGAAAATCTGCTGGATAAAAAAGAAAATAGTATTGTTATAAGAAATTATGATGAGAGTGATATAGATTACATAATAAAGAGACATGAGGAATTATATAAAAAGGAATATGGATTTTTTGAGGAATTTGCAAATTATGTTGAGAAATATCTACTAGAATTTAATAAAAATCATGATGAGAATAAAGAGAATATATGGATTGCAGAATATAATGGAAAGCAGGTTGGGGTAATTGCAGCGGTTAAAACTGATAATGATTATACGGCACAGCTTAGATGGTTTTTAATTGAACCAGAAATGAGAGGAAAGGGACTTGGGCGTAAACTTGTTCAAGTTGTTTTAAATTTTTGTAAAGAAAAAAATTATAAACATATTTTTTTATGGACAGCCAATATATTAAAAACTGCAAGACATATTTATGCGAGCTATGGTTTTAAGCTTACTGAGACAGTTGAAAATACGGAATGGACGAACGAAAAGGTTTTAGAAGAAAAATGGGACTTATTTCTTTAAAAATATAATATTTTTGTTGACATGGAAATTTATGAAATATATAATGATTTTGAAGTCAATGAACTTGAGGTCGATAAAATGAAAGTAACACAGAGGCAAATTCAAAAGGAACAGACAAAGGAAAAAATACTTAAGGCAGCTTATTATGAATTTGGGAAAAAAGGAATTATGGCCACTAGAACATCGGATGTAGCTAAGGCAGCAGGGGTTTCACATGGTACTGTTTTCGCTCATTTTAAAACTCAAGAAGAGCTTATAACTGCGGTAATTGAAAACTTTGATGAGAGAATGGTTAAGCGTATACATGAGCTTGCTGAAAATTGTTCGGGTATTAGGGAGGTACTTAGTGCACATCTTCAAGGAATTGAGGAATTTGAGGATTTTTATACAAGGCTTGTTATGGAAATTAGATTGCTTCCAGAAACTTCAAGAACTACGTTTATATCTCTTCAATCTGGCATATCATTTCACTTGAATAAGGTTTTAAATGAGGAGATGAATAAAGGAGAAATTGTTAAGCTTCCAATTTATTTTTTATTTAATACCTGGAACGGACTTATAAATTATTATTTAGTAAATAGTGATTTATTTGCACCGGACGAATCTGTAATAGCTAGATATGGAGATGAATTACTTAATGATTTTATGAAGCTTATTGAATGCAAAAAAATTTAAAATAATGGCTACGTTTTAAATAAGTGTAAAAGTCAACATTTGTTTAAAACAAAGCCAAAATAATTATTGTATTATAAGGGGGAATAATTAAATGGTGCAATGGAGCGAAGAATACGTTATAGGAATAGAAAAAATAGATGAACAACATAAGAGGTTATTTGAAATTGCAAATGAAGCCTATAAGCTTCTAAAGGATCAATTTTTAATAGACAAGTATGATAGAATTGTTGCAATAATTAAGGAATTAAAGGATTATACTAAGTATCATTTTCAATATGAAGAAGAGTACATGAAAAGTATAGGATACAGAAAATATTTATCTCAAAAAGTAGCCCATGATGATTTTATTGAAAAAATTAATAAATTTGATTTGAAAAAGATAGATAATAGTCAGGATGAAGCTATATTAAATTTATTAGAATTTGTAGTCAGCTGGATTGGCCTGCATATACAAAAAGAAGATACTCAAATAGCTAAGGCGTAGTAACAAATAATCAATGGAGAAACTAAAATGAAACTTGATGATGGTTTTTATTTTAGTTTTTTTTTATTTAATATTGACATATTAGTCTATAAAGAATAAAATGATTTTATAGTCAATGAGCTATAAGTCAATGAAATATAATTTAATTAAATGGTAAGAGGAGATTTAAAATTATGAAAATTTGTATTGCATGTGGAATGCCTATGAACAAAAAAGAAGATTATGCTATGGGGGATGAATCTAAAAATTATTGTAAGTATTGCATGAGAGCAGATGGAACTATGCAGTCTTACGAGGAAAAACTCAAAGGTATGACTGAGTTTATTGTAAAGACTCAAGGAATTGATAGGAAGGTAGCAAATAAAACTGCAAAGGAAATGATGGCTAAGCTTCCAGCTTGGGAGGGATTGAAATGAGAAGTTATGATGATTTTTTTTAGAGTTAACAATTTAGAGGATGTTAAAGACGATGGTATGTCGCTGGAATTTGAAGATCCATTTGGAAATAGACTTGGTATTACAGATTATATAAATTAATCACACAAGCTAAAGTGTAAAATATAATGGTTATTGATATTATAGTTTTATTAAGGAGTAATTATGTATTATCCTTATAGTATGAGTAACTTTCACAGAATAAAAAGAGCCTATGATACATTGCTTACCGATAGTGGTGTTAATATTATGAAGATAGGGGAAAATGCGTGGATAATTTTAGATGATAATCCGTCCACGGGCTATTCTTGGAGGGTGATTACAGATAATTCGGGAATATATAAAGTTATAAAAAGTTTTTATTTGCCAACCAATACAGGAAATGTCGGGTCGCCAGGCAAGTCTATATGGATTATAAGAGCGGTAGATACGGGAAGAGGTTCAATAATATTTAAGTATGGTAGAGCATATTCTACAGATCCTAATGATAAAGAAATAATATACGAAATTAATGTAATATAAAAAGAATGCCAAGTAACAATACTTCCTCATATTAAAAAAATTCCTTCAGCATTGTTACTTGGCTTTCACGGTAGTACAAGGAAAAAATTTCTTCGTGCCTACGGAATTTTAGGTGTGAATATTTATAATACATTATCTAAGCAAGGTATTATTGGCTTTCATTGATTGACCATGATTACAATGTATTTTTCGTAGGATATTGGAGAAAAATTTAACTTGTATTCTTGATTTGGCGAAGTAACAGCATTAAATAAATAGTAATTGGCATTTGACAATAACTTAATTTAAATATATAATAATGGCAAATGCCAATTATATTTAAGGAGGAAATTCAAATGCCAAGACCAATTAAATATAGAAAAGTTGAAAGCTTGCCTAAATATACATATTTTTTGCCAGCGGGAATAAAAAAATGTGAGCTTCAAGAAATATTGATAAAAATTGAAGAGCTTGAGGCTATGCGACTTAAGGATATAGAGGAGCTAAATCAGGAAGAATGTGCAGAAAGAATGCATGTTTCAAGGCAGACTTTTCAAAATATAATAGACAGTGCAAGAAAAAAAGTTGCTTTGGCATTAACTCAAGGAAAGGCAATAAATATAAGTGGTGGAAATTATACAAGAAATTTATGTAAGTTTAGATGCACAGCTTGCGGCAAGGATTATGAAATAAAGTATGAGGAAGATAAAAATATATGTCCATCATGCGGTTCAAAAGAAGTTATGTGTAGTAAAAAGAGTGACTTCTGTCATAAGGTATGCCATAAGGGGTGCAAAAATAATGAATGTATTGGAGGAAATTTAAATGAAGATAGCAATACCTAATAATGGAAGTGCGCTGAATCAGCATTTTGGTAAGAGTAAAGGTTTTATGATTGGAACAATAGAAAATGATAAAATCGAAAAGCTTGAGGAAGTGTCAACAGTAGAGCTTGCACATCAACATGAAGGTTTAGCAGATTTGCTCGCTAAACATAACGTAGATGTAGTTATAACTGGAGGCATAGGATCAGGTGCGTTAGAGGCTTTGAGAAGTAAAGGCTTTAAGATTATAAAAGGTGCACAGGGTGAATGTAAAGATATTATGGAAAGTTATATCAATGGTGGTTTAGAAGATAAAGATGTAATGTGCAATCATCATTGTGATCACTAAATATTTTTTATATGTAAAGTTTGATTCTGGTATATAAATTTATATATCAGAATTTTTTTATAAAAATAATGGTATAATAATGGTATAAATTACTATGGAGATTATTGGCTATATTTTAAAGAAGACTTGGAAAGGGGAGAAGCTTAATTGAAAACTGAAATATATAAATTGGGAATTGTTGAAGATAAAGAATTAAAGTTTGCAGTTATAGTTTCAAAATTTAATAACAAATTTGTATATGTAAGGCATAAAAAAAGAGAAACATGGGAAATTCCAGGTGGTCATAGAGAACTAAGCGAGGATATCGGTAAAACAGCAGAAAGAGAATTGAAAGAAGAAACTGGAGCGGTTAAATTTAAAATAGAGCCTGTGTGTGATTATTCTGTAAAAAAAGAAGGACAACCTCAAGATTATGGTAGAGTGTATTATGCAAATATTGAAGAATTAGGAGAATTGCCTGACTTTGAAATTGGAGAAATTAAATTATTTGACTATTTGCCAGAAAAACTTACATATCCAGAAATCCAGCCAATTTTATTTAAATGGGTCATGAAATTCACAGTAGTAACAAAGTAGCTGTAATAATTTTTTGTCTAGATAAAATCATTATAGTTGTTGAAGTTAATAAAGTTGCTGATACCTGGCAAGAAGGAGTAAAAAGGGTTAAAGGCATAGAATATCCATTAAATGCAGAAAAAGTTGGTTTTAACCCTCCTTGTGTTATGTTAAAAAAGTGTGTTGATTGCTCATCAATTGAAAGAGTATGTAATAGTCTCTCGATAATAGAGGATAATCATTAGAAGATAGTTTATTATATTATTTCAATTGCATTTTGGACATGTACATGAATTTTTCATATTACACCTCGAACTGTTTTTTATGAAAATTATACCATATACTTAGCTAATAATTAAAGTAGCTAGTATTAAAAAAATAAAATATATCGATTGGAGAAACAATAGTGAATGAATGGTTTACAATTGAGAAAATAGACAACGAAACCTATGCTATAAGTGAATATGGACACTGGGAAAAGGTTCATTCTTATTTATTAATAGGTAAAAATAATGCACTTTTAATTGATACAGGTCTTGGGATTGGCAACATAAAGAAAGAGGTTGAGAAATTAACTAGCTTGCCTATAATAGTAGTTACTACTCATGTGCATTGGGATCATATAGGTGGGCATGCATTATTTGATACTATTTATGTTTACAAGGATGAAGTTAATTGGCTAAAAAATGGCATCGATATTCCACTTCATGTTGTTAAAAATAATATTATGAGAGAACCTTTTACTAAAAAGCCGCCGATAGAATTTAATATAGATAATTATAAAATTTATAGTGGAAAACCGGACAAGATATTAAAGTACAATGATATTATTGATATCGATGAAAGAAAGGTAAAAATAATTCATACTCCAGGACATTCTCCAGGGCATATTTGCTTTTTTGAGGAGGATAGGGGTTATCTGTATACAGGAGATTTAATCTATAAAGGAACTTTATATGCCTTTTATCCAACTACAGATCCTGTACTTTTTAAAAAATCAATTGATAAAATTAGCGAACTTAAGGGAATAGCAAAGATATTACCGGCACATAATGATATAAATATACAGGTTGATTTAATATGTAAAATTAAAAAAGCATTTAAACATATTGAAAATAAAAATATGCTTAAACATGGCACTGGAATATTTAGTTTTGGCGAGTTTAATATATATTTATAGGAGAATAACAAATGAAGTATAAATTAGTATGTATTGATATGGATGGAACTCTTTTAAACAGTAAAAAAACTGTAAGCGAGGCTAATAAAAATGCCATTAAAAAGGCACACCAATTAGGAATTAATATAGTAATAACTACTGGTAGAATATATTAAAATGCTGCTTTTTATTCGAAGCTTATTGGTGTAAAATCATCTCCTGTTATTGCATCAAATGGAGCTATTATAAAGGAAAATGATAAGGACAGCGTGATTTATAAAAGAAGTCTTAGTATCGAAAATATAAGGACAATAATCAATATATGTAATAAGCATAAGGTTAAAACTAATTTTAATACGCCTAATAGCTTTATTTGTAGAAGTAAATTTGTCTACATGCTTGTAAATAAATTGTTTTTAAAATCTATGAGTATAGCTAATGAGGGTAAAATTAATATGGAATATATGAAAAATAATGATGAACTTATAAAAAAACTTGAGCAGAACTACAAGGATATTATTAAATGCGAGATTATACATATAAATACCAAAAGAATCAGTGCTTTAAAGGAGGAATTGCAGGAACTAAATGATATTGAAGTTGTAAGCTCGTCTAAACATAACATTGAAATTACAGCAAAGCTTGTTTCAAAAGGGAAGGCAGTTGAAGCTTTGACCAATTATTATAATATAAAAAGAGAAGAGATTATTACCATTGGAGATAGTGAAAATGATTTGTCTATGATAGAATATGGCGGGCTTGGAGTTGCAATGGCAAATGCTTCAGAGGAGATAAAAAGAAGAGCTGATTATATTACAGATACCAATGATAATGATGGTGTGGCAAAGGTTATAAATAAATTTATATTAAATGAAAATGTTAAATAGTATTTATGGATTTTATTATTGGAAGTAATTCTATTTTGCTTTAGAAGGATAATAAGCTTATGTGAAGAGCCAAGCGTATAAAAGTATGTTACTTCATAATTTTTTTATAATCTTTTCCCCATTCACACATAGAGCTTAGTATGGGATTTAAACTTTCTCCAACCTGGGTTAATCCATATTCAACCCTTGGTGGAACTTCAGCATAAATCTTTCTGTATATTATTCCGGATTTTTCTAGCTCTCTAAGCTGCATTGTTAAAGTTTTTTGTGTTATATTTGGAAGTAATCGCTGAAGTTCATTAAATCTAACAATATTTTGAGATAAGTGCCATAAAATTGATAATTTCCATTTTCCACTTAATATATTAATAGTTATATCCATTGGACAACTATCGATTAAATTTTTTGATTTTGCCATTTTTACCCTCCAATATTTTTTATGTTGAAATTATTATTCTACCGTAATAGTATCATTTTTGATATTACATTTCAAATTTGTGCGTACTTATATTTAAAATTTATGGATGGTATACTTCTACATGAAATAAGTTGTAGGAGTGATATAAATGATAATTGATAGTCATGCACATGTTGTGCTACCAGTGGAAAAACATATAGAGCTTATGGATGAGGCAGGAATTGATAAAACAATACTATTTTCTACTTCTATGCATCCTGAATTGGCACAAAATTTAGAAGAGTATGAAAAAGAATTAAATAAGCTATATGATATTATTTTGGGTAAAAAAAATTCTATGTCTACTAAAATAAACTCAATTAAAGGGCAATATGAGATTATTAAAAAATATCCATCAAGATTTTATGGCTTTGGAAATGTACCAGCAGGTTTTGATTATGAAAAAACAGCTTCATGGGTAGAAGAATATGTAGTGAATAATAATTTTAAGGGTATTGGTGAAGTTACTATAGGCAATGGTAGAGTTGAAGATTTAAATAATATTTTTAAAGCAGCACATGAGTTCTCAAATCTACCAATTTGGATTCATGCGTTTTGGCCTTTGGATTTAAATGATTTAAAGGGTATATTTAATTTAGCAAAGCAGTATAGTGAAGTTCCAGTAGTGATAGGACATTTAGGTGGCTTAAATTGGCTTGATACTATTAAAATGACGAAGGAAGTCAAGAATGTCTACATAGACTTATCGGCATTTTATGCTGTAATTCAATTAAGCATGGTAATAAAAGAATTGCCTGATAGATGTCTATTTAGTACCGATCTTCCATTTGGAGATTTAGCTATAGAGAAATTTGCTATAGAACGTGTTTGCACTGATGAAACAGTTATAAAGCAAGTCATGGGAGAAAATGCAGCAAGACTTGTGAAGTTAGGCATATAAGTATAGTTAGGTAACATAAAACTTGAAAATGGTAAGTTTTATATTCATACACACAAACTGGAATTTAACTCAGAATACAGTGAAGGATGTTTTTTCTCCGCCACTGTATTCTGTATTATTCGATAAATCATTTGCAAAGCAAGTATATTAGAAATGCAGCACCGCCAGCTTCTTTGTTTTTAGCTATTATGTTTCCATTATGTCTTTCAATAATGCTTTTAGTTATTGCAAGACCAAGACCGTGGTTTCCGTTTTTGCCCTTGTAAAATCTATCAAATAAGTGCTCAATACTAGCCTCTTCAAAGCCAGAACCATCATCACTAATTTCTATTATGACTTTATTTTCAGCTTTACTTAAAACTACATCGATATTTTTTATGCAATACCTTAAGCAATTGCCTAAGATATTTATAATTGCCCGAGTAAGCTTTTCACTATCACCAGAGATAATAATATCAGTATCACTTTTAGTTGAAAATTTTATTGATTTTCCTTCTTTTACTGCTATGCCGTTTACTTTATCTATACTATTTTTTATTGTATTTGCTATATTGACATTTTCAGTTTTAAAAGCTTCTTGTGTAGAATCAATTTTTGACAAAAACAATAAATCTTCTACTAGTTCTGAAAGTCTTTTACTTTCTTCAATAATTATATCAACGGCACCTTCCTCTTTTGCAACGCCATACTTTATTGCTTCAGCATAGCCCTGTATTGACATTAGAGGGGTTCTAAGCTCATGAGATGCATTTTGAAGGAAGGTTTTAATTGTTGAATCATAGGCAGATAGTTTATTAGCCATGGAGTGCATGGTGCCTGCTAATTCACCTATTTCATCGCTATTATATTCTTCTATTGCAGTGTCGTATTTTCTTTCACCTAACTTTTTTGCATATTTGATTAATTTATAGATTGGATCAGAAATTCTAGCAGCTACGTTATTGGAAATTATTATTCCAAAACCAGCGGAAATTAGTAGAATCAAAAGTAGCATTAATACGACTATGTTAGTTAAACTACGGCTCTTTGATAAATCAGAATATATTATTAAATATGTATTTTGACCATTGTGTAAGCTTATATGAGAAATTGTCACCTCATATCTGTTTTTACCTATTGTTATTAGAAACACAGCAGTGTTGTTTGAAGTTTGTCTATAAAGTTTTTTTCTGTTTATTGCTGGCAATAATTTATTTTCGATAAAATTATTTTGATTTTTATTTGGTTTAATAGAAAGCAAGTTCTCATTTTTATCTACAAGTGCATAATTTATAGTAGCATAAGTTTGAACGTTTTTTAGGGCATTTTCAGTTTTTAAAGCATTTTTCGTAATTTCGTTATCGTCTATATTTTTTGTATTATTTCTATTTAAATTTTCAGTTATTGTTTGAGTTAATATTTTTTTTGCTGAAATAAGCTGACGCCTAGTTTGAGATCTTATAAATAATCTAAAGCATATAATAAATACAATTAAGGTTAAAATAATACATATATTGATTACAAGCATGTGTGAAAGAAAGATTCTTTTTTTTATACTATTTTTAGAATTTTTCATAAACTTAATCCTCTCATCTATTTTCATCTGAAATCATAAATCCAAAGCCCCATAAAGTTTCTATTTTTAAGGAAGAATCTGCTTCTGCAAGTTTTCTTCTTATTCTTTTCATCATATCATCTGTTGCCCTAGTATCTACATCACTGTTAAATCCCCAGATTTTATTTAGAAGCTCTTCTCTGCTAACGCCTTTATTTAAATTTTGTGCCAAATATAGTAGTAGATTAAACTCTATGGGTGTAAATTTTAATTTTTTACCATTACAGTAAACAGTCTTGCTATCAATGTTTATGTTCACATCTAGAATTTTTAAAAGATTGCTATCTTTTCTTTCTTCCGTTTTAACATCAATGAGTCTAAATATTTTCTTTACTCTTAGTACTAATTCTACGGGGCTAAAGGGTTTTGTCATATAATCATCACTTCCAAGCATTAGTCCTGCTATTTTATCCGTTTCGCTATCTTTTGCTGAAATAATTATTATAGGAACATTGCTGATTTTTCTTAATTCTGCGCATAAGGCCAGACCATCAATGCCAGGCATCATAATGTCTAGGATGAGCATATCTGCCCTCTTTTCTTTAAAAGCTTCTAATAAATCTTCTCCATTAGAATAAGTAATTACCTCATAGCCTTCTTTTACTAAAAACATTTCTATTAATTTTTGTATTTTAATTTCGTCATCTGCAATATAGATAAGTTTTTTCGGCATAAATAATCCTCCTGTAAAGGTGTTATATATTAAATTGATTATAACACATTATTAGGTTTCTATATTTACCACCATATTTCCGCCACAAATTCGCCACAATTTATCTCTGATTTATCCCAAAATTAAATGTTAAACTTGTTTCATAAGCATTAACATCACAGTAAGGGAGAGTATAATATGAAAAAAATTTTAATTGTTATCCCAATTTTATCTTTGATTTTTGTAGTAGCTGCCTGTAGTAAAAAATCTGCTTTTTCACCAGCTTCAAATAATGCAAAAACTGGGGCGGTTAAAGTTAGCAATAATTATGGAAAGTCAGCCTCTAATAATGTAGGTTCAGCTGTAAACTCTAATTATAGTTCTGCAGGTAAGAATACGTCGGCTTCTATGCAAAGTATTAATTCATCTATGGATAAATTAAATTCTGCTTTAAATGCTTCAGATGACTCTAATAATATAAATCAAACTGAGTCGTTAATAAATAATATAAATTAATTTTATAAGGAGTGAATTGAATGAATAGTAAAAAATTAATTTCAGCAGTAATTGCAATGGCAATTATATTACCTAGTTCAGCGGTATATGCAAAAACACCTAATTTTGGAGGAGGCTTATTAAAGCAGCAGCAAAACCAAGCTAATAAAGCAGCCTTACAGCAATATAGAAGTGATATTTCATCAAAAAAGGATACAGTTAAGCAAAATTATCAGACTAATAAAAATTTAAGACAAGCTATAGCTCAGAAAAAAGCTACTATTAAAGGTTTAATACAAAACATAAAGCAAAGTGGAAAACAATTAAATTCAACAGATTTATCTAGCATACAAACAGAGCTGCAAACCATAGACAATGATATAGCTTCCTTGCAAACACTTAATGGAAGTATTAAACAGGATTATACGACTATAAAAAGTGACATTAAAAATAAGGATTATCAAGCAGCAGAATCACAATTTGGCAGTATAATAGCCACTCAAAATACAAGAACAACTGATCTTACAAATTTAAGTGCTGATATGGATAAACTAATTAGTGAACTTCAAACAGCTGTTTCAGATTCTGCTGCAAATTAATATCTATGTTGCTGTAAGACTATTTTATCCCTTTGACATTTTGTAATTTCCAGCACAGTTAAAGTCTTTCTTCCAGGCTTTTTCTGCTGCTGGCTTAAAGTTTGCGGCAAGTTCATCAAGCTCTTTCATGAATTCAGGATTACTAATCATATTGTTAGCACTTTCATCCGTAGGTTTAGCATTGGTCTTTTTAACAACTTCACGCACAACTGTAGGATTATCAATCATCATGCATGGCATTAAGAGATTTTTGTTGTAAGGTTGTCTTTTTCTTAATTCCTTAAAGTATGGAGTTTTAAATGCATCTAAAAGAGGCTGATTTTTTACATTAAAGGATGAAAAATGGGAAAATATGCATGGCTCTACATCTTCTTTTGCATTTATATGGCAGTAATACTTACCAGCTATACATCCGCCAACGTAAGGAGCATCGTTAAAGAAATCTATGCAAAAATATGGCATTGTAGTTCTAATCTCTCTTGTCCTTCTTCCAAGTTCAATTCTTTGGGTAGGAGTAAGCATATTTTTTACATCCACACCAACGCCTACAGGCATATAAATAAAATACCAGCTTATTTTTGAACCTTTGTCAATTAGCATTTGTATGAATTTTTTTGATGATACGGTTTCAAAATTATGAGTGGACGTTGCAGAGGATACACCAAAAACAATCCCCCTTTTTCGGAGTAAGTCCATTCCGTGCATTACTTTATTAAAAGTACCTTTGCCCCTTCTAGCATCAGTTTCCTTTTCAAAACCTTCTAGAGAAAACATTGGTGCTACATTCCCTAATTTTTGTATTTTATCAGCTAAGTTTTCTGTAAAAAGAGTTCCATTGGTAAAAGGGACAAACATGCAATCGTTATATTTTTGGTAGATGTCAAGCATGTAATTATTTATAAAAGGTTCTCCACCAAGAATTATAAAAAAATATGTTCCTAGGTTTCTTGCTTCTTCTATAATTCTATCGACTTCTTTAAATGGTATATCGTCCTTTTTGCTATAATTTCCAGCGTAACAGCCAGTACACTTTAAATTGCATCTCATTGATGGACTTAAAAGAATTACGAAAGGAATTTTTATATTTTCATCATTCAAGTATTTATCACGTTTAGACATGCCATACCATACGCCATTTGATAGAAAGTTTACAAAGAACTTTTTGAGACACTTTTTATTTACGGTTTTAAGTATGTTTTGAATATATTCATGTACACTCTTATTGGTATTATAATAGTTTAGGACAGTATCGATTTGTGATAATGAGTAAGGATCCTTAATGGCACTTTTTACAATACCAAAAATTTTATTTACATTTTTTTCTGGGTTTTTATCTATATAGGATATTATAACTTTTATAAGTGATTCTTTCATCCCTTTTTCTAAGGATTCTGTTAATTTCATAATTTTCCTCCTCTATCTAAAAAACTTACATAAAAATAAATATATATAATAATCTATATATATTTTTTAGAAATATTTTTATGACTTAAAAGCAAAAATGCTTTGATAGTTAATTAATTTTATTTAGCGATAAATTGAAAATTTTCTGATATAATTATGTATATTGGAAGATTTTCATAAATGGAGTATGATCATTAACTTATGATTAATTAAACAATGTAAAGGAGCGTACGATATGAGAAGAAAAGATAGAGAAATTATGAATCTGAAGGAAATTGTAACAATTATAAAAAAGTGTGATGTATGCAGTTTAGCTTTATTTGATGAGGAATATCCGTATATTGTACCACTAAATTTTGGAGTGAATTTTGTAGAGAATAAAATAACATTGTATTTCCATGGAGCTAAGGCTGGAAAGAAATTAGAATTAATAAAAAAGAATAATAAAGTTGGTTTTGAAATGAATTGTTCGCATAAACTATTATTAGGTGAAAAAGACTGCAATTCAACTATGGAATATGAAAGTGTATGTGGAAATGGAATAGTTGAAATTTTAAATGAGTCAGAAAAACGAGAAGCATTAACTTATTTAATGAAACAATATAGCGATAAAGAAAAATTTGAGTTTGATGAAAATGCAGTAAATGCTGTTTCGGTGTTTAAACTAGAGGTTTCTGAAATACATGGGAAGGCGCATATAGGCAACAGATAGTGATGACAAGAGGAAGTCCAGCTAAGAAATGTCAATAAGAAATAAAAAATAATTATTATTTTTATGAGATTAAAAAAGGTTAACTTTAAT
>NZ_JAJNKE010000061.1 GCF_021043395.1 Clostridium guangxiense
TACATAACTTTTCTAACAGCACTGCCATAATCAAATAGCTGTTCTACATATTTAAAATTCCTTTTCCAAACATCTACAGCACCAGGATACTGTGACCATGTCTGCTTGAATTTTTCAAATTCAGCTTGTGCTGCTTTTAAACTTGGTGCTCCATATACTTTTTTTAAATTTGCAGTAAATGGTTTGTAGTCCTTACTTGGGACATATTTTATAGAATTTCTTATAAGATGTACAATACATCTTTGAACTGTCACATCTTTAAATATTGCCTTTGCACCTTCTTCTAAACCAGATACACCATCCATAGATATAAATAAAATGTCTTCTACTCCTCGGGCCTTTATTTCATCAAAAATTTGCATCCAAGTATGTTTGCTTTCTTCTTCATTTAACCATAATCCAAGTATATCCTTATATCCATCTATATCATAGCCTAATATGGTATATACTGCGTATTTTTTTGTTTCATACTCTTTACGCATAGTAACATACATACAATCTACAAAAATAAATGTATAGAACTTCTTTAGAGGTCTGTTTTGCCATTCCTCAAGATTTTCAAGTACACTGTCTGTAATATCAGAAATAGTTTCATGGGAAATTTCAAATCCATATATATCTTCAATTGTATCAGCTATATCTCTTTGGCTCATTCCTTTTGCATACATTGATAAAACCTTGTCTTGTATACCAGATACGTCTTTTGATCTTTTAGGTATCAATTTAGGTTCAAATGTAGATTCTCTATCCCTTGGAACATTAATAGGAATAGAACCATTCGAAGTTTTAAGTACTTTTTTAGTATAGCCATTTCTACGATTTGTTGTTTTCTTTTCTCTATGATCATTATTTTCATAACCTAAGTGGTTATTCATTTCTCCTTTAAGCATAGCTTCAAACATAGGTCCAAAGATATCCTTTAAAGCATTTTGCATATCTTCAACAGTAGTTGGATTATATTGTTCTAATATTTCATTTATGATCTTGTTTTGGGGTGCATCATTATTTTTTCTTGCCATAGTTTCTATTCTCATCCTTTTCATTCCTTTGTTTTTTTATTTTAACATACCCTGTATAATGAACAAAGTGCGTAAGCTTTTTTATAACTTACACACTTTATTTTACACTCTCTAAAGGAGAATGATTAATTTAAATACATCATATGTTAATGTTCAACTTATTTTGCCCTTTTGCAGAGGGCATTTTTTATTCTATTTAAATACATCATATGTTAATGTTCAACAGTTAGAAGGTTTCCCTTCCCACAATATGTGTTCATTTAAATACATCATATGTTAATGTTCAACGTTAGAGGGGATAGGGAATATATTGATTTTTAGTAGATTTAAATACATCATATGTTAATGTTCAACAGTTGTTGAAACATCTGTATAGCCTGTTTCATCTATTTAAATACATCATATGTTAATGTTCAACCTATTACACTAAGCGGTAATACCTCTGTTTCTAAATTTAAATACATCATATGTTAATGTTCAACAGACTTTTTAAGTTATCTATTTGAAGCTTTAACTGCATTTAAATACATCATATGTTAATGTTCAACCAGCACCGCCTTGTTCCATGTAATTTATTGTGTTAATTTAAATACATCATATGTTAATGTTCAACCCACTTTATTTTTAAGGTGGTTAATTCTTATTTCGATTTAAATACATCATATGTTAATGTTCAACTAATTCCTCTTGTTCTCATTGACATTTTCATTTCTATTTAAATACATCATATGTTAATGTTCAACTATTCGACTTATCATGGCAAAGGTTATACACACTCATTTAAATACATCATATGTTAATGTTCAACACCCTAGATTCATATAGTGGAGATACAGCAAAGGCATTTAAATACATCATATGTTAATGTTCAACTTTTCTGCCATGTCTGCGTACTGTTTTTGATAATCTATTTAAATAC
Organism: Clostridium guangxiense; assembly: GCF_021043395.1. GTDB lineage: Bacteria > Bacillota > Clostridia > Clostridiales > Clostridiaceae > Clostridium_S > Clostridium_S guangxiense. The sequence goes on from NZ_JAJNKE010000061.1 coordinate 1,939, forward strand.
ATCATATGTTAATGTTCAACTACGATCGTACCTCCAGACGTGGAGGAATAAAACAAATTTAAATACATCATATGTTAATGTTCAACCAACTGGTTTAAAGTAAATTCTAGGTCTGCATTGTCATTTAAATACATCATATGTTAATGTTCAACATGGGAAAATTTTAAACGAGAAGTTGACAACATGTTATTTAAATACATCATATGTTAATGTTCAACTTTCTAATATTCCATTCAAATCATTGATATCTAGATTTAAATACATCATATGTTAATGTTCAACTATTAAGCATTTAAAGAAGTACCCACAATTAGCTTATTTAAATACATCATATGTTAATGTTCAACAATAGATAAAGGTGCAGTTATTGAAACAAATGAAACATTTAAATACATCATATGTTAATGTTCAACTTGCGATAAACTAGGATATTTAGAGCAAAAAGAACTATTTAAATACATCATATGTTAATGTTCAACACTTTTTCTACAGACAAAAGATGTGATGCTTATTTATTTAAATACATCATATGTTAATGTTCAACTGAGCATTCAACAAAAGAAAGTTGTTATCCATTAAGATTTAAATACATCATATGTTAATGTTCAACACAATGTTTTCAACTTGTTTGCTTAATCTATCTAAATTTAAATACATCATATGTTAATGTTCAACCGCAACGCAGACAACTCAAAATGCTGCACATATGGCATTTAAATACATCATATGTTAATGTTCAACATGCAAGAAACTTCTTATTGTACTTGCTACTCCACATTTAAATACATCATATGTTAATGTTCAACTTATTGGCTCTGTTATAAAGGAAAATGATTGTATTAAATTTAAATACATCATATGTTAATGTTCAACAAATCTTAAGACTAGAATAGATAAATACTGTAAAAAATTTAAATACATCATATGTTAATGTTCAACCTATTTTGGCAAATTTAGATTCCCTTTCTTAGGCGATTTAAATACATCATATGTTAATGTTCAACATCAGATAATATACAAATAACTAATGATAATAATTTATTTAAATACATCATATGTTAATGTTCAACAGGTGTAGGAGCCTATTATAGCCTTGGGATAACAGAATTTAAATACATCATATGTTAATGTTCAACACCCTGATAGCAGCTCTTAGGAAAAACCATATATCATTTAAATACATCATATGTTAATGTTCAACTTAACCATAGTCTATTAACAAATAATATTAATACTATTTAAATACATCATATGTTAATGTTCAACATATTATTTACTTAATTTATTAATTGTTTTCTATATTTAAATACATCATATGTTAATGTTCAACTATTTAATTTGAAAGGTACTAAAAAGTATTTTGCATTTAAATACATCATATGTTAATGTTCAACAATCAAACCGAGGTTCATAATACATTAACTGATATATTTAAATACATCATATGTTAATGTTCAACATTAATGAAAAGTAACAAATTGAATTATACAATAGATTTAAATACATCATATGTTAATGTTCAACGTTCCAATTAATCTAAGACATAACATTCTAGTGCCAATTTAAATACATCATATGTTAATGTTCAACTTACACCCTCTTTGCTACATATCTATCTAATACACTATTTAAATACATCATATGTTAATGTTCAACCGGGGGTTAATGTTTTGCCCCCGCTTAAGCGTTTTTATTTAAATACATCATATGTTAATGTTCAACATGCGGACATTTCAAATGCAACTTCTTCACCGATTAATTTAAATACATCATATGTTAATGTTCAACGATTTAGTATTAGAAGCAGAAGAAGAAAAAAGAATATTTAAATACATCATATGTTAATGTTCAACATAATATTAGAAGTATTGAATTTTTAATATTATAAATTTAAATACATCATATGTTAATGTTCAACAAGTAAAAAAGATTGAATTCATTGTTTTGAATTCATTTAAATACATCATATGTTAATGTTCAACTATTTGCATATTATACCAAGAGTAATCTTAAGCGGATTTAAATACATCATATGTTAATGTTCAACGGCAAGGTATGGTGAACAGGCAATGAATAAGATGAATTTAAATACATCATATGTTAATGTTCAACGAAGAATATTCTTTTTTCAATTCCTTTGTCATTTTAATTTAAATACATCATATGTTAATGTTCAACGAAAAAGAATAATTATCATATAGAGATTGCAGGGAAATTTAAATACATCATATGTTAATGTTCAACAATTTGAAGATACAATGAAAGACTATTTAGATAGTATTTAAATACATCATATGTTAATGTTCAACATATAGCAAATGCCATAGGAGATATGCCAGAGTTATTTAAATACATCATATGTTAATGTTCAACTATTCGCATAGATATTAAAGCACAAGACAATAAAATATTTAAATACATCATATGTTAATGTTCAACAAAATTATTAATGCGTTTTAATTCAATTTCTATTCCTATTTAAATACATCATATGTTAATGTTCAACAGAAAATGTTTTAAACATAGAGAGATATTTTTACTATTTAAATACATCATATGTTAATGTTCAACCCAATGTCACCACCGTTGGGAAGTTAGAGATTCTAAATTTAAATACATCATATGTTAATGTTCAACCAATAGGTTCTAAAGCTTCAACTGCCACTTTGTAATTTAAATACATCATATGTTAATGTTCAACCAAATTGACGCTTTAGACAAACAACAGCAGGCACAATTTAAATACATCATATGTTAATGTTCAACCTTATTAACTAGACTAGTAACATTGGTTAAAGTTTAATTTAAATACATCATATGTTAATGTTCAACCAGTGAAGATGATTTTACTATAAGAGATATAGCAAAATTTAAATACATCATATGTTAATGTTCAACCTAATGGAACTTTTACTACAGCAGATGGCAAAACAGATTTAAATACATCATATGTTAATGTTCAACAAGAGAACTAGCTCAAAAAGCAAGATTAAAACAATTTAAATACATCATATGTTAATGTTCAACAGCTCTTTTTTATACATTTTTTAAGGAGGCGTAACAATTTAAATACATCATATGTTAATGTTCAACGCTATTAGATTCTGGACGCCAACAGATTATTTTTGAATTTAAATACATCATATGTTAATGTTCAACTGCCAGCTCAAAAGATGGTGGCAGACCAGGTAAAATATTTAAATACATCATATGTTAATGTTCAACAAACGAAATAACGGACAAGATGTAGATAAAGAATAATTTAAATACATCATATGTTAATGTTCAACTTTTTTGTAGGTTGGAATCTATTAGCCTTAGACTTATTTAAATACATCATATGTTAATGTTCAACAAAATATCCTTGGAGCGAAGATGAGTTTAGACATAAATTTAAATACATCATATGTTAATGTTCAACAGATTTCTTAATGAGTATACTAATATTGGAACTCAATTTAAATACATCATATGTTAATGTTCAACAGAAGACGTAGAAAATTACATTAAACAAATTTTTATATTTAAATACATCATATGTTAATGTTCAACTAGATGCTCCGTTGATAATTACAAGAACTATTGATTTATTTAAATACATCATATGTTAATGTTCAACCACTGTAAAATAGCCATTATTTATTTTTATTATACTCTTTTAACCCGCATTAATAAAGGATTTCGCGGAAATTTTTCCAACCGATTTTCATTTTTTCAAAAAAGTATATAAAAAGTGCTTCAAGGTATTGATTTGCAATAGATTGAACCACCTTTATTCATTTTAATGGTTGGAAAAATTCATTTATTTATAGTCACTAAAATTGTAACTTAAAGTATTAAATCCTCTGTATTTTTTTCATTTATCCCTAAGGTTTCCTCATCAAAGCAATCACCATTTATGAGCTTTATTATCGTTACAAAGTCTGTACCTTCAATTATTTTATCGATTTCATTCTTCAACTTTATTAGATTGGCTGGGGTTATTGTACCCCTAAACACAGAATTTTGGTGATGGTAAAAATACTTCTTACATACCTTAAAAACCTTATTTACTCGCTTTTCATTTACATCGTAAAAAACAAAAGCATAATTAAAATTAAAGTTTTTCCGCATTAAACCATCTCCTTCAAGCTAAAGGGCTTAAATTCCTTACCTTCAAGTATAAATTTTATAAGCTTGTATCCATCCAATTTTATTGCAGTTTTGTAGGATATCTTTCTCTTCAATTTATTATGCTGAAAAACCTCATCAAATCTTTCTTCTATAGCTTGTACAAATATCTTTTTTCCAGCAGTATTTAATAAACAATAATTATATTTTCTATCAAAATGCTTTGTAACCTGAAGCTTTTTAGTATTGACCAGTTCAAATATAGTTTTATATACTATTGCTGGCTTAAATACTTCCGATAAATCCAAACTTAACGAAAATCTGCCCTCGGATGGCTCGTGTAGAAAACTTATAGTTTGATTTAAATGGGTATTGTAAATTTGAGCCACAGTTTTAGAATACAAAATAGAATTTCCAAAAGAAATAAGAGCATTCATAGGATTATCTGGCGGTCTCTTTACCCTTTTATTAAATACAAACTCCTCTGGAAGGAAATATTTAAAGTCACTATAAAATCTTTGCCAAACTTCACCTTCCACTCTAAGTATCTGTTTTATATTTATCTTATCATTTTGCAAATACAGAGGGACAGCCTTTTTTATCCAATCTAAAGTCTCCTTAAGTTCACTTTTGCCATGTCTGTAGTAATGATATAAAACCTCATATATGTTATCTGCAATCCCCTGCACAAAAGCCTTTGCTATTACATTCCTTTTATTTAAAAATGCCTCAGCTTGCTTTATAGTTAAGTTACCGCTTACAAGATTCTCTTTAGGGTAAAAAGTTCCGCTGTAATATCCGTAATAATTAAAAAAATGAATTGTAATACCTGCTTTAGCTGCCAAATCGAGGAATCTGCTGTTAACATTCACTTCATTCATACAGTATATTTCTTTTACCGATTCTATAGGCAAATAAGAATTACCCTTTTCATTTTTAAATAATATGGAATTATCTTTTCTTTTAATATCTCCCATACTCATAATATATTTTGTTCCACTGCTCACCATTTCCACTTCCTCATCAGCTTATTTTATAGATTGCCAATTATTCACACCGAATCCACAGCCTTTGAAAATTAAATGACTTAAATTTCATCCTAACACCTTATACATAACAGTATTCATAATACGCACACTTTTTGCACTTCTTAACTTCGTAGGTTTTAGGAGGCATATCACTTTCCATAAGTTCTTCCATATCTATCTTTAATTTTTCCAATTCTTTTTCCAGTTCTCCCGTAAGCTCAATATATATTATTTTTTTATTTTGCTTGTTTTTTTCTTCAAATTCAATTTTGCCTTTTCTCTCAATGCCTTTGTCCTTCAATATCTTTAAATATAGGAGTACTTGCCACTTCACAGCTTCTATGTCAGCATCAGATTTTTTTATTTCAACAAGATATTCATCAGTTATTTTATCTATTTTCACATTATCTATTGAAATTTCAGTATTCTTTTTACCCTCGCTTTTAAGCTCATGAAGAATTTTACCAATACGGACATCATCACTGTTATCTTCAAGATTGATTCTATTTCCATGAAGCCAAAATTGCCGTTTGCAGTGGAAATAATAGTTTATTAGCGTTCCATTTATTTTCATAACATATCACATCCAATTGTCTCACTTTTGTTTAATTTATCTCTATCAAACTTACCTTCTGTAAAATAATCTTCTCCATTTTTTATATAATATATATTTCCAGCAAAATCATTGTATGAAATAGATAAATGTTTTACCTTATATATGAAATAATTCATCTTTTCATTTACTATAGAAAGCTTAACCTTCTTTTCGGCGTACCCAAGTTTGTTATCCTTTAGCAGTTCAACGTATTCCTCCCAAACTTCATACCCATTTAAGATTTCACTATTTTCAAGCTCTATATTTCTGCTTAAAAAAATTTGATACTCCTTATCCTCATCTTCTATAAGCTGCATCCTTTTTTCTATACCCTGGAAATCTAATTTTAAAATCATATCTTCTCTAAATTCATCAATATTTCTATCATTTTCTTTGCTTAAGCCTTTTTCTATTCTTTCCATAACTAAATCATAAAATTTAGAAAAATCTTTGTTTACTAGCATATCTCTTATTTCTTTATTTAGAAGCGTAATGTCTTTTTCCTTTCTATAATCTCCCTTATAAACATAAGTGGCTTTATCCAGATTAAAAAAATATACCATACCGCCTTCTGGTTTTTTACAGGAACGATTTATTCTTCCAAGAAACTGCTCCTCTGCATCCAATATAGACATATCCTTAAAACCGATGTCCATATCAATATCCACACCAGCCTCTATAACCTGTGTTGCCACAAGAATTATATTTTTTTCCGTTTTAACCTGTTTTATTATTTTATTTCTTTCTGCCTTATTATCATCACCTGTTATAAGCAGCAGCTTTCTTTTTAGCTTTTCACTTTTATTGATTTCAATCAAAGCTTTAAAGAAATCCATAGAAGTATTCTTACTTATAAATTCAATTAATATGTTCTTATTAGAATTTTTTGATATAGCTATAACTTTTTCCTTTATTTTTTCTATTGGAGCTTCTTCGTTTAGCAATGAAAAATCTAATTTAACCCTATTCTTAAAAAGTGGATTTTCAAAATAGTTACTTCTATTTTTAATCAACTGCACAAAGCTCTTATCTGAATCAGTTAATTTATCAAGCCTTGGAAGGGTTGCAGACATTATTATTATTTTAATATTAAGTACCTCAGCATATTTTTTTAAGAATATAATTATTTCCTTCCAAAGATTGTTTCTATAACTTTGTATCTCATCTAGAATAACTACACTGTTTGCAAGATGTGCTATTAGGAACACTGCTTCTCTACTGTTTCCAAATAAATGAGTAAATAAATTTACGTGCGTGGTTAATACAATAGGATAATGAAAAAATTGTCTATCTAAAAGTGATTTATCATAATCTACCTTTCTCTTTAACTCTTTATTATATATTTCCTTATCGTCCTCTTCTTCATCCTCTGTCATTATTGGTGTTATAGAATTTATAACCGCTATTTCTCTTTTTATTTCCTTATTGTTTTGAAATATATCATCCAAAGAATTTTTAGTCTGCTCTACTAAAGTATTAAATGGAAATATATAAAAAATCTTATTTAAATTTTTACACTTTTCAAGCAATTTAAAAGCTAAATTTATTGAGGTATTAGTTTTTCCAGCCCCTGTAGGTGCTTCTAAATAAAATATACTCTCATTAATTGTTTTTTCTAAATTTTCCTCCGCCTCCAAAAACATTTCCGTCCTAAGTCTATTTATATCATTTTTCTTAAAAGGACTTTCTCCATTTCCCTTTAAAAATTCTTTATGAAGTTGTATTTTTTCATATATTTCGCTATTTTTATAAATAGAGTAGTACTTATTTATATCTTTAATGGTACCCATATAATCTATTTTTTTGCCAGTACTGTAATTTGAGGTTGCATAAAAATCAGAAGCTGTAAGAAGAGAAAAAAGAAGCTTTGAATAAATATATACTTCAATGGATTTCCACTTTTCATTCTTTTCAATATCTAACATTGCTTTTTCTATATTTTTATATACTTTTTCAAAAAAGCCATCAGATTTTTCTTTAATTTTCCCTCTATAGCTTCTATACAAAGCTGATTTTTCTTTATAATCACTAAACGCATCAAAAAACTTTTCTCTAAACTGTGCAAGGTTTTCTAATGTTCCATGATGCTTTGATATAATGTATGAATTTAAGGTTAAAAACAAAATGATTGTACTTGAACTACTTTTTTCTATGCCCTTAACCCTTTCTAAATAATAATCAAAATATATGCATGCAGAAAGCATTGAATGTTTAGAATGCACAGTAAGAGTATCTATATCCTTAAATTTCTCATTTTTCATTTTAAAAAGCTGAAATTGTTCATTAACCTTACCAATATCATGGATATATATTGCATTGACTATTAGTTCCTTCCAAAGCCCTATTGCCACTTTATCTGAAGGTTTAAAAAAACTTCCTTCGAGCCGCAAAAACACATCATCTAAATTTTTTTCTGCGCAGAGCTTTAAAAAATAACTATAGACTAAATCTATGTGATTTTTGAGCTTTTCTCTTCCATCTTTCTTTAAATGCGCATAAAACTCGTCTAAATCCGAAACATTTTTCTCTATATCAAATTTTTTTACATCCTCAAAATACATGGCTGCCTCCTAAAATAAAAATAGATTTTTATCGCCAGATGAATAAACCTTGCACTTCTCTTTTAATTCAAGTCTGGCATTAGTAAATACCATTCTCTCTGTTATATATTGATTTGTGCTTTCCTCTAGAAGTACAGGTAATCTTTCTTCGTATTTCCAAACAATCTCTTCTTCTTCAAATAAATCTAAGCTATCATTCTTCAATATTTCAAAGTGCTTTTTAAAAAACAAGCTATGAAGCTTATTAACTTCTTTTTCTTCATGAAGTTCTACTTCTTCTACCTCTTCTATATCAGCAAAATGATCATTTTTCCCAAGGTATGGCAGAAACACGAAGCTGCTTTTCTTAAAACTTCCTGCTATTTCCTCACCATATATATTTGGATTAAGCTCCACGTATATTTCCCAACGCGGTTTTTCAAGCCATTGCTCTGTAACTATTAAATTTCCTCCTGCTTCCTTTGAGGCATATCCAACGGAATTATTGAAGCTCTGCACTCTCTTAGGAATATAAGCTCTTTCATTTAAAGGCACTATAGCTATTTTTATATCCTTAAGCTTCTCATAAAACTCTGGATAAACAGTTTTTTTATCCTGCTGATTATAACCACTAAAGCCTAAGGCAGCACCGAGTATACCTAAAACTGCTATTTTGTGAATATTTCCATATGTAAAATACAAATATGTATTCACGTCTGGTTTCTTAAAAAAAGCCGTTTGTCCTTTCAGTGTAAATTTTAAAGCCTTCATGTTTTAGAGCACTTCCCTTGTAAAAATATTAAAATGCTTTGCCTTTTCTAGCGTATTTGCAAATTCAGTAGTTAGTGGATTATAGTATACTTCAATATTTAAAATTCTATCTGAAACCTTGCTTAATATGCTGTCAAAACCTAGAGTTATAATATTTTTATCTTCTCCTTTTTCAAAATGTATATATTGAGTTAAGTCTGGCAAATATAAATCTTCTTTTGTCTCAATGAAAATTGCAAGTTCATTTTCACAACCAAGCTTAGAATTTGTGTTAAAGGCTGTTGCTGATATTATTGCAGCTTCTTTAAATTTACTATAGTCTTCTTCTGTATATCCTTCTGTCACTTCCATTTTTACATAATCTTTATAGGCAAGTGGATTAATTACAAAAGGATAAAAATAATGTGCTTCGCTGCTTACAATTTTAGTTCCCAAGGTAGTTGAATTAGCAGCCTCTTTATCATCTTCTCCGCCAGTATTATTTTTTTCCTTGCTGGCATCCCTAAATGGTGATAATATTTGCTGCTCCTCAACGCTTGTATCTTCATATTTATTAAAGCCCTGACCTATCTGCACTGCCCCTGTTATAGCTATATTATTTCCTTCCTCTGCAAAGGTTGCTCCAAAATTTTTCACATCTACTGCACTAAATAAATTTGTAATAACTTTTTTACTATCCTTTTCTTTCTTTAAATCCTTCACCTCAAATATCTCTTCATATCTTTCTTTAAGAGATTTTGGTCTAACCTTTACGCCTTCCTTTTTATCCTCTTCAATTTTTAAGGATTTAATATACAGCACCTTTTCCCCTTTTTCATCCCACATTTTTTTCATTGGATATTTTAGCGCTTTATCACTTCCAAAAATTTCCCCATTAAATATAGACTTTGGATGCCCACTAAAATCGGCATTCCAATTTGCCATAACAGATTTTATTCCTATAACTCCGTAAACTCTTTTATTCATGATTTTTTCCTCCCTCAGTTTCATTATTTTGATTTTCAACTTTATTTTTCTCATATATTAAATTGATGTAAAGATAACCTGCAACAAATAAATTTTCATTCAATTTTCCTTCTGGTATATATCCGCAAATCATTGACTGTAAATTTTTAAACCTCTTATTTACATCCCAAATGGCATAACTATATTTTCTCAGTAGATAAATTATTTCTTGTTTAAACCTTTCATTGCTTTTACAATTCAAGATAGGATTTATAAAAGAAAGATTTTTTTTACTTGATTTATTTAAGGATATTAAGTAACTAACAACTTGTCCCGCAGCAAAATAATACTCATCATCGCTTTCAAGACTAATTTCATTAGGATTTTCGCTATTGATTTTCCTTCTAAGCTTGTCTGCCAAACCTTTTAAGATATCTGCCATATTCTTCACTCCTTCAAAATATTCTAGTACACCATATCCAAGGTTATACTGTTCTTTTGCCCTGATTAAATTATTATTTCTAATTGAGTTCTTTATCAAACTCATTGTCAATTTTCCGAAGCTTTCTCTTATTACACTTGAATTTCCTTTATAAAACCATGCAAAAAAAGCTTCTCTATATATTAGCAAATTTTCCTTAACTCTAAAATCATTTAGTCTTATATCCTTTGGCTTTGTAAAATAATTGTTAGACAAAAATTTATTAAATAAAACTGCATTTATATTAGCTTCAAGTTCTTTAAGATTTTCTATCTTATCATGCTTTAAAGCTGGTTTGACATTTTTATAATCAATTGGGATAACCATTTGAATTTTTAGATTTTTGATTTTAAATCTCATTCCTACTATGTTGTCAAAATCGTGAATTTCAAGTTCTTTTCCTTTCTGTATTCTCAAAAAATATCCATTAAAATTATCTTCTAGGAATTGCCCCTTAGGCAGGCATTTTATTTTATCGTCACTTATATATACATTGTTTTTTCCTTGGTTTGCATTATTCATTAAGTAATCAAAAAACTTTTTCTGCTTACTTACTTCTTCAGTTGATATTAAATATGGAAGTGTGTTTTTGCGTGATTTATTTTCAAGATATGGCTTTTTAGCATTAAGTCCCATATTGTCATTTGGGAGTCCATAAGTTATACCTCTAATATCTATGTTATATTGCGTACTGTTGTATATGTTAGGAATTATATATTTTTTGCTTTCTTTTCTATATTCCTCAATATCTGCTTCAAAAAATATTTTAAGATAATTTTTTTCCTTGTTTCCGTCTCCAATTAAATTTTTTATGTGTTCTTTGATCCAACTTTTATTTTTTTGCAGCTTTTCTTCATTTACCTTGCCACATTCCTTTTCAACTTCCTCATACATACTCTTCTTGTTTTTATCTTTTTCATATTTTTTCATAGGATTTAAAAGTATATCATAGTATGTATCTATAATATCTTCTGTAAGCTTTTCCTTTATGCTGTCCTTCTTTATAAAAAAAGACAGATAATTATTGCTGTGAATCAATCTCTTATTTTCTATTGATTTATTTGTATCGAAAATTTTCGACAAATAGTCTCTTTCAACAAAATAACCATAATATTCATAAGTTCTATCAATGTTATTTTTACTCACTTTCAATTCTTGCTCTATATCTCCATTATCATTTACCAAAAGATAAGTTCCTTCTCTTAAATAATAATCATCTAAGATATAATTTTCTTTATCTTCATCATAAATACTATAAAACTTATCAATGCAATCCTTGAGCATGTCTTCTCACCTCCTACATCCATTTGTAGTTTACATAACCGTATCCCCTGGCATTCATTTCCAAAATTCCTGTTCCAAGGGCCAGATAAGCAATTTCCTGAGCTGTTGAATTTCCTGCTACATATAGTGTTACTTTATCTCCAAGCAGCTTTACGCCCTTGTAATTAACTCCTATAGGTTTTTTATTATCAAAGCTAATCAGTGTAAATAGCTCTATATCTTTATCTATTTTTTCACCTAAGATTTGGGCATATTTTTTTATTAAGTTATCTGTCAATCTTTTTTCGAACTCTTCTACAGAATGATTGTTTTTCCAATAGCCTTCTTCAAATTTTTCTATGCATGGTGTAATACTATATAGTTTTTCTATATTCTTTTTAGGAACAACTCTTTTCTGTACTGTCAAAACTTTAAGCTTATCAGTATATTCATTAACAAGCACCTTTTCAAAATGACTGCACAGCTTTTCATCTACAGTTCTTATTTGAAAACTATATATTCTCCCTTTAAAATAAACTTTATTTCTTTCGATTGGGTACAATGCGTTAAATACATATTTTTTGTAAGTATTTGTTTCGTGAAATTCTGCCAATTCTGAATTTTTAGTAAAACTTTTATCTATTAGTTCTGCTATTGATTGAAGGACATTTTTTTCTTCTATATTTTCAAGAAGATATGTTTTTAGCGAAAGTTCATATACTTTTAGCAATTTTGTTCACCTCCCCTTATGATATTAAAATCTTAATTGTATAAAATATTTGCATTAAGTAAAAAAATTATGGAAGGACATTATTTGTTTATTACTTTTAAGAGTTTTGTAAATCACTTTGTAATTATATTGTATATCTCCATAAATGGAATTTCAATACTATTTTTAAAAAATATATAAAAAACTTTGATATAAATAAAAAAAGAAACAATCATACATCTTTTATGACCATTTCTTCTTTTATACATTTTATGTTGATGTTCAAACTCTAATAAAAAATAGATAAAAAACTTATTTAAATACACCATATGTTAAAGTTAATCAATAAATAGTTGCTTTTTATTTTATTATAACCAATTTTACTCAATTAATAAAGTACTCTCTTAAAATTGTATAACCTATAAGTGCATAAATAATTTAAATACATCCTTATATTCTGTTTGGTTCATTATTTTTTCTATTACTGAATATTTGGTTTTTGAAGTCCTATGCGTTCTCGCGCAAACTTTTATCTATTTTATTATAGTTTATTTGTTTGGAGCATTATTTTTTTAATTGCCGAATATTTTGTTCATGAAGTCATATGCGCTCTCGCGCAAACTCTAGATGTGTACATTCTATGTTAAAGTTCAACAGTCTACTATCTCCAGTAAGTATAGCAATATGGACAATTTAAATACATCCTATGTTAAGGTTCAACCTGGAAAGGGTGAATAGTAATGGAATTAACAAGACATTTAAATACATCCTATGTTAAGGTTCAACAATAACAGCATATATGTCATCCCCAACAGCAGTTATATTTAAATACATCCTATGTTAAGGTTCAACGTATGACACCTATAGACCAATATTTTGGTTTACAGAATTTAAATACATCCTATGTTAAGGTTCAACCTCCTCCCTGTGCTTACATTCTGTCACATATCTGATTTAAATACATCCTATGTTAAGGTTCAACCATTCTTAGAGCCTAACCCACATTGATAAGCCATATATTTAAATACATCCTATGTTAAGGTTCAACAATAAAAGGACTTCATTCATGCAAGAATTAATGTGATTTAAATACATCCTATGTTAAGGTTCAACACTTGTCCAATTTTGCATCACAAGTTTCCAACCTAATTTAAATACATCCTATGTTAAGGTTCAACGGATATTTTAAAATCCAATCCATTTGACCGTAACAAATTTAAATACATCCTATGTTAAGGTTCAACTAAGAGGACTATGTAATGCAGATTTACTTGTTATAATTTAAATACATCCTATGTTAAGGTTCAACAACTTTGCAATACTTTATCACAATGGTATGTATAGATTTAAATACATCCTATGTTAAGGTTCAACTTTAAAATCTGGTAGACTTTTAAGTTTTCATTGCAATTTAAATACATCCTATGTTAAGGTTCAACCATTTGAACATAGTTATATCTTTACATTATCAAAATTTAAATACATCCTATGTTAAGGTTCAACTTACTTCGTAGGTGCAAAATTAACTTGATTCAAAGAATTTAAATACATCCTATGTTAAGGTTCAACTTAAAGAATATAGAGGCTCACCACAATTTGATTTAAATTTAAATACATCCTATGTTAAGGTTCAACTGGAATTACATATGTTCATCTTTTCATCTTTTCTATTTAAATACATCCTATGTTAAGGTTCAACCAACTAAAGCCAATATAACCGACTTAACTGTAACTAAATTTAAATACATCCTATGTTAAGGTTCAACCTTGACGATAGCCTTAAGAAAAAACCACATATCAGAATTTAAATACATCCTATGTTAAGGTTCAACGCTTTCTAAACCATCTATGTTAGGGCTTCCTAATGCATTTAAATACATCCTATGTTAAGGTTCAACGAGTTCATCATATAAATCATTAAATCAAATTGTGGATTTAAATACATCCTATGTTAAGGTTCAACACTACAGTGAATATAGTGCGAATTAGGGAGGATTTTATTTAAATACATCCTATGTTAAGGTTCAACATAAACTAAAAATTCAGCAGCATATTGACTGTCTATATTTAAATACATCCTATGTTAAGGTTCAACTCGCATTGCTACTTATATGAAGCTTACTTTTTATCATTTAAATACATCCTATGTTAAGGTTCAACAACATACCTATTCCACACAACACTAATATATTATTTAATTTAAATACATCCTATGTTAAGGTTCAACACTTATCCCTATTCTCCAATTAAAGGTCTTATATAGATTTAAATACATCCTATGTTAAGGTTCAACTAGCTTCCAGAGAATGATGTTTGGACCCTTGGTGCATTTAAATATATAAATGCTAACATAAGATTGTAGGAAAATGATCATATAAGAATGTATGAAAAATAGCCTAGATAAGTTATAAT
>NZ_JAJNKE010000062.1 GCF_021043395.1 Clostridium guangxiense
TCATATAAAGCAGGAAGAACACTAAAACCTACAGCCTTAAATGATCAAAAAGTTACATTTTAATCTTGACATTTATAGTTCATTCTATTTGCTCTAATATTGGACAAATAATTACTAATGTCAAAATTGATTTTTTCATTTCGATCTTCTTTGTTATAATCATAACCATGCTCATAAGCATATTCATCCATATCACTATATTTTTCAAATATAGTGATAAGATTATTATACACTGATATATCGAAATAGTCAGAAAAAATATGTTCTATATCACACCCACATACCTTATACAAATCAGCTTGTGTATTGTAATAACCTTCTTGACTAAATATGCAAATAATCATTTTAGGCTTCTTGCAATATTCACAGCATTCTGGATTTCTCAACATATTTATGTCATCTTTAGATAATTGCCATACAGCTTTAAATTCTAATATATATGGGTTGACTAAATTTATATCATGACTCACTATTAAATTTTCATAATTATTATCATTAGCATTTTTTGTCCAATTAAAAGAACCAGATATGCATAATTTATTATCTATAATACAGAACTTATGGTGCATATAATGATGCTCATATTTGTTGTTTGATGGCATACTAATAAATCGAATTTTTGCACCTAAATGAGTCAGCTCTTTTATATTTTTAGAGTATTTACGGTTTGCCACATCATCATTGACTGCAATTCTAATCTTTATTTTTTTTTGCAACAATAAAATAAAAATTTCTCTATAGTCATCAAAGTTTATCCATGCCACTGCGATTTTCACACTTTTTGTGGCTGTAGAAAGTAACTCAGTCACTATGGATTTTTGATTTTCACAGAAAACACCATCTCTAACCATACTCTCTTCCTTTCTAAATGTTTAGAACTCCTTGGTTATTATTTATAATATCAATTGCATTTTTCAAATACTGTATACCTTGATTAATTTGAGGTGTATTCAAGTTGTAATATACTTGAAACAAACACAAAGACATATACATCATATAATGTATAGACTTGAGAATTTCATTTGTTTTTTGAAAATTATTACTACTATTTGACTCAATATTATTATGCAAAATCTGGCTAAAACGAGAGTCCAATCTAACAATATTTCTATTGAATTCCAAGATAAAAAACAAATTACCAATCTGTGGAAGCCTATTAAATTCCCCCAATAAGTAATATCTTGTTGTTCGATTACAAATATTTATATTAAAAGTCTGTTTAACACTATTTGCATATTCATTGGCTTCGTTCTTCTTAATAATTCCGTTTTCAATATCTCCTTTTGCTTTAAATTCTTTTGAAGCTGACTCAGAGTTTAAATAATTCATGTATGCATAATAAGCATTTCCCTTAATATAGAGGTTCAAAATATCCGCATATTTTTCTAATGATGATCTCAATATACAATAAATAGGGCGCAAATCAAACTGATTAATATCGGGCATACTTTTCAGCAAAAAAGTGATTGTGGAATAGTCAGCAAAAACTGCATTATTAAGCCAGCAAAAATAATCTTGAGCAAATATTCCATTGTTATTTTGAGTTCTTAATGTTTCATCTCTTAATTGCGAAAGATTGTTTGTTATTACATCAATATTTTGCATTAAAGTATAATTTAACTGCATCATATAATTCCTCCTAAAAATAATTGCATAAATTTTCATTTATATTATTTAATCTTAAATTGAAAGTTGAAATCTTATTTTTCATTAAGCTTTTCAGGTAATATTGCTATATATTTACCTGAATAAAAACTATCCCTCAAAAGTATTCCACCATAATTCATCAATTTAGTTGCAAAATTTTCAGAAACCACTTCACAAAATAAAATAGGCATATTTTTATACTGTTTGCAAAACTCTACTAATTTTATCATTAGTTTCTGAAATATACCTTTATGCCTAATGCTATTGTCAAAAATTATTGTTGATATTTGCAACTGCTCTTCACAATCTGGCTCATAAGGCTTTATGCGTAATACTAACCTAAATAGCTTACCTTTAAATTCAATATTGGTAATTGTAGAAAAATCAGCATACACATCAAATTCTCCAAAGTTCTCATTAATGAAAAATTCATTCAAGCTTTCAACCAATTCTCTTTCTTTTGTATTTAAATTTTGCTCATTCATTATCATATTACATTTCCTCCACAATTACTGCTTATCTGTATGTTATACAAATAATTTTCACTTCACTCTAAATTAATCCTATAGCTAATATTTTACTATCAATACAAACAAATACCAGCAAATTTTTTATAATTATCATTTATATTTTCCAAGTTTCATATTTTGCTTAATTGTAGCAGAAGGCTATATTTTAAATAATTGCTTAAAATTTATATATTATCAAAGAACTGTTATAAAACATATCCATATTTTGTACTGTATTAATATTATAAAGTATCACTCTATCATATTTAAGGTATTTTTTTATAATGTTTAGTACCAAAAGTTCTTCTATACTTGTCTGTATAATAAGTTCCACTCATTGTATTATCCTTTTCGTCAAATACCAAACATTCAAAACCAGAGTGTTTACCCATTGAGTCTACAAAGCTGTCCTCTGGTTCATTTTCATACTCATATTTTAGAACTATTCCCTTAGAATGTTTTATAAATATCCCTGCTATTTGGCTGTACGATTTAGATGACCCTGAATTAAGGCATCTTATGCTTATTTTTGACCAAGTCTGGCTTATATTAATTTTTACAGTTCCATTAACTCTTTCGCCATCTTTTTTATAGGAAGACTCATATTCTCCTTCCCAATCACCAGAAAGTATAGGGGTCTTTATCTTAAATATAAATCTTATTAACTTCCACTTCCAAAAGTATTTATCAAACAACTTATATAAAACTAAAAACGCACTTAATGATGCTGATGAAATAGATATCGAAAGTGGTATGAATGTTATAAGCTTTAATAAGTCCTTTAATAAAACTACCCCTAAAACGCTAATTAGTGCTAAATAGAATATTACGTAAATCCTTTCCTTTGTATCAATTGAATAACTGTGCATTTATCCACCTCTTAAACTTCATTTAATTTTTTTAGTGTGGCTTTTCTTTTGCATACATTTTTATACCCAACATACAATGAACCACTTTCACCTACAATAACTAAAAATATGTACATCGGTAATGGCTTTATTTCAATTGAGCATTTTTTAATCAAATTGCTATCCACAAGTGAAGGACTTGGATACAATTCAGGGTGTGTGTGCCATTCACCTAAATACATAATCTCCCCACCTGAATTTTCCCAAAATTGATTTATTATACTTTGAGCATTATCTTTATTTCTAACAAAGAAATGCCTTCCCTGCTTGTCTTCTTCGCAGGGCTCTGAAATATCAGTAATTATATATTCAGTAAAATCAGTTTTAATTTTCCCCAACAAAACGCCTCCATTTTCTGGGCTTTTCACTCCTTGACGATAATTGTTTAGTTTTGCTACAACACTATCATTTATTATAAGTCTTGTTCTTTGATCTATCATATAAGTTTTCATCATTTAATATCCTAACCCTCAACTTTCTATTACCTTCGCTTAACCATTGAGGCTCCAACTTCATTTTGTTTTTTCTTGCAACATTCAATCTTCCACACCATGATATAAGATAATTTTGCCTATTTTTCTTCTCAAATATATTCTGATTTATATAATCCATTATATTATTCAAAAATTGATGAACTTCAAATGCAGAATAAGGCAAAAATGTACTACCACAACCACTTTCTCTTTTAGTATATTTATCTCCGTCACTTAGTATATTCCATTTAAATTGGTATGATGTATCAAATAATTTATCAACTACGTTGGGTTGTTTATGCTGTAATATAATTGCGTGACCTCCCATCAAATATGGTTCTACCCATAATATGATAACTGGTTTCTTTATCTTACCACTATTAAATAATGAAATGAACCTATTTTCTGTTGGAATATTTCCAACAACAACAAAATTGTAATCGCAACTATTAAAAACCATTAGATTATCTTTGATCACTGAAAAAACATCCTTGCTAATTGCTTCAATACTCATATCAGGAAAATGTTTTAAAAGTTCTTCTTTCAATGCAAAAGCCTTGCCTTCCCTTATACTTGAAGCCCCACAGTAGTGCCTTGCTATATTATCTGCTGTTAAAATTTCCTTATCTATTAGTATGAATTCATTTATTCCTAAATCAACAAGAACACTCGCCAAATGACTCCCTACAGAGCCACAGCCACTTATTGATATTTTCATATTTTCTTTTACCTTACCGTCTCCCCCTCTTGCAAATAATCTTTTGTGACCTAATTGATTAACCGTGAATTTTTTAATTTCAACATTTTTATGTATGAACCCATAAACATACTCGGGAACAATACTATTCAACCTAAATCCATTCGGAGTAGGTTTTCTTTCTTGTATCCATCCTGCAAGACAGGTATTATCATCTACGATTTGTGAAAAAACAATAATATGGCATTGTTTATTATTCTTCAAATATTTTACATAAGCATTATAATATTTTTCTTCTCTTAATGCATTAAATATCTCTCCATTGTTATTGGGAAAAGGAGGATACCATTTACCGTTTATGGGTAAAAACAATGCTTTCGTAAATTCTGAGCAACTTATCCTCCATCCTTTTGTATAAAACAAATAATTTAACAGTTTCTCCTTGCTATCTGATAAATATAAAAATTTATAATTCCTCATATAACTAAACAATTCTGTTGGAGAACTTTGGGGGCAAAAAATCAAATCAGCAGTCAAACTACTATCAAGCTCCCAATAATCCAACAGCTCATTTCTAAATTCTTCATAATTCTTTCCTGATGTTCCATCTAAAATAATACTTTGGGCTTTTTTTATACATTCTAATGTAACTTCTTTAGGCATATTTGGATTTGGATATACTATATTGCTATCAAATGTACATATAAAGCCATCTCTATCAATGTCTTGTATATGTGGTAATGGTTTGTATTTCTTGTAAAATTCTCCGAGTATATATACTTTAGGAAATGTATAGGGAAAAGAGACTGGAAATATGCATTTTAATCTGATTTCTTCTCCATTAATATTTATATCAACAAATAGATAGTCTCCATTAGGATTATTAACATAAACACATTCAAGCTTATTTTTTTCCAAATAAGCTTGAATTTCTTTAAGCTGAACGTCCGTCATTTTTTAATATTGAAGGAGCTGAGGCACTAACAAAATTAGAAGTACTATCTGTTGAAGATTTTTCTCCTTTAGGAAATCTACTACCAAAACAGTCTATCATTAATTGTGAAGCTTCCTCCTCATCCTCATTATTAACAGCTTCCTGAAGTTTATCTTTTAACTCTTTTAGACTATCTAATATGTTTGTCTTTTTGACTTCACTAATCCCATCAAAAATATCTTCATTCGGTGCTACAGGCTTAACACATTCAAATTTTTCCTCTAAGCTATTAATTATATCAGTTACTGTGCCAAGGAGCGATAAATCATCTCTTTTTTCATATGGATAGAAATTATTACCGACAAGAATTGTTATAGCTATTCCTTTTAAATCAACAGACTTAAAATCCTTCCACGCTTTTAAGTATTTAACTAAACTTCTAAGTTGCTCTCCTTCACTCGTAACTTTATCTATAAACCAATCAGTAAATGCTTTTGGATCGCTTACTACCCATCCGTCTCTCTTGTGAGCTAAATACGCTACATCGTCTTTTACTATATAAGAAGGCAAATCTATATGATAATCATTAACATAAATTACTCTAACACAAGTATTCTTATCTACAGGTGATGTGGATGTATGGTTTTCAACTGCATCATAAATCCAATTATGAATAGTTGAAGCTACTGGCCAATCAGATTGTTCTTTATCTGAATATCCTTGAATATAAACTCCATCATCAAGGTCATACTCGCCACTTATTGGATTAACTGTGGTCTTCATCATAAAAGACCCTTGTCCACAAAATTTAGGATTGGTTCTATCCTTTTCAGTAAATTTATCTTTTATTTTCTTTCTAAGAGCATTTCGTCCTGTTCTTAAATTTTCTTTTTTAATTGAACTTAGTGTAATAGTATCATTGAATTTAGCAAACAATTTATTTAAGTCAGACATTTATTTTACCCCCTCAGTTATTTAATGACTATATTATACCACAAAAATAGAAATTGTTTCATTATATGACTAATAGTCTCAACAGTATATATTTTTGTACTTGATTAACGATAACCCTCTTATATAATCTTATGACAATTGGGATATACCTGACTTTTATATTAAATCAATAAGTTTATTATTGTCTTTCTAATCATCCCAAAATAGGCTATATAAAAATATGTTATATCTTGTCTTCAATACATAAGATTATTAATGAAAATTATAATGATGTTGTAATTGTTGATTGATATATACCTTCACGATTATTAAAAATTCAATGCACTTATTTCAATAAATGCACAAATATTTACCATTATTATATTATTTTTTATACCATATACTATTAAGTGGGCAATTACACTGTGTAATTGCCCACTTAATAGTATATGTCTTCAGCATTCTCAACTTATAATTTACTTATTATTAAAAAACTCTTTTTAGCACTGTCTAAAATATTCTTACATTCTTTAAAATCGATTTTACTTAAACCAGCTTTTTTTAATGCACTTTCGTCTATAATTCCACTATGCATAATTGCATTTCTTAGCTTGTACATTCGCTTTAAGTGATTAAATGCATTTTCATCTAACTCAATTAAGCTTTTACCTTTTATATATTTTAACAACACATTATAATATTGATCTAAATAATCATAATTTGAGACTGAAATACGATTAAAAATGATGTCATCTTTAGGTTCTAATTTTCCAATATACCTTCTTATAAAAGCTTCTACTGCTATACTGCAATATATTATAAACTCCTCATAACATCTTTCATATAAAGATTTCTCCGCCTTACTTAAGTACAAATTAAATTTTTCTTCAACACTATAATCCTCAAATCCATTGAAAATATTATTATCAACATTACGTATTTCTTCAATTGACTCAGATGTCATATAATAATCAGTATATTGCTTTATTTCTTTTACACATTTAAATAATTTTGTATTAGGGGAATAAAAATTAAATTCTATTTCATTGCCAAAACAATAACTTATAGGTCTAATTGGAGGTTGTTCTATCCAAAACATGTTGGACTTATTTCTTAAATAGCTTAATATTTTCTCTAATTTTTTATTCACAACATTAAAAATATTATTTATTTCTTTAAACGGTAACTCTACTATAAATTCATTTATATTTTTATCAGTACGAAAAGTCGTTCTCTTTTCATAATCTAAATAATTGCAATTTTTATATATTGCTTCAATCCTTATATTACTACATGAACACGGAGGATACTCAGCTTTATATATATCCTCATTATTCTCATCATTAAATCTCATCTCTAAATCAAACATCTCAAACTCATTAAATTGAAATGAAAATCTATAATCTTTTTCCTCATTTAACTTTATAATGTATGGTAACTTAATAAACATCTCAACCTTAATACTCAACTTATATTGCCCCCTGTTACTAAAAAATATATATTGATTAAACATGGATTTATGTAAAATTTGATCTTTGAAAAATTTACTACTTAAAATCTGGTATGAACCGTTTGATATTTCAATATAAAAAATTCATCTTGCAATTTCACTTTTTAATGTTAAAATAAAAATAAGGTGTGCGGAACTAAAAATTAAACATAGTCATATATAATTATTCTTTATTATCTGCTTGTAAAAGTAGCACAATAATTAATAATTTTGCAAATTAATAAAGTTCTGAACCATTGATAAATCAAGTGGTTCAGAACTTTATTAAACAAGTAACCCTATAAGCCGAGTTCTGTGTTAGACAATCATCTATCTAGATCTTACGTTACCATAAGATTCAAGCGATACTACCCGGAAGCGGGACGGGCCGCCCCGAAATGCTTCCCTATTCGATCTTGCTCCAAGTGGGGTTTACATAGCCGCAAAGTCGCCAATGCGCTGGTGAGCTCTTACCTCGCCTTTCCATCCTTACCTAAAAATTAGGCGGTATATCTCTGTTGCACTTTCCTTCAAGTTACCCTGACCGGGTATTACCCGGCACCCTGCCCTATGGAGCTCGGACTTTCCTCTCCTGCCAAATTGACAGCAGCGATTGTCTGGCTTACTTGCTTAACTATAATATCACACATAGTCACATATTGCAATAAAAAGATTCATTTAATATTATCTTTTTAATTTACTCTTTTTACTTTTTTTACCTAAGCCTTCACTATCGTAGTATAAAATCCTTCCGCAGTTATCACAATGCACGATCTCCACTCCTCTACATATACTATCCATTGTCATAGCTGAAACCTTCATCTTACAGCCCTCACATACAGTACCTACTAACTTTGCAACTGCACAATCATTATATTTTAATATTTTTTCTATCTCATCAAGCATATACTTAGGAATATCCTTTTTTACATTTTCTATTTCTTTTTCAAATAGTTTTATATTGCTATCAGCCTCATCCATTTTTTTGCTGCTCTTATCTTTGTAATCATAAAAATTGTTTTTCACATTTATAAGTTCCAATCTTAAATTTTCAATAACTAAATTTATTTTCTCCTCCTGTTCTAAAAGTTCCATAGCATCATCTTCAAGTTTTTTTAGTTCCTGTTCACCCTTTTGAATTGATTTTTCAAGTTTGTCTATAGCATTTAAATCTGAGCCTACCTTGTTATATAAATCAAATTCCTTCTCATCTATTTCCTTCTTGTGATTTTTTATTTTTTCACTTATATCTTCATAACCTTTTTTTATAGTTTCAAGAGTTTTCCTTTTCGAAATATACTCTTTTTTCTTATCGTCAAATTCTTTTTTTAATTTTTTTAAAAAATAAATATGTGAACCATCTTTTAACACTTTTTTATTTTCTTTTATTAGATCTAAATTATGCTGAAGTGAATATGCCAATTCTATATTACTCATAATTTCTCCCTCCAAATCAAATATAATCATACTTGGGGTTTGGGCGATAGCCCATTATCCTTCTTAAACAAGATACTGTGCACTCTCTACAATACTCGGGGTTTTGGCAATAGCAAATTTCAAGTAATTTATAGTAAAGTAAAAGTAGACACAGCGAAAAAACCATATCTACTTCGTTTTGTACGGATCAACATTACAATTTGATACATATACATTAATATTCAATTCTCTTTCATCCAAAGCACTTTGGAGTTTTGAAGCTGCAACCTTCACTGCTGGCCATTCAGTTCCAAAGTGACCAGCATCAATAATACACATACCAAGTTCGTTATAATCGCTAACGTAATGATATGAAGTATCGCCTGTAATTATACACTCTGCACCAAGTTTTCTTGAGCTTTCAAAAAAATCTTGACCACTTCCATTTATAATTGCAATTTTGTATATTTTCGTAGTATCCCTTCCACAATACCTTAAATTCTTAATTTCAAGTTTATTCTTTATAATAGAACATAATTTTTCAAGTGTAATTGGACTAGATAAATCAACTAATCTTCCTATACCAGAACTGCTGCCATCATATGAATTAGCTTCAATAACCCTACCCTTATCAAAACCAAGCAGTTCAACAATTATATCATTTAAACCGCCACTAACACTATCAAAATTGGTGTGCGCTGAATATAAATTAATCTTATTTTCAGCAAGCTTTAATATTTTAATTCCTTGAAGAGTTTCATTTGTTACAGAAGACGGCTTTCTAAAAAGAAGGGGATGATGGGTTACTATCATATTGCATTTCTTTAATAAAGCCTCATCTATTACATCTAAAGTACAATCTAGCGCCATAAGAATAGAATTCACATTAGCCTCTGTATTTCCAACCATAAGACCAACATTATCATAATCCTCTTTCAATTTTTGAGGTGCAAACTCCTCAATTATATCGCACAAATCTTTTACTTTAAAAGGCATGAAAACAGCTCCTTAAGAATATGGTTTTTGTGAATTAGTTCTTCTTTTCTTTTTAATGCATTGCTATTACAAGGATCAATATTATCAATTATATGCTTATTTTTTTTTACTTTATACTCAACATACTTTCTTATAAGTGGATGCTTTTTTTCAATAAGCTTTTCACTTATTTCATAGTAAATATCGTCTTTAATTATGACATGATTGTTATATCCTACTTTTATTATCTCATAATATTTATTTTCGTCAATACATAATTCCTCATCAAAAATGTCAAAACCTTCATTATACAAATATTTTCTAAGCACTTCCGGATTTTGAACTGGCTGAAGTACAGCATATTTTAGGGATTTAAATACTTCCAAATTCTCCTCTATAATATTCCTTACGAGATTCCCTCCCATTCCTGATATGACTGCACAGTCCACCTCATTTGGTTCTATAGTACTAAGTCCAGCCCCTAATCTGCATTCTATTTTTTCTTCCATTCCATATTTTTTTATATTAATTTTTGCTTTATTAAGTGGCCCTTTCTTGATATCTGAAGCAATTGCAGTGCTGCATACATCATTTTCTATAAGATATATTGGAAGATATCCATGATCCGTTCCTATATCTGCAATACAATTACATTTATCAATCATAGAAGCGACACATTTTAATCTATTTGATATTTCCATATTTCCTCCTTAAAATTTAGACCTCGTTTTAAACAAGCGCAAAAGAAAGCACTTATTCAAAACAAAGCCTTCTTTAGTACTTTTTGCTATGTTGAAAATAATTGTAAAATTCTTATTTGCATTATAAAAAAAACAAATGATATTATGAGCGATACATACATATATTTATATGCAAGCTTTTTGCTGTATTTAGAATAAAAATATGATACATAGTACATACAAAATAATATAATCATATTATATGCTCCATACATCATCTGCTTAAAAGCAAAACCCTTAGCAGTTCCATATACAATAGGATTAAAGTTAGCATCAAAACTAAGAGGCATTTTTGCTGGCAGCATATCCTTCCAATAAAAGATAAATGGAACTATGGTCATTGCAAGAATAATAATAGTTACAATTATAAAAGGAATCATAAAATATTTATCTTTACCTAAATTTATTCTCTTATTTTTTTTGTATGGCCAATGTTCAAAAGGTATGCTTAAATCTTTCAATTTATCTTCTATTTCTTGTACACTTTCAGGTGAAATAGCATATATCATATCTTTAACTTTTATATAAATCACATTCTCCGTAGATGTACAATACATATTAGTTGTACCTATATTTTCAACAAAAAATATTCCAAAGGCAAATTTATTTTTTCCATATCCTGAAAGCTTTACACCATTAATCATACCTTCAGATTTTTGATACATGTCCATTTCATTAAATGGTATTATTACTTTTTTCAAGCCTCTAAAGGCTATTATATAAAAATTATAATCATCATAATAATACTTAAGTGTAATGCATTTCAATAAATAATATATCTGGTATAAATTAAATATTATCAAAAACACTTTAAAGAAAACTATGATTGCATATGTATTAATAAAGTTACCTATTACCAATATAATTATATTAACTAGCAAGGAAACTAAAATCACGTCAATAGCTAAAAACAGACTTTTGCAAGGTTTTATATATTTCAATTTTTCACCTTCTTTTAATTTTAAGATAAACCACCTTGAATTGATTGCATTTCTATCCAAACCATCTTAATGAAAATAGAAAGGATATCGAATCCTTTCTATTTTGAATATACTCTTATAAAAACTATCTTAATAAATTTTTAATCAAGATAATCTTTTAGCTTTTTACTTCTACTAGGATGTCTTAACTTTCTTAAGGCCTTTGCCTCTATTTGCCTTATTCTTTCTCTTGTAACATTAAATTCTTTTCCGACTTCTTCGAGTGTCCTAGCTCTTCCATCATCCAAACCAAATCTTAACCTCAAAACTTTTTCCTCACGTGGAGTTAATGTATCAAGAACATTTATAAGCTGCTCTTTAAGCATTCTAAACGCTGCTGCCTCTGCTGGTGCTGGTGCTTCATCATCAGGTATAAAGTCTCCTAAATGGCTATCTTCTTCTTCACCTATAGGCGTTTCAAGGGATACTGGTTCTTGTGCTATCTTCATTATTTCTCTAACTTTATCCACAGACATATCCATCATTTTAGCAATTTCTTCTGGCTGTGGTTCTCTTCCAAGCTCTTGAAGAAGACTTCTTGATACTCTTATAAGCTTATTTATAGTTTCAACCATATGCACAGGAATCCTTATTGTTCTTGCTTGATCAGCAATAGCCCTTGTTATAGCCTGCCTAATCCACCATGTTGCGTAGGTACTAAACTTATATCCTTTTCTATAATCAAACTTTTCAACTGCCTTTATAAGTCCTAGATTACCTTCTTGTATTAAATCAAGAAAAAGCATTCCTCTTCCAACATACCTTTTAGCTATGCTTACAACCAATCTCAAATTTGCTTCTGCAAGTTTCTTCTTTGCATATTGATCGCCTTTTTCTATTCTTTGAGCTAAGTTTATTTCTTCATCTGGAGCTAAAAGAGGTACTTTACCTATTTCTTTAAGATACATTCTAACTGGATCATCAATGGCAATGCCTTCAGGTATTGTGAGGTCAAGGTCTTCCTCTTCAACCTCAACTTCATTCATATCGCCAATTACTTCTATTCCAACAGATTCAAGCACTTCGTATATTTTTTCAATTTGTTCAGGACTTAAATCAACTTCTTCAAGTTCATCTATTATTTCTTTATAAGTAAGGCTTCCTTTTTTCTTTCCTTTGTCAATTAAGGTCTTAACTATCTTCATTTTTTCACTTTTTTGACTCATATTATCTTTTTTTTCGCTATTACCAGCAGCATTCTTATTTTTCATTAATTGTACCTCCTTCCGTTGATTACAGATTGTTTAACTTGCTTTGTACTTCTTCTCTCTTTTTTATAAGTTCAAGCGTTTCTTGAAACAATCCTTTTTCTTCAAGTATCTTTATTTTATTCATAATTTCCTTTTTCGACTCCTCTAATCTATATTTTTTAATATTTATAATGAAATCATCTATCAGTTTTCTTTCATTTCCTTCAGAAAGTATTATATTCTCACTAACGATTTTAATCCATTCAGAATAACTTTCTTGATCATTACATCTAGCCTCAATCATTTTAAGTGTGCTTTCTTCATTAAGTTTATTATTTTCCTTAACCACATTTATTATGTTTGTATATATCTCTTTATGGCTATTCATTATTAAATCTTCGGCGCTAATTTTAGAGACAATATAATTTAGCATATCTCTATTTTGTATCATTATTTTTAAAAGCGATCTTTCAGATTTAATATATGCTGATTCTACATATAAATTTTGTCCATAATTATCCATTTTATGCATTTTATAGCCATCTTTTTGAGACTTTTCACTTAACAAATCATATATAGCCTGCTCACTTATTCCCGTTTTCTCTGATACCATTTTTATATATACATCTTTTTCTACAGGATCTAAGTCCTCAATCATAGTAGAAACTTCCCTAATATATTTTATAACACTCTCATTATCCTTAAGGTTAACTCTCTCAAAAGCTTCTTTTAATCTATAATCTACTATTGGAAGTGCATTGTCTATAAGTCTCATAAAAGCTTCCCTGCCATTATTCCTTACAAATTCATCCGGATCTTTTCCTTCAGGTACTTTTATTATACTTACTTCAAGTCCAACCTCCCTCAATATTTTGAGACCTCTTAGAGTCGCCATTTGTCCCGCTGCATCAGCATCATAAGATATAATAACCTTATTGGCATACCTTTTTAAAAGTTTTGCCTGACTTTTAGTAAGAGCAGTTCCAAGCGATGCTACTGCATTTTTTATACCATATTGATGTAAAGATATACAATCCATATACCCTTCCACAATTATAAAAGTTCTATTAATGTTATTTTTAATTGCAAAATTTAATCCATAGAGATTTATTCCCTTTTTGAATAATGCAGTTTCCGGGGAATTTAAATATTTTGGTTTTGAATCATCTAAAACCCTGCCTCCAAACCCTATGACTCTGCCTCTATAATCAAAAACAGGAAAAATAACCCTATTTCTAAATCTATCATAAAAAGAATTGTTCTTTTGTATTATAAGCCCTGCTGTTATCAAATCTAACTCTGAATATCCTTTTTTTTTCATATAGTACAAAAGCCCATTCCAATTATTCTTTGCATAACCTAGTCCAAAACTTCTAATTATATTTTCCGTGATACCTCTCTCTCTAAAATAATCTTTAGCCGTTTTATCATATTTTAAATTAGAAAAAAAATATCTGGCAGCCTCAACATTAATCTTATATAACTTATTGTTTTGATTTATGCTTTCATTACGCCTGCCATCATCAGTATCAACTGAAATATTAACTTTGTCACCCAAAAGTTTAACTGCTTCAACAAAAGGAAGATTTTTTGTTTTCATAACAAATGTTATTACATTTCCGGACTCTCCACATCCAAAACACTTATATATTTGTTTTTCCTGAGACACACTAAATGATGGTGTCTTTTCATTGTGAAAAGGACAAAGTCCTAAATAATTATGACCAGATCTTCTTAGCTTTACTTTCTCAGATACAATATCCACAATATCATTTAAATCTTTAATTTTTTGAATAACCTCTTCACTTATCAATAAGACATTCCACCTAACATTATATTAAACTTTTCTAATTAAGCAAGATTATATTCGACAAAAAATCATTAATTCCTTCTTTATTTAATATTTGTACTAAATATTTATTAATCAATATCCTTTTACAACTACAAATCTCTTATATTTTACCCATTTAATAGTAAATTTTATTCTAATAATGTGATGAATTTTCATTTTCATACATTAAATTATTCTATACAAATATTTAAAATCCTTTTTATTAGATGTATATTATAAAAAAATATTTAATATCATAGTTAATGAAGATAATTTTAGGAAGTGTGAATATGAAAAGTTCCAGCATATTGCTGCCATATGATAAGATAAAAGAATTTGTTCTTTCTAAATATAATTTACAAGATTCTAAACTAGAACAAATAAAATTCAAGGATACAGAAAAACAAAGAGCCGTATACTGTGTAAGTTCTCCAACTCAAAAATATTGTTTAAAAAAAGTTTATTATAAAAAAGAAGATTTACTATTCGTATATTCAGCCACGGAATGGCTTTATAGATATAATATAAAAGTTACAAGAGTCCTGCCAACCTGTGACAATATGCGTTTTGTATCCTACAATAATATGATTTTTATATT
Source organism: Clostridium guangxiense (assembly GCF_021043395.1). Taxonomy (GTDB): domain Bacteria; phylum Bacillota; class Clostridia; order Clostridiales; family Clostridiaceae; genus Clostridium_S; species Clostridium_S guangxiense. The sequence goes on from NZ_JAJNKE010000062.1 coordinate 15,321, forward strand.
AATGCCTTGGATAACTGGTAGAAAGTTTAACTATGACGATATTAATGATATTCTTAAAGCATCGACAAACTTAGCTCTTATGCATAAATGTTCATCCAAATTTTTTCCTATAGAAAGCAGCAGTGTAAGAAATGGATTTGATAGAATAGATCTTTCAACAAAAAAACACTTTGAACAGATTTTAGATTTTTGTAATGCTGCATATAAAATAAATGACGATTTCTCCAAAGTACTTTTAAGCAATTCCGAGAGCTGTATTTCACTTGCAAAAAAAGCATTAGAAGCTTCCTCCTTTATCAATATGGGCAATTTAAGAAAAAGCTTATGCCACTTAGACTATGTAAATAAAAATATAATCTTTGATAATTTAGATAATATATGGATTATAGACTTTGACAACTGCAAAATGGATTTTTGCGCCCATGATATATCATATTTTCTAAGAAGAATTTTAAAACGTGATTCAACTGTATGGAACAACGAAATACTTATAAATACATTAAATAGCTATGAATATGTTAAAAACTTAAATTTAGATGAATATTTATATATACTATCATATCTGGCATTTCCTCAAAAATACTGGAAAATTTGTAGAGATTATTATAAAAATATTAGAAAATGTAATAAAAACTCCTTTATAAATCTTCTTAAGGACAGCATAAAATACAATAGAGAACAGCTTGAGTTTACAAAAAATTTTGCTAACTATATTAACGGTAAATTTAACGTTGATCTTAAATATAGCAATTAAGGGGCTGTCGCACTAAATATAAAAAATTGCAAACTAATTAAAGACCAGCTAGTAATAGTCAATAGTTTAAAGAAAAAAAGTTAGAAATATTTTTAAAATAAAAAAGTGTATAGCAA
>NZ_JAJNKE010000063.1 GCF_021043395.1 Clostridium guangxiense
TAGGAGTTTTTTTCTGCTCAACGGCATAAGCCTTTTTTCTTCCACTTGCTTAGCAAGTGGTTTCCTTCGTTACACAATAAATGTAATTAAATTTAATTAATGTAAATTTAATTATTTATATAATATATCAAGATTGCATTTAAAGTCAATATTCTTTTAATAATTCATCAATTATATACATTATATATTTTTAATTTGTTAACGTTTAACGCTATTATTTAATATTTTATTATAAGTAGCCAGTGTTTTGTAACAAATCATGTAATGTTCAATTTATAACACTTGTGTTAAGTTATGTAATTGCAAAAATTTAATTGCACATCACTTTTAGTCATGTTATATCATATTGGGACTTATTCAACATGTTTTTATTGCTTTACTTAAGGTGAAATTATGTTTTAACGTCTTATACACAAATTTGCACAATTATTATAAAAGCAAAAAAAATATTATTATGTAAACTCTTGTATGATAACTTTGCGGTCACTAATTTAATATTATGGCATCAATGCAGTTGTATTTTTATCAATTTTATAATAAGATTGTACTATAATTTTATTTTTGTAAAAATATGCTTAAGGAGGTCCTAATATTATGGAAGATAGAACTTTAACTCCTTTGGACGTGTCAAAAATTCTTCGTATATCCAAAAACACTGTTTATGAATTAATCAAAAGAGGTGAACTAAATTGCTATAGAGTCGGTAAGAAAATTAGAATAGATTTAAAGGATGTAGAAAACTATAAATCTAGATATCAAGATAAAAAACAAATACCACACCAAGAGGACGAAATTTATTCGTCATTTACAAACAACCTTTTACCCCTTAGCGAAGAATATCACAAAAACAATTTTATAATTTGTGGACAAGACATTCTTCTCGATGTATTATCCCGTTACCTTCAAGTCCACCCTCAAGGTGTTCGCGCTCTTCGCTCTTATGTTGGAAGTTATAATGGTTTACTTTCTCTTTATCTAGGTAAAATACAGGTTGCAACATCACATCTTTGGGATGGAGATTCTGGAGAATACAATATTCCCTTTGTCAGAAGACTTCTTCCTGGAATTCCTACTGTAATAATTCATTTAGCCTATAGAATGCAAGGTTTTTATGTTGCAGCTGGAAATCCAAAAGAAATTAAAAGTTGGGAAGATTTAAAAAGAAAAGATATTACTATGGTTAATCGTGAGAAGGGCTGCGGAACTAGAATTCTTTTAGATGAACATTTGAGACTTCTTAATATCAATGCCAATTCAATAAATGGATATGATAGAGAATGTCTTTCTCACCTTGCAGCTGCAAGTATCATATCTAGACATGGTGCAGATTTTGCTATAGGAAATGAAAAAACTGGACTTCAAGTAAAGAATATTGATTTTATACCCCTTCAAAAGGAAAGTTATGATTTGGTACTTAAAAAACAAGATATCGATAAACCAGAATTTAAAGCAATCATAGATATACTTCGCTCAGATTCCTTTAAATCAGAGCTTGAGGGAATTGGAAATTACGATTTAGAAAATCTAGGTGATATAATAGCAGAGTTATAATTACTAAAAGGGAGAACTTTTTATTATTCCCCCTTAAACTTAAATTATAAAAATCTTTATCTATTTACAACACTTTTTTCACTTTCTATTTTTAGAAGCTGATCTCCCCAGCTTGAAGCCCAGTTTCTAAGCTCTTCTACACCTAGAGGCGATGGAGTTTTAGATTCTGTATGCTTTGCTATCTTATTTGCAAGTCTTCTGTATATATCCGCTTGTTCAGAATTTGGAGCTGCCTCTATTGTAGTTTTGCCTCGAAGTTCACTTTGAGTTACTGTAACTGAACGTGGAACATATTCCATAACCTGAGTATTAGTCTTTTTTACAAAATCATCTATAATCTCTTTTTGATAATCTGTATTTATAGAATTTCCTATTACTCCCCCAAGCAAAGCTCCACCTGAAGTTGAATACTTTTTTATACCTCTAAATAAATTATTTGATGCATATACAGACATAAAATCCGAAGATGAAACTGTAAATACATGTTTTGCTATTCCTTCACGTATAGGTGTTGCAAAGCCCCCACATACAACATCCCCAAGTACATCATATATGACATAGTCTAAATCTAACTCTTCAAAAATATTTTGCTGCTTAAATAATTGAACAGCCGTAATTATTCCCCTTCCAGCACATCCAACTCCTGGCGCAGGTCCACCTGCTTCTACACAGTATATTCCATTAAAACCTTGAAATATTACATCATGTGCATCAACTTTATTTTTTTCACGAAGTGTATCTAAAACTGTTGGTATATACGATCCATCTCTTAAAGTATTTGTAGAATCACTCTTAGGATCACAACCAAATTGCATAACCCTGTATCCTTGCTCTGACAATGCTGCACTTATGTTAGAAGTTGTCGTTGATTTTCCAATTCCACCTTTTCCATAAATAGCTATTTGTTTAATTTCTTTTGACATTTCGTATCCTCCCTTAAATTTAAGACTCTTTACTCTGTTTTTTCATTAACCATGTGAAAAAGTTTCTATATCACTTAGAGTTCCATATAACTCCTTTGAAAGATCTCTTTGACCTGGTATTCCACAGGCATCTGCACGACAGTGCTTACAATGCCTAAATACTTCAAGATATTTTTCTGCCTTTGCTCTTGCTGAATCTAGCTCAAGACAAGTAGGTGCTGGAACCTCCTTAAGTTCATACTGAGGTATTAGGGGAATTATATTATATAAGGTTGCTCCAGCCTCCTTAACTGTTTTAGCTGTTTCTTCAATATGCTTGTCATTAATTCCTGGAACAAGTACTGTATTAACTTTTACAACTATACCCAAATCACTTATCTTTTTAATTCCTCTAAGTTGAGCAGCTATTAAAATACTTGCTGCTGCTTCTCCATAGTATTTCTTTCCATCCAGCTCAATATAAGATATTATTTGACTTTGAATTTTAGGATCTACGGCATTTACAGTAACTGTTATGGTACTTACTCCAGCCTCATAAAGTTCATCTGCATACTTTTCAAGTAAAAGTCCATTAGTACTAAGACATTCTATAAGCTCTGGATAAGCTTCGTGTACTAACTTAAATGTTTCAATTGCATTTCTTGTAGCAAGGGTATCTCCAGGTCCAGCTATACCAACTACAGTTATATCTGGACATAATTCAAGGGCTTTTTTTACCGTTTTAACTGCATCCTTTGGGTCTAATATTCCATTAGCAACTCCTGGCCTATCCTCATCATTATTGTTATAATCTCTTTTGCAAAATTTACACTGAATATTGCAAGTTGGACTTACTGGCAAGTGAAGTCTTCCAAATTTCATATGTGCTTTTCCACCCATACAGGGGTGTATATTAGATAATTTTGAAAACTTGTCATGATTTTTTATATCATTTAATCCTGGCATAATATCTCCATCCTTTCACAAATTAAATCTTATGCACAAAAAAGGCTTTAGATAAATATATTCTATCTAAAGCCTCTGGTTTTCCAGTCAGCATATTGTTTTTTACACTTATTTAAGACATATCCTATTTTCAACTAAATTTGAATCTCTTTTTGATTATTAATTTTGCAATAATATCACCAATTATTTGTATGGCCTGAACCAAAACCACAAGTATGACAACAGTTGTAATCATATAACTAGTTTCAAACCTTTCATAACCATATCTCAGTGCAACACTTCCTAAACCTCCAGCACCTATAGCTCCTGCAAGCGTTGTACTTCCAATAACGGTTATTATGCACAAGGTATAACTTCTAATCAATGATGGAAGTGCTTCTGGTATAAGAACTCTTGTTATTATAGTAATAGATTTAGTTCCCATTGATATAGCTGCTTCAATCTTGCCATGATCAACTTCCTTTATATTATTTTCAACCATTCTTGCCAAAAACGGCGCAAGTCCTATAACAAGAGGAACTATTGCTGCATTTGCACCTATGGTTGTTCCCACAAGAAGACGTGATAATGGAAGCAGCACTACTATTAGAATCATTGTTGGGAAAGATCTTATTATATTTATTATTGTGCCGAAAAATTTATTAAAGCTAGTTGCCTGTAGTATATTTCCCCTTTCTGTAACTACTAATACAACTCCCAAAATAGTACCTATTATAAAGGTGAAGATGCTAGTTACTATTGACATATAAATTGTTTCACCCAAAGCCTGTTTAATAACATCAAACATAATGTCATTCATACAGCAGTCACCTCTTTTTCTTTACTAATTTGGAGATTATTTGTTATGTCAATAAATACCTTGGCCGTATCACTTTGAGGATTTAAAAATACCTCATCTGTTGGACCTTCTTCCGTGATTACTCCCTTTTCAATAACTGCCACATTGTTGCAGCAATACTTTACAACATCAAGCTCGTGAGTAATTAAAACTATAGTAAGGTTAAGTTTTTTATTTATATTTTTAAGTAATTCAAGAATAGAATAAGTCGTTTGTGGATCTAATGCAGAAGTAGCTTCATCGCTAAGTAGAACATCTGGATTATTTGCCAGCGCCCTCGCTATACCAACTCTTTGTTTTTGTCCTCCGCTTAATTGAGCTGGATGAGCTTTTTCTTTATCTTTTAATTCAACAAGTTCAAGTATTTCATGTACTCTTTCATTTATCTTGTTTTTAGGGTATCCAGCTACCCTCAGTGGAAATGCCACATTATCAAAAACTGTTTTGGAATCAAACAAATTAAACTGTTGAAATATCATACCAATTTTCTCTCTTGCTTTTCTAAGCTCTTTTTTACTAAGTTTTGTCATATCCTTATCCCCAATTATAATAGTACCCTCATCTGGCTTTTCAAGTAAATTCAAGCACCTAACCATAGTTGATTTTCCAGCACCACTAAATCCTATTATTCCAAATATATCTCCTTTTTTTATCTCTAGATTAATACCTTTTAAAACCTCAACCTTTCCATAAGGAGTATTAAAATTTTTACTTAAATTCTTTATGCTTATCATATAAATTTCACCTTACTTTTCTAAATATTAAACTTTGTTTTAATTTTAGGCTTTGCTTAAAATGCTGGAACTACAGAACCCTTGTATTTTTCATTAATAAATTTTCTAACATCTTCAGATTGAAGAGCTTTTACAAGTTTCTTTATAGCAGCTTTATTTTCATCACCTTTTCTAACTACAATTATGTTAGCATAAGGTGAGTCCTTGTCTTCCCTAAATATAGCACTGTTAGGATCTATTTTTGATTGAAGCACGATATTTGTATTTATAACTCCTCCATCCACGTCTCCTAATATTCTAGGTATTTGGTAAGCATCAATTTCTTTAAATTTCAAATGTTTAGGATTTTCAGCTATATCATTTATAGTTGCATTTTTACTTGAAATAGTCTTTTTAACTTTAATTAATCCTTGTTTTTGCAAAAGAATTAATACTCTATATTCATTAGATGCATCATTAGGTATAGCAATTGTTGCTCCATCCTTAAGTTCACTTGTTTTTTTAATTTTTTTAGAGTAAAATCCAATTGGTTCTACATGAATATTTCCTGCTACTGCAAAATCATATCCCTTTTCACTAGCTACAGAATCCAAATATGGTTTGTGTTGAAAATAATTTGCATCAATTTGTTTATCATTAAGTGCTGGATTTAATTGAGATGAATCATCAAAAACCTGAACTTTTAGATCTATACCTTCTTTTTTTAATTTAGGCTTTACAAAATTTAGTATTTCTGCATGTGGTGTTGCCACAGCTCCTATCTTTAAAACTTTATCTCCACTCTTGTTTTCTGTGTTAGTATTCTTACCACAGCCTGTAAAAACTATTGCTGCAAATAAAATTGCTAAAGTTGATTTTATAAATACTTTTTTCATGATACGTCCCCCTTATTTATTAAAAAATAAAATTTTATTTAAGCCTTATTTTTTCACTGGTTTCTATTTGTATTACTACTCCGTCCTGTATAACTAAAGTTATAGAACCATATTTTATATCCTTTAACAATTCTGAAATCTTATTCGTGTAGTTATTTATCTCATTATTCTTAATTACACGAATATTCTTATCATTCATAATATTCCACCCCCAAATTATTTATAGATGAACAACTAGGAACTTTGAAATCACAATTTCTATATTTATCCTGCAAAACTATGATTTGGCTTAGAGTACAGAGGACAGTGAAGGATGATTCTTCTCCGCTATCGCTTCGAAAAATCCTAAAATTAATGCTTCCGCATGGTATAAAATATAGGTATTCAGCGCAGCTGATACTATCAAGTTCTAAGATTTACCTGAGATAAACGAAAGGTAAATCCACCTTCACTGTACTCTGTACTCTGAGTGAATTTCCAGTTTATAAGGATAAACTTGGTATTAGTAATTTCAACCTTTCACGTTGTCTATCCATATATGTATTTTTATAAAACAAAAATCCCCTTCTATACGAAGAGGATTAACTTACTATACTAGCTTAAACTAGCTTAAGTTCAAATATCCTCTTATCTCTCAAAACTTAATTTTGCAGGAATTAACACCATGCATTCAAATGAAAAATGCTGGTTGTTGGGTTTCATAGGGCCAGTCCCTCCGCCTCTCTTGATAAGATTTTAAATAATTTATTCAATTTTATTTCCTATTAATCGAATAGGAATAATGTTTTAACTTATAGTGTTAATTATATCATCTTTATCTTCTATGTCAATACGTTTTTTCAATTATTTTAATTTACCATAATATTTAACAAGTTTATCCAAAGCAACATCAATTGATTCTGAAATATTGTAAGAATCAATTCCATTTTCCTGAAGTACTGCCGCTGCGCCAGGACCTATCTTTCCAACCAAAATTGCTCTACAATCTTTGATTTTTTCAACAAGAGGTGCAAATCTATTTTCATGGTATCTGCTACATTCACACAATTCTTCATTGTTCCTTTTTTCTATAAATTCATAATTATCACCCTTCACCTCATATATCAAAAATTGCAAAGCAGTAGCAAAATGCTCATCAATATACACTCCATCGCTGCTTCCCACAGCTATTCTATAACTCATGCTCATGCCTCCTTTTATTTAGTGCACAATGCACTGTGAATTAAAAAAATATTAATTGTAAAACCATGAAGTTTTTCATTTCAAGCTTTCAAGCATATCTATAAAAATGCTTCTTTAAAAGCTTGTTCTAAATCTTCAATTAAATCCTTTGTATCTTCTAGTCCTATTGAAAGCCTAATTGTTTCAGGAGGTATACCTGCCAGTTTTTGCTCTTCTGGTGTAAGTTCGCTGTGAGTTGTTTTAGGCGGATTTACTACTAATGACCTTGCATCTCCAATGTTAGCTTGATAGCTAAAAATCTTAAGTGAGTCAATAAATTTATCGATTTGATCTAATGTACCATTTATTCCAAATGAAAATACTGCACCTGCACCTTTAGGCAAATACTTATTTTTAAGGTCTTTATAAGGACTTTCTTTAGCCGTTGGATATTTAATCCACGAAACTTCTTTCTTCGTTTCAAGATAATTAACTATTTTTTCCGCATTATACACTTGCTTTTTAACTCTTTCAGAAAGCGTTTCTATGCCAATCAAAACAAGATATGCATCAAAAGCACCTAAAGTTGCCCCGTAGTAAGCTAAATAATTTGCACGGATTCTAGCAGTAAATGGAAAGTTGCGAAATACCTCTATAAAATTTCTTGGTTTTCCACTAAAATCCCTTAGAGTATGATAAGTCTCTAAAAAATGTGAAAATTGACTACTATTCCAATTAAATTTACCACTTTCGACTATTAGTCCAGCAATTACATTTCCATGTCCACTTATAGCTTTTGTGGCTGAATAAACAACAATATCTGCACCATATTTAATTGGATTTAGGAGATATGGTGTAGCTAAAGTATTGTCTACAATAAGTGGAATACCTTTTTCATGTGCTATATTAGCTATAGCTTCAATATCAGCTATAGAAGCATTTGGATTGCTTATACTTTCAATGTATATAGCTTTTGTATCTTCTTTAATAGCCTTTCTAAACTGTTCGGTATCTATTAAATTCTTTACTATATCAATTTTAATTCCATAATTAGAAAATACTTTTTTAAAGCCATCAATAGTACCACCATAAAGTTCTGCCGTAGTTAATATTCTTCCACCTCTTTCTGCTGCATTCAATAAAGTATAAGTTATTGCTGCCATTCCTGAACCAACTGCTATTGCAGCTGCTGCACCATGAAGCTTAGCTATTCTTTGTTCCAAAACGCCAACTGTTGGATTTCCAATCCTTGAATATACATACCCAAATTCTGTGAAACCTGCAAGATTTCTTGCTCTTTCAGTGCTTCCGAACTCAAAAGATGTTGTAGCATATATAGGTACTGAAACTGCGTTATTATGTTCTTTAGGATCATATCCCCCTCTTACCTTCAAAGTATCAAATTCATAATTTAAATCCGACATAATTTAACCTTCTTTTTCCTTTAATTTTATAAAAGCAAATGCATTGCTGAGTATTAAATAAAAATTAATGGCAATATATAGTATAAAAATTTAAATGGTACAAAGATTCACACCTAAAATTCCGTAGATACGGAGGAATTTTTTCCTTGCACTACCGTGAGAGCGAAGCATTTTTACTTCGCAATTTTCTTATCTGTATGTGTTTAATACAATATTATATATATCTTCAATCGCTCTTAATCCACCATTATAACCTGCATATGTGCAATTCAATACCAGTCTATAAGCCACCGGCGGACTTATTATTAAAAGATCTGCGCCTATATCCTTGGCTAAATCTCTTTCCCAACTACTGCCAAGTATTAAAGATCTGTTTTTATGTTCATCTTTTCTTATATCATCCTGTATTTCTCCTCCATCAACTGAAAATTCCACTTCAGCTGACCTGTATTCAGATATTTTATTAAACTCTTCTATAATTGAATTTCTAAATTCTTCAGGTGTATCTTCAACTACATACTGCTTACCTGGTATTATTCCAAGTTCATTTAAAAGAAATTTGGAAAACCCTATTGAATAACTTGAATCTAAAAGTGTATAAAACTTTCTAGGAAGCCCATATCTAAACTCCAGCATAAAATCTGCAGTTCTCTCAATAAACGAATAAAATTTTTCTTCCTCATTTTTAATAAAATTTTCAACCTTATTTTTATCAAGTCCACCAAAATTTCCAACTTCCCTTAGAAATTTTGACGTTTCTACTCCTCCAATAGGTAAATAAGGAAAATGATAATATGGAGTGCCATACTTCTCTTGAAGATGTTTTGCTATTTTAAGTCCAACCCAATTGCTAACAACAATATTGAACTGCGCATTAGGTATAGTTTTCCACTCATCTATTCCATTTGATTCATTTCCAAAAAGAATATTAACTTTAAGCCCTATTCCCTCAAGTATTCTTTTTATTTCTTCTAAATTTCCATTCCAATATGGATCTTGATATGGTATTGTTGCAAATACATTCACTAATCCCTTTTCTACTTTAATGCTTTCATTAAGCTTATCAACATATTGATCTATAATTGCGTTTACTACTAACTCATGGCTTATATAGTTGTTACTTTTAAAGCCGCCAGTTTCTATACCTACAATTGGGTTACCGTTTTTCTGATAATCTGAAACTACAGTTTCTATATCATCACCTACTATATCGGATGTACAACCTGTAAGTACCACATAAAGATCAGCATCAATCACCTTAAAAGCTCCATCAATAACACTTCTAAGTTTCTGTTCTCCTCCAAAAACTATTTCTGTTTCACTGGCATTTGTACACGGTATAGTATTTCCTCCTGCATATCCTTCTCCCTGTCCTATAAGTCCGCTTACCTTTCCACTGCACCCAGGACCAGAGTGCAAAACAGGTACAGCTCTTTTTATCGCAACTACAGTCTGCTGTGCTCCAAGCGCACAAGAAAATCTAGGTTGTTCAATAATGTTCGACACTTGTATCACCTCCAAGAAAAGTAAATGGATCCTGCTCAAGCCACCATTTTGTATATGGCATTGTACTATGCTTTGCAAGATTAGTTACAAATTCTTTATTATCTATAGTTTCTATAATTCTTTCAGCATAATTTATTACCCCTTGATAGCCAAAGCCAAACTGCTCATCACCAATCAAAAGCGTGGGAACCCCAAGTTTTGCTCCCCAAAGTGTCATACCTCCATGTCTTGCAATCATTATGTCAGGTCTTACTCTATTCAATATATTAACTAATTCATATGCCTGCTTGTTGCAAACATTGTAATTTGGTATATCTCCATAAGTATTAACATCATGCGCAAGTGCATCAGATTTTGGATCATCATTGTCAAATACAGGATCATGATGAAATATTGCTGCACCTTGAACATTTAAGCCAAGTTCTCTTAAAAGTGCTATGAGTGCATGACCATGAGCAGCACCCGCTGTAATATATGCAGTTTTCCCTTTAAGCCTTTTACGATATTCCTCAACTTTAGGAACAATTTTTGCACGTTCATTTGATATATATTCTTCTATTTTCTCTTCTCTATGAAGTACTTTTCCAAGTTCTCTAAGCCAATTATCCGTACCTAAAATTCCATAAGCTGGTGGAGATTTTATCTCTGGGACACCATATACTTGTTCTAATGCGGCTCCTAGATATGTTCCAAGTGTAGTACATATTTGTATCGTTGCTGCCGACTCAGATATATTTTCTAGTTCAGCAACCGTTGAAAATGGCACAATGTATTTTGCTTCATACCCAAGCTCTTTAAGCAAGTCATCAAAAATGTGACTTCCCCAGAAATTTATTATATTTACCTTATTTGTCTTTTTCTTTGGAGGTTTAACTATTTTTCTAACGATAGAATGATACGCTGAATCAAATCCAGATGTCCATATTTTTGATCTGAAACCTTCACAAAAACATGCCACAACAGGTATTCCAAGTTCTTCTGTTAACTCATCAGTTACACTTTCTATATCATCTCCAATTATTGCAGAGGCACAAGAAGTTGTTACAAATATTGCATTCGGTTTAACCCTTTTGTAAACATCTCTAATAGTCTCTTCTAGCTTTTGAGTTGCACCAAAAATTGTATCTTTCTCAGTAAGATTTGTACTAAAATATCTTCCCATTGCTCTTGGAAGTTTCCTTTCCATTTGACCTACCCTATATACAAAATTGAATCCAAAAGAATCTCCCATACATCCTACAGGTGCATGATTAATAATTGCCGCATCCTTTATCATAGAAAGCTGGCAAAACGCATTTCCAGAACTGCATCCCATACACTGACTAAAGCTTCGTGCGCTGTCTTTTAACTTTCCACACTGACCAAGTTTTACAAGCTGCCCCGCTGTACCTTTAAATCCAGTAATTGAACCAAGGCGATTTTCTCTTACTTCAACAGCTTGAGCATTTAGGTTGATTTTACTCATCAAATTTCCTCCTTTAATGTATAAATAAAAATTAAAAAGGCTATATCTACTCTATTTAAAAGAGTAAATATAGCCTCTAGTTTTTCTAGTCAACTACAAAATTTCATATAAAAAATCCTCTTAAAAAACTTTAAGAGGATTTTTGCACAACTATGTTAACTTAATTATCCTCTTATCTCTCAAAACTTAGTTTGCAGGAATTAACACCATACATTCAAATGAAAAATGTTGGTTGTTGGGTTTCACAGGGCCAGTCCCTCCACCTCTCTTGATAAGATTTAAATGTTTTATTCAATTTATATTCCTATAACTCAAATATGAATAATATTTATTATATGATTTATATTATATCATCTTTATATTTTATGTCAATACATTCTTTGGTTTATTTTCCAAACTTCATTTTAAGTGATTGCATTAATAACATAAATCTTTATAAACATTTTTTAAACCACATGACACGCCACCATATGTCCTTTATCTACTTCCTTCATTTCTGGTTCTTTCTCGCTGCATATTGGAGTTGCATACGGGCATCTTGTCCTAAATCTACATCCTGTTGGAACATCCATTGGACTTGGAAGTTCTCCTTCTATTACTTTCTGCATCGCTGCACTTGCCTTTTTAGGATCTGGCACAGGTATAGAAGATAAAAGTGCTTTAGTATAGGGATGCAGTGGATTTTTATAAAGCTCTCTACTTTCTGATATTTCAATTATTTTTCCTAAATACATTACCCCAATTCTATTAGATATATGCTTTACCATAGATAGATCATGTGCCACAAAAAGATAAGTAAGCCCCATATCTCTTTGAAAATCCTCAAGCATATTTACAACCTGTGCTTGAATGGAGACATCAAGCGCAGAAATTGGTTCATCACACAAAACAAACTCAGGTTCTATAGATAATGCTCTTGCTATTCCTATTCTCTGACGTTGTCCACCACTAAACTCATGTGGAAATTTGTCCATATCCGACTTCTTCATTCCAACTTTCTTAAGAAGTTCCTCAATTTTGTCCATTCTTTCACTCTTAGACAAATTTGAATGAATGGCCATAGGTTCATCAATTATTTCCGAGACATTCATATATGGATTAAGTGAAGAATATGGATCTTGAAATATAACTTGCATTCTTTTGTGATATGGCTTAAGTTCTTTTTTACTTAATCTTGCTATATCCTTGCCATCAAAAATTACTTTTCCATCTGTTACGTCATATAACCTTGTAATTGTTCTTCCAAGTGTGGATTTTCCACAGCCTGATTCGCCAACAAGTCCAAAAGTTTCTCCTTTTTTAATATAAAAACTAACATCATCTACAGCCTTAACATACTTATTTTTATTTACTCCAAAAGCACCCTTCACAGGAAAGTACTTTTTTAAATTGTTAACTTCTATTAACTTCTTTTCTATTTCACTCATTATAACTTTCCTCCTTCCTCTAATAAGAAGCATCGTGCTTTTTGAGTTTCCGAAATACTTTTATACTCAGGTATTTCTCCAAAACATTTATCAGCTGCAAAAGAACATCTTTCAGCAAAAGGACATCCTTTAGGAGGAGCTAAAAGTGAAGGTGCTGTTCCCTTAATAGGTTCGAGTCTTCTCTTTTCATCTTCATCAACCTTAGGAATTGAGTTCAAGAGTGCTTTTGTATAAGGATGTGCCGGTTTATAAAATATATCTTCTGTGAGCCCTTCTTCCATTATCATTCCTGCATACATAACAATTATTCTGCTGCAAAGACTTGCTACAACGCCCAGATCATGGGTTATAAGGACAATAGACATATTTTTCTTTTCTTTAAGTCCCTTCAAAAGATTTAGTATTTGAGATTGAATCGTAACATCCAATGCTGTTGTGGGTTCATCTGCTATTAAAAGCTTAGGCTCAGACGAAAGTGCCATAGCTATTAAAACTCTTTGTCTCATTCCTCCACTAAATTCGTGAGGATATTGATTTAACCTTTTTTCTGCCATTGGTATTCCAACCAAATTTAAGATATCAACAGCCTTTTTCCTTGCCTCTTCTTTTGTAATTTTATTGTATCTTAAAATAACCTCTTCAAGATGCTTTCCTATTGTTATTAAAGGATTTAACGCTGTCATAGGATCCTGAAAAATCATTGATATATCATTTCCTTTAATCCTTTGCTTTTCCTTACCAGATAATTTCAATATATCCTTACCTTCAAAAAATATTTCTCCACTTTCAATTTTTGCATTTTTAGGAACGATTCCAAGTATAGATTTCATTGCAACGCTTTTACCACTTCCTGATTCACCAACAATGCCTAAAATTTCTCCATCCTTGATTTTAAAACTTATCCCTCTAACTGCCTCAATTTTCTCACCTTTGTTGTAAAAATTAGTCTTTAAATCTTTAACCTCAAGCAGTATATTATCTTCCATATTATCACTTCCTATCTGATGCAGTTTTAGGTTCTACAAATACTCTTAAAACATCGCCAAGCTTATTGAAGGAGTAAACAGTCAAAACAATTAATATTCCAGGTAAAATTGCCATGTATGGTGCATTTTGAAGATTGCTTTGTGCATTTTGAAGTAAGCTTCCCCAAGATGACATAGGCTGTTGTATTCCTATTCCAAGAAAGCTAAGTGATGATTCCGTCATTATTGCATTTGCAATTCCTGTTGTTGCTGCCACTATTATGGTTGGAAAAACTGAGGGAATAATGTGTTTCATTATTATATTCATTGAAACTTCCCCTGTAGATACTGCATATAAAACATATTCTCTTTCCTTAACAGACAAGGTTTCCGCACGAACAAGTCTAGATATTTCCATCCACGTAAAAAATCCAATTACAATTATTATGGTTTTAAAACCAGGCTTTAAAAAAATGCTTATAACAGTAACTAAAATCATCCAAGGTATTGACGATATTATATCAACCATTCTCATTAATAAATTATCTATTTTGCCACCAAAGTATCCACTTAAAGTACCTACAAGCACGCCTATTGAAGTTGAAATAACCATAGCCAAAATTCCAACTAAAAGCGATACTCTTCCGCCATAAATTGCCCTTGCAAGATAATCCCTTCCTAGTTCATCTGTTCCAAAGGGATGTGCTAAAGATGGTGCCTGAAGCATTATACTTACATTTGTCTTGTTGGGGTTATATGGATATAAAAATGCAAATACTGATATCAGTGCTATAAATATAAGAAATAATATTGAAAACAAAGCCACCTTATTATGTCTAAGTTCTGCTTTTACATTTTCCATTCTTCTATTTTTCATTTTCATCACCTCATACTCTTAATCCTAGGATCTATTACAACATAAAGTATGTCAGAAATGAGGTTTCCAAGTATAACAAGTGTAGACGATAAAACCATAACTGCCATAACAACAGGGTAGTCTAATCCTTGAATTGCCTTAATAAAATATGGTCCAACACCTGGCCAACCAAATACTGTTTCTGTTATAACACCACCTGTTATGAGCATAGGAAGTGCCATTCCAAGTTTAGTTATAATAGGAAGAAGTACATTTTTTAAAACATGTTTAAACAGTATTTCAAATTTGCTTGCCCCAAAAGCTTCCTGCACCATAACATAATCTTCTGAAAGTTGCCCAATAGTAGAAGAACGGACATACCTTGTGTTTTCTGGCATAAATGCAAATGTAAGCACAATAAATGGCATTATAAAATGTTTTAAAAAATCAGTTGTAGAATTCATCCCTATAGTGTGCATTCCGAGTATAGGTAAAATTCCAAGTCTATATCCAAATACAAAAACCAAAATCATTGCAAACCAAAAAGTTGGTATAGATATACCTATAGAACAAAATCCATCTATTATTTTATCCGCCCAGTTATTTTTATTTAATCCTGCCATAAGTCCTAAAACTATTGATAAGATAAGCGCACATATGTATGACGGTAATACCAAAATCATTGTGGCTGGTATCCTCGAAGCTAAATCATTAAAAATACTTTCGTGAGTAACTATCGAATACCCAAATTGTCCTGTAAGTACCCCTTTAAGCCAATATAAGTATTGTATATATGCTGGCTTATCATAGCCATACTTTATTTTAATTAGTTCTATTGCTTTCTTTGACATTTTAGGATTTGTCATAGCATCTACTGCATTATATGGTGCTAATTGTATAAGCGTAAAGCATATTATTGAAATAATTAATAGCAGCGGTACAGCCTGTACTATTCTTTTAAGAATATATCTTCCCATTTTATATCCCCTTTCATATATAGACCTTAGGGTCAAACTCTTAAAAAATTAGAACTTTAAGAATTTGACCCTTAGATTTATTAATTTTATTTAACATTTTAAAATACTATAGATAGACAACTTGAAACTTTAAAATTGCAATCTCCAAATTTATCCTGATAAACTGGAATTTGTCGAGCTGA
>NZ_JAJNKE010000064.1 GCF_021043395.1 Clostridium guangxiense
GAGAAACGAAAGGTAAATCCACCTTCACTGTACTCTGCACTTTGTACTCTGTGCTCTGAATCAACTTCCAGTTTGTAGGGATAAATTTGGTATTGTTAATTTAAATATTTCAGCTTGTTTATCTATAATTAATCCATGATTCTTCCATCAGTTCCTATAATAACTTCTTTATACTGCACTATAACTCCCGCTTCAAGCATTGCTGCTTTAACCGCTGCTACAATTCCACCACAGCAAGGCACTTCCATTCTAACAACTGTAATGCTTTTAAGATCATTTATCTTAATTATTTCTGTAAGCTTTTCCTTATAATACTCAACATCATCAAGTTTAGGACATCCAATAAGAGTAATGTTTCCTTTTATAAATTCTTTATGAAAATTTGCATATGCATAAGCTGTACAATCTGCTGCCACAAGCAAACTTGCATTTTTTAAATATGGAGCCTTTGTGTTAATAAGCTTTAATTGAACTGGCCATTGAGATAATTCAGATTGAACATTATCATTATAGCTTATTACTTCCTTCATTTTATTAGAAATAACTTTTCTTTCAATTTTCTTAGCAGCACTTCCAGGGCATCCACATGGCATTTTATTTATGCTTTCTGCTTTTTTCTTTTCTTCCATTCTCTTTTTAACTAACTCATCATCATATTCTTTGCTTTCTCTTTCAATTATAGTTATAGCTCCGGTAGGACATTCTGGTAAACAATCTCCAAGACCATCACAATACTCATCGGATATAAGCTTAGCTTTTCCATCTGTAAGTTCAATTGCCCCTTCATGACATGCCTTTACGCATAACCCGCATCCATTGCATTTTCTTTCATCTATGTTTACTATCTTTCTTTTCATAATCATTCCTCCATAAATTTTCATTGTTTTTATGCTTAAATTATATTAAAATATATTAAAACTATCGGTAACATTAGTTACCTTATTCAATTTTTATGTATACCTAAAAACTTCAAATTTCATAAATATAAAAATAATAAGAGCGAAAGGAAATTTATCATGGATAACTTAATATTGAGTTCTTTAAAAAAATGTATATTATTTTCAAAATTTAATGATAATGAAATTGCTACTTGTCTATCCTCTATAGATTATTTAATTAAAAATTATTTTAAAAATGAAATGCCTGCTATAGAAGATGATATTTGCTCTAGCATAGGAATTGTATTAGCTGGAAATGTAGAAGTTCAAAAAATATATGAATCAGGAAAAAGTTTAACATTGGCATCGCTAAACTGCGGAAAAATATTTGGAGAAGTCATAATTTTTTCAAACAAAAACACGTATCCTTCAACAATAATAGCTTCTGAAAAAAGTGAAATAATGTTTATCCCTAAGGAATCTATATTGAAGTTATGTAGAGAAAATTCTATATTTCTTAATAATTTCATGACTCTTTTATCAAATAAAATACTTATGCTAAATAAAAAAGTAAAGACAATGTCCTATCAAACTATAAGGCAGAAATTAGCAAATTATATACTAGATGAGCATACTCTACAAAAAAACATAATGATAAAAATGGCTTATTCCAAAAAGCAGCTAGCTGAGCAGCTTGGAATCCCTAGACCATCTTTATCACGCGAATTAATTAACATGAAAAATGAACAGTTAATAGATTTTGACAAAAATACCATAAAGATTTTAAATATTAAAGGTCTTGAAGAACTGCTTTGGTCATAAAATCATATTCTTGATCCAACAGCATCATCAAGGTTTTCCTCTTTAATCTCCTTAATATCTTTATTAAATAAATTGAGTTTTTTAATATTATATGCAACAAAAACCATTGTTAAAGCCCATGCTATAAAATCAGCTATAGGACCTGATATCCATATTCCATCTAGCTTAAAGTAATGTGGAAGTATCAATAAAAGTGGAAGTAAAACTATTACTTGTCTTGATAGGCTCAAGAACATAGATATTTTAGCCTTACCAATAGCTTGAAAATAATTTGCACACACGCATTGACATCCAATAAGTGGAAGCATCATTAAAAATATAAATATCCCTCTTGATCCGATGTCTATTAATTTTACATCACTTGTATTAAAAATTCTTATTATTTGAACAGGGAATAAGTGTACTATAATAAACCCTACCGTTGCAATACATGTTCCAGCGGCAACTGCATATTTTAAGGCTTTCCTTACCCTATGAAAATTTTGTGCACCATAATTATATCCAATTATAGGCTGAGCCCCTTGATTTATGCCAAAAACAGGCATTAATATTAGCATGGCAATACTATTTATAAGTGAAAATGCACCTATTGCAAGATCTCCTCCATATTGAGAAAGGCTTTTATTAAAAGTAACTGTAATAAGACTCCCGGCAAGCTGCATAGCAAAAGGAGACATACCTATAGCTATTATTTCTCCTATAACTTTCTTATCTAATTTCATATTTTCTTTTTTAAGCTTTAACAAGCTTCTACCCTTTGTAAAGAATAAAAATATCCACAAAGAACAAACCGCTTGAGATACTATTGTTGCTAGCGCTGAACCTCTTACACCTAATTTAAATCCAAATATTAAAATAGGATTTATGGTAAAGTTTAGCACTGAACCTATAAGCATTGTTATCATTGCCATTTTAGGTTCACCTTCAGACCTCATTAACGGGTTCATTCCAAATCCTAAATTTTGAAGTATTACACCTAAGAGAAGTATAAACGAAAATTGTTTTGCATATGGCATTATCTCTGGACTTGCACCAAATGCTTTAAGTATTGGATCTAAAAAGACAATCCCTATAATAGTTATTAAAAGCGAAAATATAATGTTTAAAGTAAATACATTTCCTACTATTTTCTCTGCCTCATCCCTTTTTTTCTGCCCTAGCTTTATAGAAACAGCTGCTGCTCCACCTATTCCTGTTAACATTCCAAAAGCCATAAAAATATTTGATATAGGAAAAGTAACAGCTACCCCTGATAAAGCAAGTGAACCTACTCCTCTTCCAACAAATATTCTATCAACAATTGTATAAAGGGAATTTACAACCATACCTACAATAGACGGTATAGAAAATTTAATTAAAAGCTTTCCTACACTTTCATATTCTAATTCTTTAGAATTATCCATAATCATTCCTCCTTAATTGAATTTTTCATGCACAACTTTATTAGCTTCCTAACTACTTGTCCATAGAATAGAAATTGTTGTAAGCCTTTTTAAGCCATGATACAAAAATTACTTTTTCATCTTCAGTTAATCCGCTTGAAATAATGCTTTCAAGCCCTTTTATGATATCTGTAGATAACTTTTCAGCTTCAGTTCCCTTCTCAGTCAAATACAATCTTTTAACTCTTGCATCCTCAACATCTTGAATCCTCGTTATAAATTTTTTATCACAAAGAGTATCTACAAGTCCTGTTACAGATGCTGCTCTTAAATTTAATTTTTCTTGTATTTCCTTTTGGGTAATTCCATCTTTATTCCATATATTAAATAAAACCGAAATTTGCGATGAAGTCAAATTATATTTTGAAAGTTCTTTGTCATATATAACATTCATAATTCTAAATATTCTTCTAATCCAATACCCCGGATATTTGTCCATATCATGCATCATAAAAATTAGCCTCCTAACTATTTTTACCTAAGTATGATATCACTTTGTAAAGATAAATGCAACTATCTTCTTTTTATAAAGATAAATCAAACTTGAAATTTATTTGTACCAAAATTACGTAGACACGGAGGAATTTTTTCCTTGTACTGCTGTGAAAGTAAAATAATACTGCTGAAGAAACAATTTAAAAAAATTCCAATAAATTTTGGTAAAAAAATCATAAAATACCTAGATATTTTAATTTGCTTGGCCGATGGGAGTTATTAAAATATCTTAGGATTTTATGATTTTTTTACCTTAGATTTATAGAATTTTTTTAATGTTACAAAGCAGTATCACTTCACAATATTTTTATAAAACGTATTTGTATATCATCAAGAAATGGAGTACACTTCCTGCTATAACAAATAGATGAAATATCTCATGGAATCCAAAGTATCTCGAATTTTTTATAGGCCACTTTAAAGCATATACAATACCACCAAGGCTATATACTATACCGCCAGCTACCATAAGTACTATTCCAGGTACTGCCATTGCTTTGCTTATTGGTGAAAATGCAAATACAATTATCCATCCCATAGCTATATAAAATAAAGTATAAAGCCATCTTGGTGCACTGAACCAAAAAGCTTTAAAAAGTATTCCCAAAATTGCTATTGCCCAAATACCTACAAAAAGCATTTTCCCAGTTTTGCCATTCAACGTTACAAGACATACAGGGGTATATGTTCCTGCTATAAGAACAAATATCATCATATGATCTATTCTTCTCAATATCGCTGTTAATCTTTTAGAGATATTTATAAGATGATATGAAGCACTTGCTGAGTACAAAAAAATCAAACTCATTCCGAATATTATTGAAGAAACTAAACTTACATTGTTATCAGTAATAACTGACTGATGGATCATAAACGTAAGTGCAGCAACAGACAATAAAGCAGCAAACAGATGTGTTAATCCACTAACTGGATCTTTTAATTTTAACATAATATTTTTCACCTCTCATGTTGTTATACGTAGTTTCAAAAACTATGTATTATTATAATAATATAATATGCCGTTTACTGATTTAATTCAACACGTAAATTTTATTTTATATCATTATATTTTGTCACCTGTTCCGATTATATACAAATATCTAGAAAATAATAAAAATACATTTATATATTGAAACATAGTAATTAATGCTATATACTGTAGTGGGTGATAATATGTATGATGATATTCTAAAATTAGCTGATGAAATAGCAAACTATATTGAAATTAAAGATTATGAAATTCCTGATATAGATCTATATATGGATCAGGTAACATCTTTTATGAACAATAAACTTTCAGACTTTAAAAGGAACAATGATGATATAATTTTATCCAAAACGATGATAAATAATTACGCAAAAAATAAGGTAATACCGTCTCCAAATAAAAAAAAGTATAGTAAAAAACATATGATGATTCTTATATGGGTTTATCATCTTAAACAGACTTTATCTATAAATGATATTGGCAAACTGATGAATTTTATGACTGTAGATGAAAAAAACAGTATAAATTACACTGAAATATACAATAGTTTTTTGGATATACAGAATAAATCATCCAAAAACCTTAAAACAGATTTAGAAAAAATGTTTCAAACAATAGAAGGCACTAATTCAAACTTTGATTGTGATGAAAAACTTTTTTTGCTCGTGCTTGAACTTATCCTAAGCGCAAATATACAAAAAAGACTTGCTGAAAAAATTATTGATAATTGTTTTAATAACCAATAGTAATTAAAGTGTATTAATTCAATAAATTTTTATCAAAATTCTTTTAAATCATAGCTATAATATTGACATTTTTATTACATATGTATAAACTTTAAGTATTAATCGAATATCCACAATTAAATAACCTTATCAAGAGAGATGGAGGGACTGGCCCGATGAAATCTCAGCAACCAATATGTCACATTTGCATATATGGTGCTAATTCCACAGACTATTCTGAAAGATAAGGAGAAATTTTATATTTAAATTTTGTAATTTAAAAAATCTTCTTCTTATATTTTGAAGAAGATTTTATTTTTTAAGGAAGGTGTTTTTTAATGAGCTTAGAAAGTGTAAAAAATTTTTTTGTTGAGAGAGGACTAAAAGACCCTGTGTTTGAACTTGAGGATAGTGGTGCTACAGTTGAACTTGCTGCTAAAACCCTTCACATTGAACCTGAATTTGTAGCAAAAACCCTTGCTTTCAAATTGAAAGATAATACACCTATTTTAATTGTAACTCGCGGAGATGCTAAAGTTGACAATAAAAAATATAGAGATTTTTTTAAAACTAAAGCAAAAATGCTAGATCACAATGAAGTTTACGAAATAACTGGCCACCCAGTTGGAGGCGTTTGCCCTTTTGGCCTTAAAGCAGACATGAACATTTATCTTGATATTTCAATAAAAGATTTTCAATATGTGTATCCTGCTGCTGGTTCTCAGAACACAGCTTTAAAAATTTCACCACAGGATATACAAAACTTAACCAATGCTACTTGGGTTGACGTTTGTAAATTATAATATTAAATTTAACAAAGGAGAAGGATCTTATATGAATATAAATTGTAATGATATAGGCAATTTGCAACAAGACATAATAAATGATATTAATAATAAACAAGATTTATATATAAAAGTAAGCCACGACATACATGCAAATCCTCAAATAGGTAATGAAGAATATTTTGCTTCAGAACTTCTAGAAAATATTTTATTCAAAGAGGGATTCTCGTTAGAAAAATCACTTTTTGGTCATCCAACATCTTTTATTGCAAGAAAAAAATCCGCGAAATCTGGTCCAACAATAGGATTTCTTGCAGAATATGATGCCTTGCCTAAAATAGGCCATGCTTGTGGCCATAATATAATAGGAACTTCAAGTGTAGCTGCTGCTATTGCCATTTCAAACTTGATTAATAAAATTGGTGGAGAAATAGTAGTTCTTGGAACTCCAGCTGAAGAAGGTGGCATAAACGGAAGTGCAAAGGCAACCTTTGTTAAAAATGATGTATTTAAAGATATTGATACATGTCTTATAGTTCACCCATGGAATAAAAACTCTGTAACAGGTAAATGCCTTGCCCTAGACCCAATAGATTTTGAATTTTTCGGAAAATCTGCTCATGCCGCTGCGGCCCCAGAGGAAGGAATAAATGCATTAAATGCTGTAATTGAACTTTTTAACGGAATAAATGCATTAAGACAGCACTTAACAAATGATATTAAAATTCATGGAATAATAACAAATGGTGGTGATGCACCAAACATAGTTCCTGAATATGCAAAAGCTAAATTCTTTATTAGAGCTGAAACTAGAAAATCCTGCAATGAAACCACACAGAAAGTAATAAACATTGCAAAAGGAGCAGCTTTAATTACAGGTGCAAAACTAAAAACGACATTTTTTCAAAATCAAATTGATGATTTCCTAATAAATAGAACTCTTGATATGATTTTTGTGAAAAACGCAAAACTGATTGGGCTCAATATGGAAACTTCACTTGGATATGGTCTTGGCTCCACAGACGCAGGAAATGTAAGCTATGTCACTCCTACAATCCAGCCATATTTAAAAATTGGCAACAACAATTTAGCTCCTCATACAACGGAATTTTGTGATGCCGCTATCTCAAAAGAAGGTGACGAGGCACTTATAAATGCTGCAAAAATATTAGCACTTACTGCTCTTACATTAATTACAGATAAAGATAAGCTTAATGCAGTAAAAGAAGACTTTAAAAATAATGCGAAGTAACAATGCTTCGCTCCCACAGTAGTGCAAGGAAAAAATTCCTCCGTACCTACGGAATTTTGGGTATGAATCGTAAATATCAAGATTCATACTTATTTAGCTCATTATCCCCTTAAAGCAAGACTGAACATCATACTACGTACGTTTCTTATATAATTTTAGATTTACCTGACACAAGGAAGGTAAATCAACCTTCACTGTCCTCTGTACTTTGTACTCTAATTTAGTGTGGTAATCTCATTTATTTTCAGTCATAATTAATCAATGAAACTTTTAAATTTCTTATTCCCCCTCTTGGGTTTTCTACATCTCCTTTGTACCTTGGAATTACGTGTACATGAAGATGCCTAATAGTTTGACCTGCCGCATATCCATCATTAACACCTATATTATATCCCTGTGGACTATATTGCACATCCAGAATTTCCTTAACCTCATGAATAAGGCTAAATATAGCTTTTGCTTCATCTGGTGTAGCCTCGAACAGGCTTTCAAAATGCCTCTTAGCTATAATCAAAGTATGTCCTTCATTAACAGGATATTTATCAAGTATTGCAAAAGCATATTTATTTTCAGCTATATAATTTTCATTATCATAATTGCAAAAAATACATTCCATTTCTAATCTCCTAAAATAAGTTATTGACTAAGTTTCTCCCAATCTATGTATTTACTAAGTAATTCAATGCTTTTTTCAGCATACGTTTGTTCTAACTCAGTAAATCTAGCAGCTTCTTCGCTGTCTATATCAAGTACTCCATAAACTTTTCCATTTTTTATTATTGGAATTACAAGCTCTGAATTAGAAGCTGCATCACAAGCTATATGTCCTTTAAAGTTATGAACATTATCAATTCTCATAACTTTCCTCTCTCTTACTGCCGTACCACATACTCCATTACCAATTTTAATCCTAGTACATGCAGGCATACCTTGAAATGGCCCTAGAACAAGTTCTCCATTTCTAATAAAGTAAAAACCACACCAATTTATTCTTCCAATAATGGCATTTATAAGTGCAGTGGCATTTGAAATATTTGTTATAACATCCGATTCATCTTCAATAATAGATTTTAGCATGCTAAGCATCATATTGTACTTTTCTTCCGTCTTCATTCCATCAAATATTTTTATATCAAACATCAACAAAATCCTTCCTAATTTTTATATTAATTATTATAACACAACTTTAAATACTTAAAAATATAATATATAAAAAGGCAAATTATCCTTAACTGTGAATTGTACACTTATTTTTTATAAGTTAAATGTCATCAAAAAACTTTTTGCTAATTTTAATGTTTCAGGTAGTTTACCTATAAGCACAGATTATTTTGTAATTTTCATTATACCATTGATTTATCTTTTATCTAGTTTATGGTATAATTAGAAATATTGTTAATATTTTTTAATACTTCTATAAGCAAGGTGATTAACTTGATACCTGGGGTTACCAGTAAAATATTAGGAGACGATTTATATTACGAAGACGAAGAATTCACAAATGAATTGTTTAAAATAAATTTATTCAGAAATAAAGTAATATGCATTTTTTTTATATTACTTGAGCTCATTATTTTTCTAATTTATATTTTAACATCTGGTAAAGCTTTTCTTGGATTTATAAACTTAAAGCATATGTACTTCCATATTACCATGTTTATAGTATCGCCACTCTGGTTTTTTATATTTAAAAAAATAGAGTCCTATAAAACTATAAATAAAAAGATAACATCCATTTTGCAATTTATTTTCATAAGCTATATATTGTTTTGGAGTGGTGCTATATCAATACTTGACCAAGCATCAACTGGTCAAGTTACTGTATATTGCGTTGCTGCTATGGCAATGGCAATAATGCCTTATTTAAAACCAAAATGGTCTCTTGGAGTATATTTGTGTACTCACATAATATTTATTATCTGCTTATTTTTTTCTCAGAAATCTACGTTACTCCTTTTTATTAACATTTTTTATTCTTCCATATTCATTATTCTATCATGGGTAATATCAATAATATTGTTCAATAACAAACTCAATGATTTCAAGAATAGAAAATTAATTCAGAAAAAAAATATTGAATTAAGTAAAATAAATAGTGAACTTATTGAAATAAATTCAAATCTTGAAGAACTATCTTGTACAGACTGTCTAACTGGCATTGCTAATAGACGAAAATTTGATAATTTCATTAATTTTCAGTGGAACAAATGCAAAAAAAACTTAATACCTTTATCTGCAATAATGATTGACGTTGATTTTTTCAAACTTTTTAATGATAATTATGGTCATCAAACTGGTGATTATTGCTTAAAAAAAATTGGTGAAACTCTTTCTAGCAGCATAAATACAAGTTATGGAATAGTAGCAAGATACGGTGGTGAAGAATTTATAATTGTAATTGAAGGATTAACTAAAGAATTAGCTCTCATAGAAGCTGAAAAAATCAGAAAAAACATAGAAAATTTAAATATACCACATGATTTTTCACCAGTTTCAAATTATGTAACAATAAGCCTTGGTGTAAGTTCATTAATACCTTCAGATGATTCTTCAATAAAAACCCTTATAGAAAAAGCAGATGTGGCATTGTATGAAGCAAAAAAAAGGAATCGTAATAAAGCCATAATATATGAATAAAAATGTTAAGTAACAATGCTTCGCCACGTTAAAAAAATCCTATAAATCTAAGATTTATTAGAATTTTTTTAAATCGTTCCTTCAGCATTGTTACTTAACTTCCACAGTAGTGCAAGAAAAAAATTCCATTTAACTTTATTTATAAATATAATCTCTAGTCCATGGTATGTCATTAGTTATTCCTTTTGTAAATAAGAATTGGTGAATATCAATGTTGCCACAATTAAATGATGCAGCACATGCATTTAAATACATTCTCCACATTCTTATAAATGTCTCATCCTTAGTTTTTTCTATTTCAGGAAGTGCATTTTCAAAATTTCTCGTCCAATGTTCCAACGTTCTTCCATAATGCCTTCTTAGACTTTCAACATCAACAAGATAAAGTGAGTGTCCTGTTAAACTATCAATAATCTCTCTAACAGATTGAAGATAACCGCCAGGGAAAATATATTTATTAATCCAGCTATTTGTACCACCTTCTTTTACTCCCGTTATGCAGTGTAAAAGTGAAACACCACCTTTGTTAAGCATCTTGTCAACATCTGTAAAATATTCGTCTATACGTCCTTTACCAACATGCTCAACCATTCCAACACTTACAATTCTATCGAAAGTTCTATGTTTTATTTCTCTATAATCTTCTAAAATAACTTCAACCTTGCCTTCTAAACCTTCTCTTTTTATTCTCTCTTTATCGGCTTCATATTGTTCTTTACTTAAAGTTACTCCAACGGCATTTACATTATATTTTTTAGCGGCAGTTGTTATAAGTTCGCCCCAACCGCAGCCAATATCCAATAATGTTTGATTTTCCTTTAGGCACAATTTTTTCAGTATATGATCAACTTTATTTTTTTGGGCCTGCTCCAATGAATCATTTTCTGATTTAAAATATCCACAGGAATACGTCATAGTTTTATCTAGCCAAAGTTTATAAAAATCATTTCCTATATCATAGTGGTATCTTATATCATTTTTACTTTTCTTTATACTATTAGGTATGAACTTTATAAGTTTTTGATATTTTTCACCATTACTCATAAAGCTTTCTTTATTATTGTACAAAGATTCTATGACTTCTTGAATATTTCCATCTATATCAATTTTCTTTGTCATATATCCTTCACCCAATGTAAGAAATGGATCCGTTATTACGTCTCCTTTAGGTATCTCTTCGTTAAATAGTATTGTAAATTTGCTTTGCCCATCACCACAATGTTGAACTTCTCCATCCCAATACTTTATATCGCATGGATCAGAAAACAAATTCTTAAATAGTGTCTTATAAAATATCTTGTTAGTATTCATAATTTTCCTCCCTAATTAACTCATTTAATTTTATCAACCAACTTTCTCATATTATCTAAAGTATCTTTAAACAACTTTAAATCTTCATCACTAAGTTTCCACAATTTTTCTTCGAAAGATTTTCTTAAAGCCTCCTCATAAAATTGAAAAAATGCTTCACCTTTATCAGTTAATTTTATGTATATTACCCTCCTATCCTTTTCATCAAAAACTCTTTGAACGAAACCCATTTTCACCAACTTGTTGGTCCAACTTGTAACATTAGATTTAGGTGATGAAAGCGCCTTTCCAAGATCAGTTATGTTGATTTTTTTGTACCTTTTTACCATATAAATAACCTTTATATGAGCTACGGCTATCCCATTTTCTTTTAAAACTTTATCCCCAACGTTTAGAATTATCTTACTAAATACGGGCATAACTGAAAAAATGTCATCAAATAATTCGCAAATAAGATTTTTATTCATAGATATCCCCTAAATAAATATTGTTATAATATATAACTATTATACATTATAACAACATCCATAAAAAAATACCAGCATTAATGCTGGTATTTAAAGAGGAGGACTCTTTTAACATATTTTATCAATGTTTACCATTAACTTATTACGCCTTTATTATACAAAATATTTGTGTACTTAAAATTTAATTTATTAAAACATTTTGTAAACAAAGCTAAATATACTAAAGAAAGACAAATAATCAAGTACAAATGTGAACTTACTATAATGCCTACTTGTGATATTAATTGGAATGCCCTAAATCATTTACTGCATTTTTAATAGCTGCATTTATAAGCTCTTTTTTATTATCATCTATATTAATATTCATTTCCTTCAAAACGCTATAAACAACGCTCTCTGCTATTTCAGCTCTTCCGTCTTTAGAAATATCTCCTGCATGATAAAGTTGTTCAGCATCTCCAACTGCAATTTTAGCCCACTTTTCTATAATTTCAAGAATATTTACAGCTTTATTATTTGGTACTATCCCACTTATAACATCAATAGCCTTTCCAGAAACATCTACAACATTTTCTATATCCGATAAAACTGATTTTAAATCTACACCTTTGCTTTTAAGATATGGAAACAAGAAAATTATAGTTCCCAAAACTCCACCAAGCACTCCAAACAATACAGAAATAGCAACAATACTCTCATTTCCCATATTATCATCTCCTAAAATATATTTTATTTTAGAATATAAAAAAGGTGTCACCTTATCTATCTTAAGTATGACTAAAATCATATGTTGAAGTAAATACTAAAGAAAAGGCTGTTTTTTAAATAAGTATAGAAAGAGGTGAGTTTTATGAGTAGTGCAAAACTAACTCCTTATGAAAATCTTATGATTAAGGAAGTACTAAGTAATGAAGTAAACGAACTCAAAAAATTAACTACTTACATAGATATTTGTAAAGATGACAAACTCAATTTTTTCGTAGAAAAATGTATAGATTCAAAAAAGAATAATATTAAAGCAATACAAAACTTCTTGGGTAAATCGGAATAATTATTTTAGATATGGAGGAAAATATATGAGTTTATTTAATGAATCTCAAAAAAACAACAATTTAAAACTTGATGATAGAAGTATAACCTTTGATATGCTTAAAGATTCAAAATTTAATATAGTAACATTATCCAAAGCAACTTCTGAAACAATAAATCCACAATTACGTCAAATTATAGACACTCAATTATCAATGGCTATAAATCAAAGTCATGAGTTATGCGACATAGCTGTCAGTAAGAACTGGTTTGAAGCCTATGAAGATCCTGAACAGCAATTAAAAGATGATTTAAATGATTCAAAACGTATACTTGAGAGTGAATAATATTTTGTAAAATTAAATAAAATCCATAAATTTAAGTTTCTAAATCTTAAGCCTTTCAACATTTTATTTTCTTAAATTTATGGACTTTTCTAAATTAAATATTCTGCTATTTTATCAATTTTATTATTTCTTTTTTATAATCAAGTAATTCAGAAGAAAACAATCGTTTTTCCTTATCCTTTTTATAAAAGTCTAAGTCAATTCTTTTTTTTACAACACCCGGTTTTGAACCAAGAACATATATACTATCCGACAAAAATACAGCTTCTTCAATATCATGTGTAATAAAAAGTATTGTTCTTTCCACTGCCTTTTTCATATCTAAAATCCATTTTTGCAGGTTTTCTCTTGTTATAGAATCTAGAGCACCAAAAGGTTCATCAAGAAGCATTATTTCCTCTGAAGAAAGAAAAGTTCTAAGAAAGCTAGCTCTTTGTTTCATACCTCCAGAAAGCTCATAAGGATATTTATTTTCATATCCAGAAAGGCCCATCAATTCAATATATTTAGCTGCTTTACTTCTTGAGGATTTTTTATTCAAACCTTTTATATCAAGCGGAAGTACCACATTTTCCATAATAGTTTTCCAAGGAAGCAGCAGATCTTTTTGCTGCATATACCCTATGTCTCCAAACACTGAAATATTTCCGCTATCCATATTAGTTAATCCTGTTATTATATTGAACACTGTGCTTTTTCCACAGCCGCTTGGTCCAAGTATTGAAACAAATTCTCCTCTATTTACATCAATAGAAATATCCTTAAGTATAATATTATCATCAAAACTTTTTGTTATATTTTTAAGACTTATAACCTTATTATTTTGGCAAGAATTCGTTTGTGAATGCATCTTTTGAATTTAGCTCCTTTTTAATTAATCCTTTATCCTTTAAAAATTTTGCATATCTATCCCATACTTCTGCCTTTTCTACTCCCCATCTTGGTGCATCTGCAATGTAGTGAGTTGTCATATATTTTTGGCTTTCCACTGCCAATTTTTCATCTATTTCTGGAGCATATGAGCGAAGTATTTTTGCACTTTCTTCTGGATGTTTTATTGCATACTGATACCCTTCTTCAGTAGCTTTTAAGAATTTTCTTACCTTTTCAGGATTTTGTTTTATGATTTTATTATTAGTTATGAGTATTGGCGTATAGTAATCAAGTGCTGGATCTAAATCCTTAACAGCAATATAATCTAAATCAATTCCCTTAAGTTTTGCTTCAATTCCTGTCCAGCCTTCAAAAATCCATTCAAAATCTATATTTTTCTTTGTTGCCGCAAAAAAATCATCATTTCCTGCATTTACAATTTTAAGCTTACTAAAATTTGCTCCATTTTTCTCCATAACTGCTTTTATTACTGCCTGTTCTGATGGGGAACCCCAGCCTCCATATACTTTTCCTTCAACATCTTTAATAGTCTTTATATTTTTACTTTTTGGCGCTGCAAATCCTGAAGTATTATGTTCCATTAAAGTAGCAATGGATTTAACAGGAAGTGGTGAATCACCAGTAAGTGCATAAGTTACATCCTCCTGATAACTTACACCGAAATCTCCTTTTCCAGTGGCTATAAGTGTAGTAACTGCTGTATCCCCTGGCTGCTGAATTTTGACATCTAAACCCTCTGCCTTATAGTATCCCTTCTTTAATGCAACATACATGCCTGTATGGTTTGTATTCGGTGTCCAATCAAGTATAACTGTAGTTTTATTCAGTGCCTTATTTGCGCTCTCCTTTGTACCGCTAGTAGTACTACAACCTGAAAACATTACTGTGCTCATTACTAAAACTGTTACCAATGATATTATCTTATTTTTTTTCAATTTGAATCTCTCCCTTATATAGATAAACAAGCTGAAATATTTAAATTACCAATACCAAATTTATCCTTACAAACTGGAATTTGTTGAGCACT
>NZ_JAJNKE010000065.1 GCF_021043395.1 Clostridium guangxiense
GAGGGCTTTTAGCCCAGCCAGTAATATGCCCTTACAGGGCTGAGCAAACCACCGGCTTAGCCGGTGGTCATGATTTTAAAAGGAGGAAATAAAATGAGACAGGTAGCTATTTATGGGAAGGGTGGCATTGGTAAATCTACTACTACACAAAATCTTACTGCAGGTCTTGCAGAAATGGGTAAAAAAGTAATGGTAGTGGGTTGTGATCCAAAAGCGGATTCAACAAGATTACTTTTAGGAGGATTAGCACAAAAAACGGTTCTTGATACCTTAAGAGAAGAAGGAGAAGATGTAGATTTAAGCACAATAATGAAAACTGGATTTGGAAGTATTAAATGTGTTGAGTCAGGTGGACCAGAACCAGGAGTTGGATGTGCAGGTAGAGGTATTATTACATCTATAAATATGCTTGAACAACTAGGTGCTTACGATGATGATTTAGATTATGTTTTTTATGATGTTTTGGGTGATGTTGTATGCGGTGGTTTTGCAATGCCAATACGTGAAGGAAAAGCAAAAGAAATATATATAGTTGCAAGTGGTGAAATGATGGCAATGTATGCAGCTAATAATATATCAAAAGGCATAAGTAAATTTGCTAATTCAGGCGGAGTAAGACTTGGTGGTATTATATGTAACAGCAGAAAGGTTGAAAATGAAAAAGAGCTTTTGGAAGCTTTTGCAAAGGAACTTGGAACACAGCTTATTTATTTTGTACCACGTAGTCATGAAGTACAAAAAGCAGAAATAAACAAGCAAACAGTTATACAATTTAATCCTCAAGATGAACAAGCAGATGAGTATAGAACACTAGCTAAAGCTATAGATGGAAATGATATGTTTGTAATACCAAAGCCAATGAAGCAGGAAAAACTAGAAGCTATACTTATGGAACATGGATTATTGGAGTAATTATGAAAAGATATAAAAACAAAGTAAGCGCATCTCTTGGTTTTTAGAAGAATGAATAAGAGATACGCCGCAAAAGGATTAGAGTGTACCGACTCTAACCAATATAGTTTAACATAAAAGAGGAGGGTATTCAACAATGTTAATGGTAAAAGCTATTATTAGACCAGAAAAAGTAGCTTCTGTACTTTCAGAATTGTGTGATGCTGGATTTCCAGCAGTAACTAAATACGAAGTTGCAGGAAGAGGTAAACAAAGGGGAATAAAAGTTGGAGAAATCTATTATGATGAAATACCTAAAGAAATGCTCATGATGGTTATAAATGATGAAGATAAAGATGATGTTATAAAGATAATAGCTAAAAATGCTAAAACTGGTGAAAAAGGAGCATTTGGTGATGGAAAAATATTTGTAAGTCCCGTTATTGAAGCATATACAGTTAGCTCTGGCACAAAATCGCTGTAGTCAGGAGGAATAATATGAAAGAGGTTACTGCAATTATTAGAATGAACATGATTAATGCTACAAAAGATGCTCTTTTAAAGAGTAAATTTTCATCATTTACTTGTAGAAAAGTAGTAGGAAGAGGGAAAAAGAAAGTTAGGTTTTTAATGATAGACGATGAATCTATTGAGAATAAGGCAGTTGAAGATAAAAAGTTTGTAGAGGATATATCTGAAACACACAGACTTGTGCCTAAAAGAATGCTTACTATATTGGTTAAGGATGAGGATCTTCAGGAACTTGTTGAACTTATAATTGATGTCAACAGAACATCAAATCCAGGAGATGGAAAAATATTTGTTTCGGATGTAACTGATGTATATAGAATTAGGACAGGAGAAGTAGGAGAAGAAGCTCTATAAATAGTAAAAGAGGTGAATTTAATAGTATGGAAAATGGTATGAAAAAAGTTGTGGACATTGCTCTTGAAAAATATCCAGCTAAAGCTTATAAAAGTAGAAAAACTCATATTGTAATAAAAACAAAGGAGAATCCAAGTCCACAGATTAATGCTAACGTAAGAACAGTTCCAGGAGTAATTACTTCAAGGGGATGCTGCTATGCAGGCTGTAAAGGAGTTGTTATGGGGCCAATAAAAGATATGGTACACATAACTCATGGACCTATTGGATGTGCGTTTTACACTTGGGGAGGAAGAAGATTTAAAGCCAAGGCTGAAGATGGTGGACAAAATTTCGTTGAATATGTTTTTTCAACCGATATGCAAGAAAGCGATATAGTTTTTGGAGGAGTCACTAAGCTGAGAAATGCAATAAAAGAAGCTGTTGAAATTTTTCATCCTAAGGCTATAGGAATTTATGCCACATGCCCTGTTGGTCTTATAGGTGATGATATAAATGCAGTAGCACAAGAAGCTAAAAAATTATATGGAATTAATGTTCTTGCCTTTAGTTGTGAAGGATATAGAGGAGTAACTCAATCTGCAGGACATCATATTGCCAATAATACAGTTATGAAAGAAATAATTGGAACAGGAAACTGGAAGCATAAGAAATATTCAATAAATATATTAGGAGAGTATAACATAGGTGGAGATGCCTGGGAAATGGAGAGATTCCTAAAAAAGATAGGATATACCATTGTAACAACATTAACAGGAGATGCAGGATATGAACAAATTCAAAATGCTCATATGGCAGATGTAAATTTAGTTCAATGCCATAGATCTATCAATTATATTGCAGAAATGATGGAAACTAAGTATGGTATACCATGGATTAAGTGTAATTTTATAGGCGTGCAAGGAACTATAGATACTTTAAGAGATTTAGCAAAGTTTTTTGATGATAAGGAAATTTATGATAGGACTGAAGAGGTTATAGCTGAAGAACTTTCAGAAATTGAAGGTGAAATGGAATACTATAAGCAAAAACTTCAAGGTAAGGTGGCTTGTTTGTTTGTAGGTGGATCTAGAGCACATACATATCAGGTGCTTTTAAATGATCTTGGAATTAAAACTATACTAGCCGGTTATGAATTTGCTCATCGTGATGACTATGAAGGAAGAGAAGTTATTCCAACAATAAAGGTAGATGCTGATAGCAAGAACATTCCAGAATTAATAATTCATCCTGATGAAGAAAAGTTTAGAGTAATAATACCAAAGGAAAAAGCGGATGAACTTAGAAGCAAAGGTGTTCCAATTGAGTATTATGGTGGCATGATGAAAGAAATGGATGAAAACACCATTGTAGTTGATGATATGAATCACCACGAGATGGATACTTTTATAAAAAAATTGAATCCAGATATGTTTTTAACAGGAGTAAAAGAAAAATATGTTATTGAAAAGATGGGAGTTTTATCAAGACAGCTTCATTCTTATGATTATACAGGACCATATGCAGGTTTTAAAGGAGCGGTAATATTTGCAAGGGAACTTGCAGCAGGCGTTTATACACCAGCGTGGAGATATGTTACTCCTCCGTGGAAAAAAGAAGCTTTAATAGAAGGAAAAGTAGTTGGAGGTGAAGAGTAATGTTAGATGCTACACCAAAAGAATTAGTGGATAGGAAATATCTAAGGATAAATCCGGCTAAAACATGTCAGCCAGTAGGGGCAATGTACGCAGCGTTAGGAATTCATAACTGCCTTCCACATAGCCATGGTTCACAAGGCTGCTGTTCTTATCATAGAACAGTGCTTTCAAGGCATTTTAAAGAACCAGCAATGGCAGCTTCAAGCTCTTTTACAGAAGGTGCCAGTGTCTTTGGCGGAGGTGCTAATGTAAAAACTGCAGTTAAAAATATATTT
The DNA here is from genome assembly GCF_021043395.1 of Clostridium guangxiense. Classification (GTDB taxonomy): domain Bacteria; phylum Bacillota; class Clostridia; order Clostridiales; family Clostridiaceae; genus Clostridium_S; species Clostridium_S guangxiense. The sequence goes on from NZ_JAJNKE010000065.1 coordinate 3,689, forward strand.
GCACTTTATAATCCCGATATTATAGCAATTCATACAACCTGTCTTTCAGAAACTATAGGAGATGATTTGCCAACTTATATAAGAGAAATGGATATACCAGAAGGTAAGATAGTTATCCATGCAAATACACCAAGTTATATAGGCTCTCATGTTACTGGTTTTTCAAACATGGTAAAAGGAATGGTTGATTATCTTTCGAAAAGCAGTGGAAACAAGAATAGCAAGGTCAATATAATACCTGGTTTTGTAAGTCCAGCAGATATGAAGGAAATGAAGAGAATATTTAATGTTATGGGTATTCCGTATATTATGTTTCCAGATACAAGTGGTGTATTTGATACTCCTAATACTGGAAAGTTTAATATGTTTCCAAAGGGAGGAGCCACAATTGAAGATATAACAGATGCAGGAAATTCAGATACTACTTTTGCTTTTGGAAGCTATGCATCGGAGCTTGGTGCTAAGACTTTAGAGAAAAAGTGTAAGGTGCCTTTTAAAACTCTTAAAACTCCTATTGGCATAGATGCAATGGATGAACTTTTAATGGTTTTAGCTAAATATACAGGACAAGAAGTACCAGAACAGCTTGAAATTGAAAGAGGACAATTAGTTGATTTAATGCTCGATAGTTATCAGTATTTTCATGGTAAAAAAGTGGCGATAGTTGGTGATCCAGATATAGTTATTTCACTCACTCAATTTACATTAGCTTTGGGAATGATACCTAAGTATGTAATAACTGGAACTCCAGGACAAGAGTTTGAAAATGTAATTAAGAGGATGATTAAGGAATCAGAAGTTGAGGAGGAGTGCAAGGTTAAGGCTGAAAGTGATTTCTTTGAAATACATCAATGGATAAAAAATGAAGGTGTGGATTTGCTTATGTCTAATACCTATGGAAAATTCATAGCTAGAGCAGAAGATATTCCGTTTGTACGTTTTGGTTTTCCTATAATGGATAGATATGGACATCAGTACACTCCTATGGTTGGATATACTGGTGCTATAAAATTAGTAGAAGCAATGTGTAATGCTATGCTGGATAAAATTGAAAGAGAATGTAGTGAAGAGGATTTTGAAGTAGTTAGATAGAGTCTTTAAGGGTAGAGAGGATTTTTAATTGAAAAATATTGAAAGTACTCTCTGCCACTATTATATAGGAGGAGGTTATATTTATGGAGGTAGAGTCACAGGTTTTAGATGAAAGAAAGGAATTTGTTTGCTATAATTCTAAAAATAAGTCTTCAAGGCTTAGATGTGATGAAAATAGTATATCAGGTGCAGTAAGTCAAAGAGCTTGTGTTTATTGCGGTGCAAGGGTTGTGCTGAATCCTATAACAGATGCTTTTCATTTAATTCATGGACCAATTGGCTGTGCAAGTTATACTTGGGATTTAAGAGGAAGTTTATCAAGTGGTTCTGAGATATTTAGAAATAGCTATTCTACAGATTTAAGTGAAACAGATGTAATATTTGGTGGAGAGAAAAAGCTCACAGCAGCAATAGATGAAATTGTGGAGAAATTTAATCCGAAAGTAATTTTTGTTTATGCAACCTGCATTGTTGGAGTTATTGGAGATGATATAGATGCAGTATGTAAAAAAGCTGAAGAGAAATACTCTTTAAGAATTATACCAGTAAAATCACCTGGTTTTTCTGGAAATAAAGCAAGTGGATATAGAGCAGCTTGCAATGCAATTTTAAAGCTTATAGGCAATAAAAAAAGTAAAAATAAGATTAATGGTATTAATTATCTTGGGGATTTCAACTTAGCAGGGGAAATTTGGGTGGTCCAAAGCTATTTAAAGAGAATAGGTATTGAAGTTGTAGCTAAAATTACTGGTGATAGCAAATATGATGAGATTATAAAAGCACCGGAGGCCAAATTAAATATAGTTCAATGTGCTGGTTCTATGGAATACTTGGGAAAAAAGATGGAGGAAATTTACGACATACCATACATTAGAGTTAGTTTTCTTGGAATAGCTGATACTGAAAATTCCCTTCTTCAAATTGCAAGCATTTTGGGAGATGAAGATACAATAAAAAAAGCAGAAAAACTTATTGAAGATGAGAAGTCAAAAATACAAAAGACAATTCAATATTATAGGAAAAGGCTTATTGGAAAAAAAGCGGCCATATATGTTGGAGGCGGCTATAAGGCAATATCTTTAATAAAACAATTTAATGAACTTGGCATTGAAACTGTAATGGTTGGAACTCAAACAGGAAAACCAAGAGATTATGAAATTATTAAGAACATTACTAAGGAAGGAACTGTAATATTAGATGATGCTAATCCTTATGAATTAGAAAAGTTTATGCTTGAAAAAGGCGCAGATATACTTGTGGGTGGTGTTAAGGAAAGACCTCTTGCATATAAGCTTGGAGTTGCATTTTGTGACCATAATCATGAAAGAAAGCATATTTTATCTGGGTTTGAAGGAGCAGTTAATTTTGCAGAAGAAATAGATTTGACGGTAAATAGCCCTGTCTGGAAATATGTATAAATGTAAGGGAGATGATTGAAATGGCAAATAAAAATATGATTAATGTAGATGTAAATCCATGCAAAATGTGTATGCCAATGGGTGGAGTTATGGCGTTTAAAGGAATTGAAAATAATATGATAATATTACATGGCTCACAAGGATGTAGTACATATATTAGAAGGCATATGGCAACACATTACAATGAACCTGTTGATATAGCATCTTCGGCCCTTACTGAAAATGGCACTGTATATGGTGGAGCTGAAAATTTAAAAAAAGGTTTAAAAAATATGATAAAGATGTATACTCCTTCTACTATAGGTGTTATGACAACTTGTCTTGCAGAAACTATAGGGGAAGATGTAAACAGAATAATATCTGAATTCTGTGAAGAGGAAAAGGAGATTGCAAAGGATATAAAAATTATATCAGTTCCTACTCCAGGTTATGGTGGTACACAATTTGAGGGATATTATCTGGCTTTAAGAAAAATAGTTGAAAAACTTTGTACTAAAAAATGTGTAAACTCTAGAAGCATCAATATTATTTGTGCTAATTTGAATCCAGGAGATGTGAGAAATATAAAGGAAATATTAAATGGATTTGGAATGCAGTACACTATTTTACCTGATGTTTCAAATACATTAGATTCTCCCCATAATGATAAATATTTAAGGATACCAAAAGGGGGGACAGAAGTAGAGGATATAAAGAAAATGTCTGGTGCAATAGCAACTATTGAAATGGGGATGACAATAGATGAAGAAAAATCTCCAGGGGCTTATTTAAGAGATAGATTTGGAGTTCCATTATATAAATGTGGTATTCCTATAGGTATTAGAAATACGGAGGAATTTATTAAGTTAATATCTGAAGTGGGTGGTATATCAATTCCGAAAGAATTTATAATTCAGAGGGGAAGATATTTAGATGGTATGATAGATAATCATAAATATACTGGAAAAGCAAGAGTGATAATATATGGTGAGCCAGAACTTACGCTAGCAGCTGCCAGAACTTGCCTTGAAAATGGTGTACTTATAAAGCTTGTTGCGTTGGGAGCAAAAAATAGCATAGTAAAATCTGAACTTATGAATGAAATGAAAAATCAAAAAGAAGATGGAATAGTTTTAGACGATACAGATTTTGGCACTATAGAGGAATATGCAAAAAAGTTTAATGTGAATTTACTTATTGGAAACTCAGATGGCAGAAGAATGGCAAAAAGGCTTGGAATAAAAATAATAAGAATAGGATTTCCAGTTCATGATAGGGTAGGAGCTCAAAGAAAAATTATAACAGGATATAATGGTTCAGCTTTATTTATAGATAATATAGCAAATGCGATGTTAGAAATAACAGAAGATACTTTTAGAAAGAAAGCCTTTGATAATTATTATGTTCCTGCACTAAATATAGAAAAGGATAAAAGCTTACAAGACAAAACGTGCACTCATCCATGCTTTAGTGATGATGCACATAAGTTTGCAAGAATGCATATACCAGTTGCACCTAAATGCAATATAAGTTGTAACTACTGCAGCAGAAGGTATGACTGCGTAAATGAGAGCAGACCAGGTGTTACTAGTGAGGTGTTATCACCACTTGAGGCTCTAGAAAAGTTTAAGTTAGTAAAATCAAAAATGAAGAATTTAACAGTATTAGGTATAGCAGGTCCAGGAGATGCTCTTGCAAATTTTGAAGAAACCAAAAAAACCTTAGAGTTAATCAAGAAAGAAAGCCCAGAAATGACGTTCTGTCTATCTACTAATGGACTTATGCTTCCTTTTTATGCTGATGAATTAATAAGTTTAGGAGTTTCTCATGTCACAGTTACTATAAATGCAGTTGACAAAAAGATTGGAGCTAAAATATATAGAAAAGTAAATTATTTGGGAAATAAATATGTAGGTGAAGAGGGCGCAGAAATACTCCTTAATAACCAAATAACAGGACTTAAATATTTGTGCTCTAAGGGCATAATTTGTAAAGTTAATATTGTCATGCTCAAGGGAATAAATGATAAACATATTAATGAGGTAGTAAAAAAGGTTAAAGCTTGCGGGGCTTACATGACTAATATAATGCAGATGATTCCTGTAAAGGGAAGTGTATTTGAGAAGCTTCCATTGGTTACAAAAATGGAGATAGATCAAAAGAGAAAAGAATGTGAAGTTGATATAAAACAAATGTATCATTGTAAACAATGTAGGGCAGATGCTATTGGAACTTTAGCTCAAGATTGTTCAATAGATTTTAGAGGCATTACCTGCATAGGAGAATGTCAAAGCACCTGCATGAAAGTTAAGGAAAAAGAAATTGAAACAAGCAGTAGAGTGTATAAATTTGCTATATCTTCAAGGTCAGGAACTAATGTAGATCAACATTTTGGTCATGCTACTGAATTTTATATTTACACATATAACAATGGCAAGATTAGATTTCTAGAGAAAAGGAATGTTGAGAAATACTGTACAGGTATATTAAATTGCTATGATCATGAAGATAAAATTTCAAAGACCATTAAAGCAGTTGAGGACTGTGATGCTGTTTTAGCGCTTAGGGTGGGATTAGAACCAAGAAAAAAGTTAGAAAAAGCAGGAATAAGAATTATAGAAATGTATGAACCCATAAATAATGGTGTGAAATTAGCTGTGGAAAAAATTAAATTAGAAAGTAAAGAGGGTGTAATAAATGATTAAGAGTTTATTTAGAAAAAAAAGAGGACTGTGTTTTATTTCTAGTTTGCTTATTATAGTGTTCTTTACAAGTGCATGTTCTAGTGCAAGTTCTAAAGAACTCAATAAGACTAAAAAGAGTCCCAAAGAAAAGATAACTGTTCTTGCAGCGGCAAGTCTTACAGAAGCCTTCACAGAATTAGGAAATGATCTTGAGAAGGAAAAAAATATCAAATCATCTTTTAATTTTGCGGGTAGTCAGCAGTTAGTAACTTTAATTGAACAGGGCGCACCTGCCGATGTATTTGCATCTGCAGATACTAAAAATATGGATAAGGTAGTAAGTGATAAAAAGGTGGAAGATAGCATCATATTCACAAAAAATCAATTAGTAATTGGTAAGTACAAGAACAGTAAAATAGAAGTTAGCTCATTAAAAGACTTGGCGAAGGATGGAGTAAAAATTGTAGTTGGAGATAAATCGGTACCTTGTGGTGCATACTTTTATAAAGCACTTAGCAAGGCTGTTAGTGGCAAGGTTATAGATGAAAATACCTACAATAAAATATTAAAAAATATTAAAAGCAGCGAATTAAATGTTAAAGATATTGTAAGTAAGATTTCCATGGGAGAGGCTGATGTAGGAATAGTATATAAAACTGATATAAATACAAAAAATCAGGATAAAATTCAGGTTATAACAGATGGGGAATTTTCTAAACTAAAAGTAGAATATCCTGTAGCAGTCATAAGTTCGTCTAAACATAAAAAAGCAGCTAAAAGTTTTATTAATTATCTTACTTCTAGTAAAGGAAAAAGGTTATTAGAGAAATATGGATTCACGGTAAAATAAGTTTAATTGGTAGGAGGTTTAGTATGGTTGAAGATGGTGTAAAGTTAAGAAGAAAGTATACAGGTGTATTTGTAAAAGGGATTAGGAATAATTTTGTTATGGAGAAAATATTATCTCCTACCATGGTTTGCATGGCCGTGATTTATATTTTTTTGCTTGTACTTCCGATTTTATCGTTGATGAAATATGCAGGTGTATACAATATATTACAAAATGTACGTAATGCAGAGAATATTAATTGTATACTTTTAAGCTTGGTAACCTCTCTAGTTTCTCTTGTAATAACCTTTCTTTTTGGCACTGCCACAGCTTTTTATATTGCTAATATATCTAATAATAAAATGGCAAAGTTACTTGATATCATAGTTGAAATGCCAATTGTACTGCCGCCAGCAGTTGCTGGAATTGCACTGCTGTTAGCTTTGGGGAGTAATGGTTTTATAGGAAGATTTTTATCACAATATAATATAGATATAGTGTTTACTCCTATAGCGGTAGTAATTGCACAAGTTTTCGTATCATCTGCATTTTACGTTAGAGTTTTGAGAGATTCCATAAGAAGTGTGCCTGATGAGATTTTTGAAGCAACTTATGTTTTTGGTGCAGGTAAAGTTGAGACAAACATAAGAGTCATAATCCCAATGCTTAAAAACTCTATAATATCTGGACTTATATTAGCTTGGGTTAGATCAATGGGGGAATTTGGAGCGACCCTTATGTTTGCAGGTAACATATTAAATAAAACAAGGACTATTCCACTTGAGATATATACACTTATGCAGAGTGATATAAAGACAGCTACTGCCTTTGCAGCAATATTGTATATATTGTCATTTTCTATGCTTGTTATAGTAAGAATGAATCAAAAGGAGGATAAATAGTGGCGATTATAGTTAATGGTAAGAAAAAAATGATAATAGATAGATCTATACCTGAAATAGTAAGAAAATTAAGTAAATTTGAAAGAGAAGATATTTTTAAATTTATGCAATTGCTTACTGCATTTGGAGTTGACATTATTGAAATTGATATGAAATCAATTAGTAAAATAAATATACTACCTAAAAATATTAGCTATGCATATAGAGTAGAACATGAGAAGGATGTTACACTTATTAAAGATTATAATTTTAGGTATCTTATCATAAAGTGTGATTTAGCTAAAAATATGAAAAATGATTTAATAGCGAATATAAATAATTCAAAAATTATATTAGAGATAAACATTGAAAAAATTAATGATAATTTTTTGAACGAAAATTATGAGGTTTTAAATAATTTTAATATAGTATGTATTAGAATTAATAATGTTAAAAAATGTAATTTTAATAGTTGGAGTAAGTTTATAAAAAAGATAAAAAATGAATTTTCTGTATTGATAGATTTTTGTCCTCAAAATGGATATTTTGCTGCAACAGCAATAGCTATAGAAAGTTGTTTAGATGGGGCGGATTTTATCACAACTGCATTTTACGGAGAAAAATATGGATTTGCAGCCTTAGAAGAAGTTATGCTTGCACTTAAAGTAATAAGAAATGGAGAGGTCATTGGTAATTCAAAATTATTATGCGAAATTAAAATGGTATATGAAAAGCTTATAAATCAAGAGGTTTTTCCAATGAAACCTGTGCTTGGAGCTGATATCTTTAAATATGAATCTGGTATCCATGTTGATGGAATAGAGAAAAATGCAAAAACTTATGAGCCATATAATCCCTGTGAAATAGGTTCAAAAAGGCAAATGTTTATTGGAAAGCATTCTGGAAAGAAAGCAGTTATTACCAGGTTAAAGCAATTAAACGTTAAATTAATAGATATTGATGTTGATGACCTTTTAAAAAAAATACGAAGTAAAAGTATTAAATTAAGAAGAAATATTTTCGATGATGAGTTAATTAAATTGTATAAAAGCTCCACTGGTAACCATATAGAATGGAGGGAAAAAATATGAGCATTAAAGTTGTCGACACAACGCTAAGAGATGGTGAACAAAAGGCTGGCATAGCACTGGGGATAAATGAAAAGGTAGAGATTGCCAAAATTCTTGATGATATGGGTATATTTCAAATTGAAGCTGGTATAGCGGCTATGGGTGGAGATGAAAAAGAAAGCATAAAAAAAATAGTGAAATTGGGGCTTAAGAGTAAAATATCTTCCTGGAATAGAATGAACATTAAAGATATTAATGAATCTATGGATTGCGCTGTAGATATAATTCATATATCGGTTCCAGTATCTAACATTCAAATTGAGGAGAAGTTGAGAAAAGATAAAAATTGGGTGCTTGAAAATATTAAAGAATGTGTTCAATATGCAGTAGGCAAAGGTTATGAGGTGACAGTGGGATTGGAGGATGCCTCAAGAGCAGATATAAATTTCCTCATAGAAGTTTGCAAACTGCTTTACAATAGTGGTATTAAGAGGATTAGATATGCTGATACTGTTGGTATTTTGTATCCAAGAAGAGTATTCCATCAGATAAATAAGATAAGAGAAGCTGTACCAATAGAAATAGAAATTCATGCTCATAACGATTTTGGCATGGCAATAATAAATTCACTAGGAGCTTTAAAAGCTGGGGCTAAATATGTTGATTGTACTATTACTGGAATAGGGGAAAGGGCTGGTAATTGTGATTTTTTGGAGTTCGCAAAAACTGCTTATGAGCTGCTAGGTGAAAAAATATATTTAAATAAGTTTAGTGAGCTTAAGAAAAAAGAAAGTATCATAAAAGAAATAATTGGATAGATAAGTCTGCTTAAAACATGGCTATAATTTAAAGGTTACATTCTTTATTTACAAATTGTAAAATTAATGTTAACATATAGTTGATATTAATTTTATATTGTTTTTAGTGCTGGGGGTGTCCTTTGTGGCTGAGAGAAGTTTTTAAAGCTTTAACCCTTTGAACCTGATGCGGATAACACCGACGAAGGAAAGCTTGTTTCACATGTAGAATGCATGAGCGCTATTTTTAGGTAGCGCTCTTTATTTTTGTGAAAAATTAAAAGGAGTGAAATATGTTCGTTGATGCACATAATCATTTGAATTTTTTTAAGGATAAGGCAAAATTAAAAAAGGCTCTTGATATTATAACAGAAGATAACATAGTTACACTTGGCTGTTCTATGGATATTCAAAGCTATAAGTTTACTAAAAAGCTTAGTAAGGATAATAAAAATATAATACCTTGTTTTGGAATTCATCCTTGGGAAGCTCATAATAATTACAAAAATTTAGATTTGTTTGATGAATATATAAAAGAATGTAAAATTATTGGAGAAATAGGGCTGGACTATTTTTGGGTTAAGGAAAAAGAAAAGTATCCGCATATGAGAAATGTTTTTGAATACTTTTTAAAAAAGGCTAAAAGCTATAATAAAATTACAAATATACATACTAAAGGTGCAGAAGAGGAAATTCTTAATTACATAAAAAAGTATGAACTTAAAACGCCTATAATCCATTGGTATAGTGGAAATTTAGAAACTTTAAAAAAATTAATAGATTATGGCTGCTATTTTACTATAAGCGTTGATATAGGTTATTCAAAACTTACAGAGGAAATAGTTAAGCTTCTTCCAATGGATAGAATTTTAACAGAAACCGATGGACCAACTTCTTTAGAATGGGTAAATGGGGAGTACGGCTATCCAGATGAAGTGAAAAATATAGTAAACAAAATTTCAATCATAAAAAAATCTAATTATGATGAAATTGAAAATAAAATTTTTAAAAATTTGAAAACCATATTGGAAAATCAGTTCAACTATTAATTTATATATGCACCAAAGCTCTTTGAATATTAGAATTTTGGAACATATATAAATTAAGTTTCACATTGATTCTCCTAGAAAGAGGGAATAATAATATGAAAACAGTTAATGTTAGTTTACAAGTACTTCCAACAGTACCAGAGGAGAGAATATATCCAGTAGTTGATAAGGTTATAGAATACATAAAATCAACTGGAGTTAAGCACATAGTTGGACCAATGGAAACTACTATGGAAGGCGACTTAGATACACTTATGGAAATTGTAAAGAAGGCACAAACAATATGTGTTGAAGAAGGAGCCTCAAGAGTTGCATCTGTTGTTAAAATAGATTACAAACCTGAGGGGATAACAATGGAGGAAAAAGTTGGCAAATATCAAAAATAAATTGTATCCTATAATTACTTTAGTAGCCGTTGTGCTGCTTTGGCAAGTTATTGTAGATGTTAAAAATGTTCCGGCATATATAGTTCCTTCACCTACAGGAATAGTTAAAACACTTATAAGTGATTTTAAAGTTATAATGGATAATACAAAGGTAACAATATATGAATCAATTGTAGGTTTTGTTATATCAATAGCTTTATCTTTTGTACTAGCAGTACTTATGGATAGTTTTAAAATTGTTAGAAAATCGCTGTATCCAATTTTAGTGATTTCTCAAACAATACCAACCATAGCAATTGCACCACTATTTATAATATGGTTCGGTTTTGGTCCAATGCCTAAAATTATAGTTGTAATAATAACTTGCTTTTTCCCAATAGTAATAAGTCTTATAGATGGATTTGAAAAAGTTGATAGAGATTACATTAACTTATTTAGAACAATGAAGGCATCAAGGCTTCAGACCTTTTATCATTTAAAGCTTCCATATGCCATGGTTAATTTATTTTCTGGACTTAAAATAGCTGCAACCTATATGGTAATGGCATCTGTTATAGGAGAGTGGCTTGGAGGAGACAGCGGTATAGGTGTGTACATGGTTAGAGCAAAAAGTGCCTATGCTCTAGATAAAGTTTTTGCAGCAATTATAGTTATAGTTTTAATAAGCATAATAATAATATACATTATAGATTTTATAAGCAAAAGATTAATACATTGGAAATAAAGATAAACCACCTTGAAACTTTAAAATTGCAATCTCCAAATTTATCCTGATAAACTGGAATTTGTCGAGCTGAGTGAAGGGTTTTAAT
>NZ_JAJNKE010000066.1 GCF_021043395.1 Clostridium guangxiense
TTAAGATTTTAACAATTTGCTGCTTAGATTTATTAATTTTATTTAATATTCCAAGATACTGTTACTTCGCAATATTTATATAATGTACATTCACTTCATTACGCACAAAAAAACAAGCACCATTAAACCCAAGTGCTTGCTTATAATCTTAGTCTTCTATAAAATTTTATCTAAGAATGCCTTAGTTCTATCTTCTTTAGGATTTGTAAAAATTTCTTCTGGAGCGGCTTCTTCTACAATCTTGCCACCATCCATAAACATTACTCTATCCGCAACTTCTCTTGCAAAGCCCATTTCATGAGTAACAACAACCATTGTCATTCCTTCTTCTGCAAGTCCCTTCATTACATTTAGAACTTCACCAACAAGTTCTGGGTCGAGAGCAGATGTAGGTTCATCAAAAAGCATTATATCTGGTTCCATACAAAGTGCTCTTGCAATAGCAACTCTTTGCTTTTGTCCACCAGAAAGCTTTGAAGGATAAACGTCCAACTTATCACTTAGTCCAACTTTTGCAATAAGCTTTTCTGCCCTTGCTCTTACCACCGCACTATTTTCCTTTTTCACAGTAATAGGCGCTGCCATAACATTTTGTACAACTGTCATATGTGGAAAAAGATTAAAACCTTGAAAAACCATTCCTGTCTTTTCTATGATTCTTCTATATCCTTTTTTATCCTTTAAATTTATAGTTTCACCTTCAATAGTTACTGCTCCTTCATCTGGAACTTCAAGATGATTTAAGCATCTTAAAAAAGTACTTTTTCCCGAACCAGAAGGTCCTATTATAACAAGAACCTCTCCTTTATTAACATTAACATTCAAATTTTGAAAAACAGTAAGTTTTCCAAATTTTTTAGTTAACCCTTTAGCTTCTATCATTAACGTACTAGCTATCTCGTTAGCTTCTGCCATTAACATAATAATCCTCCCCTTAATAAACCGATAATTTCTTTTCTACACGTGAGAATAAGAAAGTAAATACAGTTGTCATTATAAGATAGAAAACACCTGTTGCAAAATATGGAGTAACCGCATCACCAGAAGCTGATACAAAAAGCTGAGCTTTTCTTAAAAGTTCTTCCATTGTTATTACTGAAACTAAGGAAGTATCTTTGATTAAAGCAATAAACTCATTTCCCATTGGCGGAATTATTACTCTGAAAGCTTGCGGTAAAATTATCTTTTTCATAGTTTGAAAATAAGTAAATCCAAGTGCCTTCGAAGCTTCAAATTGTCCTTTATCTATAGCCAAAATACCACTTCTTATTATTTCAGCAACATATGCTCCTGAATTTAAACTAAGTCCAAGTATAGCTGCCTGCATAGCTGTAATTTGAATTCCTAAAGCAGGAAGTCCATAATAAAACACATAAAGTTGAAGCAAAAGTGGCGTTCCTCTAAATATCCATGTATAAAAGGCACCTATAGAATTTAACACCTTATTAGATGAAATCTTTAATATAGCAATTATAAGTGCAATTATGCATCCACATACAATTGCTATGACAGTAAGTTCAACAGTTACAACAGTTCCATTTAAAAGTACTGGCAGCACCTTATTTAGTGAACCAAAATCCATAAAAATAATCTCCCTCCATCAGCCACTTATAAGTATATTTAAAAAGCTCAAAGCCGCTGGTTCTCATATATGCTTGTCGCATTTTTATTCAAATTAAGCTTAAGTATTTATACAATTTCTGAATTAATTATACACAAAAACTCACCATCAATCAATGTTTTATGCATAAAAATTAACTCCATCATTGGATATTTATTACTAAAATTCTATATTAATAACCTCTTTCTATATTCACTATATTACTTAGTCCTTCACCATTTTTATATTTCACCATATTATCATAAATAAGTTCGTACAATCTATTGTCCCTATTTTGGGAAGTCCACGAATTATGTGGAGTCACTATTACATTTTCAAAATCCCATAATGGATTTTCCTCTTCAAGGGGTTCTTTCTCAAAAACATCTAAAGCAGCTCCGCCTATCTTTTTATTTTCAATGTTTTCGATTAATCTTTTTTCATCGACTACCTCACCCCTTGATGCATTTACAAAAACAACTCCCTCCTTCATAAACGAAAATTCTTTTTCACCTATAAAGTGAACTGTATTTTTAGTAAGAGGCAGCAAACAAATTACAATATCACATTTTTTAAGCATAACTTGGATTTCAACATTAGAATAGCATTTATCAAAATAAAACACATCTCTTCCATTAGTGTTAAGTCCTAAAACTTCAACATCAAATCCTTTTAATCTTTTTGCTGTCTCAATTGCTATACTCCCTGTTCCTATTATTCCTACAGTACTCTTATATAATTCTTTAAGTGAAAAATTTAATTTCCACAGTTTTTTCTCCTTATTTCTATAAAAACTATAACTTTGTTTCAAAATATCAAGAATTGCAGATACTATCCATTCTGATATAGGTATACTGTAACTATCCTTATTATTTGTTAAAGTGATAGAAGTTCCTCTAAGCTTTTCCTTTGGTACATGATCAATACCATCACTAGCAAGCTGAATCCATTTTAAGCTCTTCATTTTACTGATATCCAAACTTTTAAAAGCATCATAGGTAAATAGCATTTCTATATCCTTTAATTCATCTGAATACTTTATTTCATGATCCTTATTTATAATTATTTCATATCCTAAATCTTTTAATTTGTCTATTTTATCTTTTTCAAAATCATTAGTAAATAATGCTTTAATTTTCATATGTAAACCTCCCATTTGTCAAGTTTAATTTTGCATTTTATTAAATAATTACGCTCTTTTTTATTAATATGTTATCATAAACAGTTTATTTTTTCAATATGATTATTCGTCTTTCTCTTTACTTATATATTATTAATTTTAAAAATTACGGTGAATCATTTCTAGACAATAAATTTCTTGATACGCATGAATCAAGAAAAAATAAGATTTTTGAGATAAGAATAAAAAAGGGCTTTTGCATTAGCGGTTTTTAGCTAAATACAACAGCCCATTAAAAAAACAAATTTATGTTCATATTTTTTTATTCCCTTTTGATAAATTCCAAATTCATATGTAAAACTTGTTGAAAATAATGTTATTTTTTTATTACTTGTAGGAAGTTTCCTAACTGTCTCGAATTCTTCAAAATAAATATATGCAAAATTACATGGCATTTCTATAAACGAAATTCTTGGATTAGATATGCTTAAAAATCTGTATCCTTTTAATTAATTTCTGAAAGTTGATTTTTTATGCATTCATATCCATTTGCCATAGATTCTATACTTGATGAGCATGATTCTTCACCCAAGCCCTCAAAATCTTTAGATATATTTGATGATAATATTCTAAGTTCCTTTATTAAATGGTCTAAATCCGTTACTATTCCATCTACTTTCTGTCTTGTAGTGTTATCCATAAAATTGCCTTCCTTTCTTAAAAATTATCTACTTGCCATATTAAGCAGCGTTCTCTCAGCTCTTTGAAATGTATCAGCTGCATAATTTAAGTAATCTATATTTTCCCTAAATTTATCACTACTGTATTCCATATAACTTGATTTCAATAAATTTAATATATTTTTGCTAAAATCTATATCTGCATTAAAATATAATTCATTTATTCTTTCTTCTATGTCACAAGCACTTCTTCTTAAGTGCTGAAGCTTGTCTGCATGTTCCCTTAGCTTGCCAAAATCCACATATATGCGCGTTCTAATAGATGCCACACCATAAATGCCATCACCACTTGAAAAACCTCTTTTTATAACACTCTCTACTTTCTGAACTTCTTCACTTAAAGCCTTAGAGCCTTCATCTGCAATTGCCACTACTGTGCTTTCTATATCATTAATAAAATCAACATTTTCTCCATCAAAAAACTCATTCTCTACTTCATCCTCAATTTTTTCTACATCATCTTCTAAATCACTTACAAACTTTTCCTTCATATCGTTTAATTCAGCTAGCATTTTATCAAAAACATTATCAAGTTTAATATATTTTTCCAGAGTTTCTTTTAGCACTTCAACTGTAACTTCTTTATCATACAAAACATTTGTAAGTATATCTGAAATTATTCCTGGAGCACCTTTTCCAAACTCACCTACAAGTTTTGTAAATATAATTGCCTCTAACTCCTTGCCAAGATTATTTTTATTCTTAATTATCCAATCTAAATACTTATCTAATGGTCTGCCATTTTTTATATTCCAATCGTATAAGCTTTGTGTTAATGCTTCTGTTAACATAGAGCCACTGCTTTTATTCTCTTTTACTAAATTATTATTCTCATCCCAATAAAATGCCTGCAAAGCATGTGGTATAAATGTATCTACTGCCTCACTTTGTCCTGCTCCTTGATTATAATCATTAACCTTCACAATCTTATCATCAAGTTCTAGATAATATGCTTCGTTCATTTTGCAAAACACTCTATTTTCTGAATGAAACAAGAGTGCTCCTACTTTATCATCTGAAGCTACAAAATTTGTTATTCCCGATTCTTTTAATCTTTCCCTTGCTTCCTCTGAAATAGCCTCATCTATTCCCGGTGCATCAAATGCTATACCAGTAGCATTATCAAATTGTGAACACGCATATAATGCATTTGCTCCTCCTTTTGAATGCCCTGTTACATATATTTTTGCACTTCCTATACTATTAGCCTCTACAAAGCTTTTTACATCTTGAAACTGCCTTGATTTTCCTTCCACGCCCATCGTATAGTTATCTGTCCAATCCACTCCTAAAAAGCCGTCACGCTGCCCTTCTGGAGTATCACTTTCAGAGCCTCTAAATACAAAATGTGCATTCCCCTCGGGATCTTTAAACGAATATGCAACAAATCCATCAAAGTTTCCAGAGGTATTGTTGTTTTCATAGTCGGTAAATCTTAAATTACTTAACTGAGGGTCGGATTGTATTTCTTTAAATACTTCTTTTACATCTGATGAAGTTAAAGAACCATCATACTTGAGATTTTCAATATTATAGCTGCCATTTTTGTTCTGAAAATGTTTTATAATATCACCTAATGTCCTTTTTCCTTTCAAATATTTAGCGTCATCTGGCGTATTAAATATCTGAGTATAAGCAAATTCACTTAATAAATACGACCGTCTTTCTTCAGATAAGTTTTCCACTTCAATATCCTCCCTAATATTTAAAGTTCTTTAATATGTCATTAACGCCAGATATATTGTCAAGTTCGGTATCATATATGACATTTAAAAGTTTGCCTTCTTTGTATAATTTTTCATCATCCAATTCTCCACTATTTCTTCTGCTTTTAATATAATAGTCCTTATAATTACTATTTATGAAGTATACGGCAAACTCATAAGTTTTAATTTTATTATCTAAAATAATAGATTTAAAAACCTGATATACTTTGTCAGCTTCTTTCTGTTTATTAAAATTTCCATTTAAGAATACATAATATACAAATTTTATGTATCCACTATTAGGGTTATTAGCTATAGCCTGTTGATAGTTCATTTTTCTTGTACTTACATTTGTGTTTTCTTTTATTTCAAAGTAATAACTAATGTCTTCTCCATAAATTTCTTTTAGCTTATTTCCAACAATTGGGCTTCCTTCTTTTGACCACTTAACATCCATATAATTATCGCTAAATTTACCGCCCCTATAATCTATTTCAAATTTCAAGCTTTTATCTTTTTTTGGATATGCCACTGCATGATCGTAATTCGATATTCCACCTTCATCTGTATGCTTCATTGGCACTTCTACTACAAAATCTTCTTTGTATGCATCCTTTATATACTTCTCCATCTTAATTTGTACTGATCCTTCTTTCTTTGTATCACTTTGTCCGCACCCCACCATGATTCCTCCTATTAAAACAAGTATTAAAATAACTGATATCTTTTTTCTTTTTATTTTTATGCTCATTACTTTTATCCTTTCATTTATATACTGTAATGCTATAATATTACTTTTTCTTGTTTTCCTCAAGCATATTTTAATAAAATTAAATATCCTGTTAAATTTAAAATGCTGAATATAAGTTTACTTTCTGTAGATAATGTCATCAATTAATAAAAGTAAAATGAATTTTCTATACATTTCCTCAACATTCCTCGGAACAATCTCATAAAATGTTTTCCTTTCTTTCAATGAACTTAATAAACTTACTTTCTGATAGTAATTTCATGTGTTATAAACTCACCATTAAAGAAAAAGCTGTATGTTGTAAAGGGTGATGGTGCATTGAGTTAAATTTCAAGTTATCTATCCATAAGATCATCATCTCATGTTATAATTTTCATATACCAATTTCATTTCTCAGAAGGAAGGAAATACCATGAAACTCAAAGATCCATATGCAGGAATCCTATTAAAATTAGAAAGAATAAAACAAAATAAAGGTCAAAAAGAAATTTGCTTTGGGATTTGTGTTCCAAGCTATTTAAGTAAAATAGAACGGAATTTAGTTCAAGCCGACAAAAGTATTTTGGCGGATCTGTTTAAACGATTAAACATAAAATACTGCTTTGAAGAAGAATTTATAAAATCAGCAAAAAGTTTAATTAAGGAATACTTTAGAAATCGACTTTATGGCCTAGACAATGAAAAAATATTTGGTGAACTAAAAAAATTAAATATCTCCCTAAGTTACAGCTCTCTTGCAATTGATTGGTTACTTATTCAGGGCTTTGAAAATGATAAGAATGTTCCTACACTGCTCTCTCAATTAGAGGATGTAATGACAGAACGTCAGCTTGCTTTATATTATATTGTTCAACCCTTAGATAACCGCAGTACAAATAAAAGGCTGCGTTTATATAAAAAAGCTCATGGATTTCTAAATAACAGCTGCAGCCTGTTATATGTTATGTGGGCTTATTTTCTTTTAGGTCAATATGATAAAGTCAATGAATGTGCTAACCAATGTATTTCCCTAGCTTTAGAAGAAGGTAATACTTGGTCTTTAGCTAAATGCTTTGATATGCAGGGAAATGTTTACGCAGCTTTAAATATTGAACCCCTGATGCTGCAATTTTATAAAAGATATATTAATCTACTTCAAAACACACCATGGTGTAAAAAGTTAAGTGGAACTTATTATAATATTGGAGCTACATATTTGCAAAATGGTAAATATGAATTAGCTATGAAATACCTTGATAAAGTAACAGGCGCAGAGTGGGATTTTCTTTTAAATCATAAAAAAGCACTTGTTAAAATAAGAAGTGGACATAGTGGCGAAGCAAAAGAATTTCTTGAAATAATGAAAAAATGGCTTCTTAATAACAGTAATGCTGAAGTTGAGCAATTAATGTATGAAGAAGTAATTATGGAAATAAATAAAAATTTCTTATCAGAGCCTGATTTCGTAAATTTGCTTGAAAAGCTTACATTGGTATTAAAAAAAGAAAGGCATCCAGGATACTACTTATTCTATCGCAATCTTTTAAAAGAAGCTTATTGTAAACAAAGGAAATATAAAAAAGCACTGAGCCTAAAGTAACTTTCCTCAAAAATCCAAAAATGCTTTCTTAAGTTATAAAATAAGCATAATAAATTCTCAAAATATATCTCTTGAAGCATGTTAAGAATCATAATACTATGATTACAGGAGGTATATTTTATGAAAAGAAGTAAGTTATGGACTAAGGATTTCAGTTTAATTACATTTTCAACTATATTATCAGTAATAGGTGGCCAAGCAATGGATTTACCTATCAGTTTACTCGTTTTTGATAAAACAAAATCTACTTTTTTGTCAGCTATTATAATGGTGTGCGGCATGCTTCCAAACATTCTATTTTCAATTGCCATTGCACCAATTATTGATAAAAGAAGCAAAAAGAAGTGGATTGTAAGACTAGATATTTTAATGACTGCAATATATTTTTTAACAGGAATTTACGTTTTAAATCATCCATTTAATTACGCTCTCTATGTTATTTTTACTTTAGTTGTAGGTACAATTTCTGTATTTTACCACTTGAGTTATTCCTCCTGGTATCCTGATCTTATTCCAGCTGGAATGGAACAAAAAGGATATGCGGTTAGCGGTACTATTTATCCAACAGTTTCAATTGTCATGGCACCATTTGCAGCCCTTCTATACAAAAATCTTCCCCTAGGATATATCTTTATAGCAGTTTCTATTTTAACCTTAATTGCCGTTATATCTGAAGTAAACATTACAGAAACAATTTCAAAAACTGCTGAAAAATATGATTTTAGGCAATATAAAAATGACATAAAAGAAGGCTTTGCTTTTTTAAAGAAGGAAAAAGGAATAAGAAATATATATACTTATATGAGTATCACTAATGGAGCCTCCGACGGTATTTCTGTTATAACTCAGGCTTTTTATCAAACACAGCCCTGGCTTACTGTTACAATGCTTGGTTTCTTAAAAAGTGCCGAAACCTTAGGAAGAGTATTTGGAGGGCTTTTTCAATACAAGAAAGAAATACCTTCAAGCAAAAGGTATTCCTTAACAAAGTTCGTTTATATATTTTACGATTCAATGGATTCAGTTCTGCTCTTTATGCCCTATCCTTTAATGTTGATTAATAGATTTTTGTGTGGAGCACTCGGAACAACTAGTGCTACTTTAAGAGAAGCTGCCGTGCAATCCTACTTACCCCAATCAATTAGAACAAGAATTAATGCATTTTTTAATGTTATATTTGCTGCCGGTGGTATTGTTTTTCAACTTGCTGCAGGCTCTTTAGGTCAATTTTTATCATACAGAATTGTCGCTTTAAGCTTAGGCTTATTTACTTTAAGCAGTGCATTTATATTCATTTGCCTTCCAGCTAAAGAGAATCGTAAGGTTTATGAAGCAACTAAAAGGGCTGTGTAACTACTATTTTTTAACCACCCTATATGAATATATAATAAATACTATAGAAGCTATTACCCCCAGACCACTTACAAGCATCGCAACTCTAATAGGTCCAAGCATTAAGCTATCTGTTCTAAGAGATTCTATAAAAAATCTTCCCAGCGAATATAAACCTATATACAAGAAAAATACTAATCCCTTCTTCTTTGCCTTCCTTATAACTATAAGCAGTATTATAAATACAAGGAAATCCCACAAGGACTCATATAAAAATGTAGGATGATAATAAGTTCCATCAATAAACATTCCCTTTTGAATAAATTTAGGAAAATGCTGTATAAATTTTTCACTCACAGGTCCACCATGAGCTTCTTGATTAAAGAAATTTCCCCATCTTCCCATAGCCTGAGCAATTATTATGGATGGTACAATTACGTCCATAAGTTTTAAGAAGTTGACTTTTTTATGTCTGCACATTATAAATGCAGTTCCAATTCCAAATATAAGTCCTCCATGTATAGCAAGGCCACCATTTCTTATATTTATCATTTCTAATATATTACCATTATATGTATTAAACTGAAATACAACAAAGTACAGCCTAGCACCAATTATACCAACGATAAGAGAAACAAGTGCTATATCTATTATTGTATCGTAATCAATTTCTCTCCATTTGCAATTAAAATTAGCTACCAAAAAACCTAAGAGAACACCTAAAGATATTAGTATTCCATACCATTTTATATCAAATCCCAAAATTGAAAATGCAACTGAGTTCATATCTCCACTTCCTATCTTATTTAATTAAAAGTTTCTATAATAATGGCGAAAACAACCTGCTTAATCCTTCTTTTAGCTTATTCCATACCCCCCGTGATTTATATTTTTCTATTGTCATCATTTCCGATTTTTTTGCATCATCATCAAAAATATCTATACATTTTTGAGCAAATTCCGTATCATAAATAAATGCATTTATTTCAAAATCAAGTGAAAAACTTCTTATGTCGAGATTTGCAGTACCAAGAGAAACCACTTCGCCATCTACTGCTACCATTTTAGAATGCAAAAAACCCTTATATAAGTATACCTTAATACCATAATCAAGTAAATCCTGAATATAAGATGTAGTAGCATGGTATACAAATTTTTTATCTGGTGTTAATGGCAGCATTATTCTTACATCAACTCCGGACATAGCCGATATCTTAAGTGCTTCTAAAAATGAATCATCTGGTATAAAGTAGGGTGTTTGGAGATACACTTTACTTTTAGCAGAATTAATTAGCTTGATGTATCCCATTTTTATTTGTTCTCCACTTAAATCCGGACCACTTGAAACAATTTGAACTCCTATCTTTCCAGTGCCACCATTATTATTAAAAAACCTTTTTAGTCTGTTATTTTCATTTATAGCTTCATCCTTAGTTGCATAATACCAATCCATCAAAAATCTTTCTTGAAGAAACATGACGGAAGTTCCAACAATTCTAAGATGAGTATCTCTCCACGGTCTTAATCTTTTGCTTCTTCCTTTTCCATTTCCCATATATTCATCGCCTATATTTATGCCGCCAACATATCCAATGCTTCCATCTATCACAACTATTTTACGATGATTTCTATAATTTATGCTGCAATAGGTTCCAAAACTAAGAGGAAAAAACCTTGCTACCTTTCCACCTGATTTTTTCAATTTATTAAACATCCTGGATGGGGTATGAAAACTTCCAACATGATCATATAAAACTCGCACTTCTACTCCTTGCTTTGCCTTTTTGGTAAGCAAATCCACAATTTTTTTACCTATAGTATCATTTTTAATAATAAAGTATAAAATATTTATGGTTTCCTTTGCATTTTTTATATCCTTTAAGAGAGCTTCATATTTATCCTTTCCATTTGTAAAAATGCTGACTTCATTATCCTGAGAATATATACTTCTGCTTGAGTTTATATTCATTTCTATAATATCTTTGTACTTTGCTATATTTTCATCATTAAATAATTTATCATCGTTATTAAGCAAATACTTCTCTTTAAGTAACCAACCATTATATACAATGTCATACTCCTTTTTTAAGCGAAAAATCCTTTTTTGATTAGGTCTTAAATTTCTTCCAAAAATGAAATACAATAAAAAGCCTAATACAGGAATTAAACTGAGTATTAATATCCAAACTGTAGCAGTCAATGGCTTTTTTCTTTCTGCATAAATTGTTATAACAATTGATATAAAATTTATAAAATATATTATTACTA
Organism: Clostridium guangxiense; assembly: GCF_021043395.1. Lineage (GTDB taxonomy): Bacteria > Bacillota > Clostridia > Clostridiales > Clostridiaceae > Clostridium_S > Clostridium_S guangxiense. Next base: position 11,097 of record NZ_JAJNKE010000066.1, read on the forward strand.
TAGTTATTGCAAAAGGCGAAATCTCCATACTCTCACTCCCTTCTTAATTTTTGTATAAACTGTATTTAATATTAATAAATAAAATCATATATCAAATTTTAACATAACTATACAAAAACTTTAAGTGAATTATTGATTAACATTATATAATATGCCTTAAAACAAAAATTGCGATGTACCTAAATTTATTTACATCGCAATTTCTCTATTCAAATGAATCCTTTGAAGATGCAAATATTACTGGCGCCTTAGATATTTCTCTTATTTTATTACACCAGTAAAATCCATCAAAGTACGGAAGTATAACATCCATTATTTTATACATTTGCATCACCTTAAGCTTATAATACATTATGAGTAATCAAAAAATCAATTTTTATATTAATGTAATAAAAATACACTTTTTTAAACATAAAAACATTTACAGTAAATTACATAAATGATATGATATTAATATACACATAGTTTTAGATAACAAAGGGGTTTTTAACATGGAATGTGTTGAAATACTGTCACCAGGTGACAAATTAAAATTATTAAGAAAAAAATACAAACTAAGACAAGAAGAAGTTTCCGGAAGTAAAATAACTAGAAACCTAATAAGCGAAATTGAAACAAACAAGGCAACTCTTACTAGAAATACTGCTGAAATAATATTGGAAAACTTAAACCACCTTTCAAAAAAACATAATTTTAATTTTACTGAAACTATTGATTATTTAATGGAAGACGAGCTTTCTCAGGCAAATAAAATCTTAGATGTCTATATTAATGAGTTAAAAAGTGTTTTTCCGTATAAAGATAGAACTTTTTCGAAAAAATTAAAGGCCGTTGAATCTTTTTTAATCAAATGGGACATAAAAGAGAAAAAAATACAAATATATGAACTTGCTGGAGATTATTTTAGCAGCGTAAATAATTATTACAAAGGTGCTTTGTATTATGAAAAAGCATTTAATTTGATGAATAAACTTACCTGTACTCCAGAATTATTAGGACTTTTAAAAAAATTATCAAGAATTTACACTTACACAAATAGACATCCTGAAAGTATTGAATGTTGTCAATTTGCACTCGATCATTTTCCAGATATGCCAAACCACTATACTGCTATATTTTTATTTAATAGGTCAATATCATTTAAAAATCTGAAACAATTCAACAAGTCAATAAAGACTTTAGAACTTGTAGAAAATTATATAGATAAGAATAACTTAGATAAGTTAATTGAAGTTTGGAATAATAAGGGATCATGCTTTCTAGATTTAAAAGAATATGGAAAGGCTCTTGAGATATTTATTAAAATTTTCAAATTAGTACAAGAAAAAACTAACATGGATAAATTTATGATTGTTATAACAAATTTAATACAATGCTATATAGGTTTAAATGATATCGAAAATGCAAACAAATATTTAAAAGTTGCGCTCGACAATTTGCCAGATTATCTTAGCGCTAATAGCGAATATGCTCCTGAAGTATGTTGTGAACTTGGGGATATATTCAAAAACTTAAATAGATTAAAAGAAGCAGAAAAACATTACTTAAATGCTTTAAAATTTAGCAAGGATGAAAAAGTTTTTACTATAACAAAAAGAACGCTGTGTAATTTAATAGATATATATGCCTCTTTAGATTACACAGAAAAAATAGATGAAATAGAAATGGAAGCTTTTATTCTTTCAAACATTGAGACAAAATTAAACAATGATATTATGTATAAATTGATTAACTTTTATAGTATACATAATATGAATAATAAAATAAGTAGGCTATGTAAATTAGCTCTAGAGTTTAATTAGAAAAGAGGTTTTTATAATGAATTTTAAAAAAATACTATTAACTGGGACAAAATTATTCTTTACATTTTCTATTGTATTTATATCTCTTTCTTCAATATTCCGTGGTTGGTGATATTTTAGAAAACTTAAATACGAAAAGTAGGACTTAAATTATGTATTAAATTTATAATTTAAGTCCTACTTTTCTTTAATCACTCTCAATAGGATTCTCTGGTCCCCTTAACTTCAATTCATAAAAAACAAGATCAAGCCACTTTCCAAATTTAAATCCTGACTTTTCTATTGTTCCAGCATACTCAAAGCCAAGTTTTTTATGCAATTCTATGCTGCCACTATTTTCCGAATCAATGGCTGCTACCATAATTGCATACCCCTGCTCATTAGCAACCTCAATTAACTTTTTCATTAATTTTTTTCCAATACCCCTTTTTCTATAATCCTTATGTACATACACTGAATGTTCTAAAGAATATTTATACGCTGGATAAGCTCTAAACTGCTCAAAGGTTGCAAATCCAACAACCTTATCATCTTCTTCAAATACTATTACTGGATGATTGTTTTGTTTCCTTTCATAATACCACTGTTTCCTTTCTTCAATATCATGAGGTTCATATGCATATATCGCCGTAGTATTAAGTATTGCATAATTATAGATTTCTAAAATTTCCATCAAATCATTTTCATTTGCTTCTCGTATCAATTTTATAGCCCCCTTAAATTTTATTTAATCATGACCACCGGCTAAGCCGGTGGTTTGCTCAGCCCTGTAAGGGCATATTACTGGCTGGGCTAAAAGCCCTC
>NZ_JAJNKE010000067.1 GCF_021043395.1 Clostridium guangxiense
GAACACGAAGGTTAAGAACTAATACGCCGATGGTAGTGCAGGGGAGGCCCTGTGTGAGAGTAGGACGTTGCCGGGTATTTTATGATATGGATCTTTAGCTCAGTTGGTTAGAGCAACCGGCTCATAACCGGTCGGTCCGGGGTTCGAGTCCCTGAAGGTCCACCATTTGGGGGATTAGCTCAGCTGGGAGAGCACCTGCCTTGCACGCAGGGGGTCAAGAGTTCGAATCTCTTATTCTCCACCAAAAATAGCAGTTTTATAACTGCTATTTTTTTATGCTTTTTTTTATATATTGGTTGAAGTTATTTAATTATAATAATACAATTAAAGTGTTGAGGTGATTAAAATGAATAGAATAAAACAGTTTTTTGTTTATGCAATTGCAAAGGTTAATATAAATGATAAAATATATATTGAAAAACATTTAAATAATGATGAAATGGCATTATTTAATAAATTATCTATTCATGAACAAAAGCATTCAATTAATGTTGCAAGAGATGTAGAAAAAGAATGTAGGGTTAATTTAGTCAACTCAAAGAATCTAGTAAAGGCAGCTCTTTTACACGATATAGGTAAAATAAATGTACCAATAACTTTAATAGACAAGTCAATTGTAGTTATTTTAGATAAGATAACAAGAAGTAAGATAAAAAAATTTAAAAAAATAAAAAAAATATATATTTACTATAATCATGGATATGAAGGATTTCAAATTCTTAAAAGAATTAATGAAAATGAGCAGATTTTATTTATGGTAAATAATCATCATAATAGAGAGATGAGTAATAATTTAGAGTTAGATATACTAAAAAAGTGTGATGATAGGAACTGATATTAAGGAATGGTGAAGAGTAATTATGAATTCTGATGAAAGAAGAAATTCTATAAAAAAAGAGTTAGAGGACAAGGGCAAACCAATAAAAGGAAGTGTACTTGCAAAAGAATTTGGAGTAACACGTCAAATAATTGTTAAGGATATTGCTATATTAAGAGCAGAAGGCTGTGATATATTTGCTACACCTAAAGGGTATATAATAAATAAGAGTACTACAAGCATTATAAAAAGGGTAATAGCAGTATCTCATAGACCAGAAGAAATAGAGGATGAATTAAATTCTATAGTGAAGTTTGGAGGGACAGTTGAAGATGTTATTATAGAACATTCTTTATATGGAGAGATAAGAGGAGTACTTATGGTTAAAACACCATATGATGTTCAGAATTTTATGGAAAAACTTAATAAGCATAGAGCTGAACCGTTATCAATTTTAACAGGTGGTGTTCATCTTCATACTATAAGTGCAGATAATGAAGATGATTTGAACAAAATAATAGATGAACTTAATGGAAAAGGGTACATAATTTCTGATTAAATAGTTAATAACTTTGAGGAGTGATTTTATTTGAAAAAAGGTATAAGGCGTGCGATAATATTAGCATTAATATTTATTGTTATTGCTTTTTTTGGCAGGCTTACAAGTTTTATAATTAATATTGAGTGGTTTAATGAAGTTGGATATTTGTCAGTATATTTTACTAAGATTGTAGCAGTATTAATTCTTATGATACCATTATTTGCAATCATATATTTAATGATATGGTTATATTACAAGAGTATTAGAAAAAGTATTATTAAATGGAATAAAGCAATTGAAGTAGATGTTAAGAAAGAGAAGCTTCAAAAAAGGATATTTTTTATTGCAGATTTAGTACTATCACTTTTATTCTCATATTCTTTTGCAGATGCTTATTGGTATAAAATACTTCAATTTATGAAATCATCCGCTTTTAATACGAAAGATCCTATATTTGGTATAGACGTATCTTTTTATGTTTTTAAACTTCCATTGATAGAATCTTTATACGGAATTATAATGTTTCTTTTAGCATTTCTTTTCGTTTTAACTTTGATAATTTATATTTTATTCAACATAAGAGATTATGCCAATATAAGAAACAGAGCAATTAATGTTTTTAGTGTAAGAAGTTTTGGAAAAGGCTTAGTTAGATTTGCAGGAAAGCTTCTTGCAACATTATCATCACTTATAATTTTTTTACTTTCATTTGGTTATTTAATAAGAGCTTGGAATCTTGTTTATTCTCCTAGGGGTGTAGTTTATGGAGCAGGCTATACAGATATGCATGTTTCACTAATTTTTTATGGTATTATAATTACGTTTTCTATAATAGCTGGTATTGTCATATTTTTGAGTGTAATTAAATCAAAGGTTAGGCCTATAATTATATCTATTTGCATAATTATAATTCTTGTTATAGCAGAAGGGGTTACTTCACCAATAGTTCAAAGACTATTAGTTAACTCTAATGAAAAAACTAAAGAAGCTCCTTATATAAGATATAATATAGATTATACTAGAAAAGCCTTTAATGTTGATAAAGTTGAGGAAAAAGAATTCCCTGCAAATGAGGATTTAACTGTGAATGATATAAAAGATAATAGACCAACAATAGATAACATAAAGGTAAATTCTTATGATCCATCACTTGAGTTTTATAATCAGGTCCAAGTTATAAGGTATTATTATGATTTTAATGATATTGATGTGGATAGATACAATATAAATGGTAAGTATAATCAAGTTTTTATAGCACCAAGAGAAATTGATACCAAGAGTCTTCAAGGGAATGCTGATACATGGCAGAATAGACATCTTGTTTATACTCACGGATATGGAACTGTTATAAGTAAGGTTAATTCTATAACAGATTCAGGACAGCCGGATTTTGTTATGAAGGATATACCACCTGTAAATAGCACAAAGATTAAATTTACTGATCCAAGAATATATTTTGGAGAGGAAACAAATGACTATGCTATAGGAAATAATACACTTGGAGAATTTGATTATCCAAATGGTTCAGTAAATAAAACAAATAATTACGATGGAAAAGGTGGAATAAAGGCAACTTTAATAAATAGGTGCTTATTTGCAATAAACAAACATGATGTAAATTTTCTTCTTTCGGGGAACATAAATTCTAATAGTAAAATATTAATAAATAGAAACATAACTGAAAGAGTGAAAAAAATAGCCCCTTTTTTAACCTATGATAAAGATCCATATGCTGTTATAAGCGGAGGAAAGATATACTGGATTATTGATGCCTATACAACTTCGGATAGATACCCTTATTCTCAACCAGTTGATAATGTAAATTATATAAGAAATTCTATAAAAGTCGTTGTAGATGCGGTAGATGGAATTACAAATTTTTATATTATAGATAATAATGATCCTATAGCTAATAGTTATTCTAAAATTTTTCCTGGATTATTTAAAAGTTCAAGTGAAGTTCCAACAGATATAAGAAAACATTTTAAATATCCAGAAGACTTATTTAGGATTCAAAGTAGTGTACTTGAAAAATACCATGTTACGGATACAGGGATATTCTATAATGGTGAAGATTTATGGGATGTATCTAAAAATATGAATGATGTTGAGGGCGAAAAAAGTGTAAGTGATTCATCTTATATGGTTATGAGGCTTCCAAATGAAAATAAAGAAGAAATGGTACTCATGCAGTATTTTAATATGAGAAGTAAAAATAATATGGTAGCGCTTTTGGGAGCAAGAATGGATGAAAGTAACTATGGAAAGATGATTTTATACAAGCTTCCTACGGATAAAACAATAGATAGTCCATACTTATTTAATCAAAAATTTAGGCAAGATCCGGCTATTTCGAAGGAAATTTCCTTGTGGAACACTCAAGGGTCTAAGGTTCAATTTGGAGATACTTCTGTTATTCCAATTAATAAGTCACTTATATATATAGTTCCTGTTTATATAAGGGCTCAGGGAAAGAATAGTATTCCAGAGGTAAAAAGAGTTATAGTAGCCTATGGCAGTAAAGTTGTTATGGCTGAAAATGTTGATAAGGCACTAGGGCAGATCTTTAACTATGCAGATAATCAAAATGATAATTCTGAAAATCAAACTCAAGGTAAAAATAATAATACTAAAGCAGAAAACAATATAGATAAAGAAAAACTAAAGGCTGCACAAGAATTATATAATAATGCTATTGATGCTCAGAAAGATGGCGATTGGTCAAAGTATGGAGAGTATATAAAGGAATTAGGAAAAACTATAGAGGAATTAAATAAATAAAAAAAGGCTGCTGCAAGCTGAAATAAGCTTACAGCAGTCTTTTTTACCTAAATATGTGTTTAAAAATTTTTAAAGTGTAAAGAATATTAAATATGTATTTAGGAGGTTTAGTTATGAGTAAAAAGTCTTTTATTAAATTTTTAGTGAGATGTTTTGCTAGTGCCGTTATTGCATGTCTTATAATAATATCTCCTGTATTTTTTACATGTTTTGATACTAAGGGTGATAGCTATATACCTGGAAGTAATGTTAGTACTTTAAGTGAAAAAAATGCTAAGGCTGAAACTTCAAATAAAGATAACAAGAAAGATGATATTGCTGTGTTTTCTTCGGAAACGTGTTTTAAAAAAACATACTATGTTGCTAAAGATGGAGTTAAAATGTTTAGCAATATAGATAATGCTTCCTCAGATATAACTCTTTTGAATAAAGATGATGAACTTATTTGTGATAAAGAAAAGGATGGATATCTGTATTGTGAAAGTAACCATATTGATTCTAAAGGCAATTTAATAAATGGATGGGTAAAAGAGAATAATCAAGATTTAAATGGAATGTTTTTTAAAAGGGCAAGGCTTATAGTTGATATAAACTTAACCAGCCAAACTTTGAACATGTATAAAGACAATATTCTTATAAACAATAATCCCATAAAGTGTTCAAGCGGAATTAAAGGTAATAATGATACAGAAACACCTCTAGGCTTTTTTACGGTCAAAGATAAGTTTGAAAATCTTACAAGTAAAAAATATAATGAGAACGTAAAGTATGCTGTTAAGTTCTTAGGAAATTATTTAATTCACTCTGTTCCAATTGATGAAACTAAAAAAAATGGTAAAATTGAATATGAAGAAGAAAAAAAGGCAAAAGATGATTTGGGAAAAGCAGCATCGCATGGGTGTATAAGAATATCTGTAGATGATGCAAAAAAAGTTTATAATACTGTAAGCAGAGGAGACTTGATCTATATACACTATTAGAAGTAAGAATGTTGTAACAATATTCTTAATTTTATGAATTACTTACAAGATCTTAGTAAATAAAATTTAAAGCTTTCTGTTAGTTTTAAAATATAAGGAATTTATTGTATAACTGGGGGGTAGACGAATTGGATTATGATGTGCTTATTCTTGGAGGAGGAATTGTTGGATGTTCAATAGCATATGAGCTATCGAAATATAGTCTTAACGTTTCAATTATTGAAAAAGAATTAGATATAGGAAATGATGTTTCAGAGTTAAATGCTTCATTAACATTTGATGGAATGGAAATTAATAATGATTTAAACTACTACATGGAATATTACGGAAACAAAAACATGAAGGATATAACAAAATCCTTTAATGTACCTTTTAAGAAACTTAAGTCCATTATTTTTGAAGAAGATTTTATTGGTAATAATAATCTCATAGAAAAAATGTACACTAGATCTATCAGAAGGGGAATTAAAGGAATACAAAAAATCAGCAATCACAATTTAAAATTTGGATTACAAGCTAAAGTTAATGTTGAGTTTAATAAAGCAATAATATCTAAGAATTGGGGAGTTGTATCTCCGTATGATTTAGCAATAGCATATGGGGAAATAGCGTTTGATAATGGTGTAAATTTTAGATTAGGGGAAAAGGTTATTGAAATAAAAAAGGTATCTAAAGGATTTAAGGTAACAACTACAAAGAATAAATTTACATGTAAATTTGTTATTAATACAATTCCAGATGATGATTATAAGTTAGGAAATAAAGTTAAGGAAAATATAAGTAAAAATAATAATATGAAGTGCTTTTTAATAAACAAAAAATTTAAAATTAAGGATATTTTTGTAGTTTTAGGTGAAAATGATGAAGATATTTTTATCTATCCTAATTTCAATGGTGATACAATAGCATATGTTATAACAAAGGATGAAATAAGTTATGAAGATGCATTTGAAAAGTTAAAAGATAAGTTACCCGGAATTAATTGTGATTATATAAATAATTCTTATAGTACACAGTTTTTTAATGATAGGATAATGATTGATGACAGTAAGGTTAGTAAGGGATATATTAAGATAGACGGTAAGAATTATGGTATTGTAACTATGTCTCAATTTATTGCTAATACTATACGTAAGATGGTTATAGAAAACATTCCGTCCAAGCCTAAAAAGGATTTTTATGAGAAGAGAAGGGAAGTATATAGGTTTAGAGATATGACAAATGAAGAAAGAAATAGGTTAATAAGCTTAAATCCTAAGTATGGTAAAATGGTGTGTTTATGCAATAAGGTTACAGAAGGGGAAATAATAGATTCTATAAGAAGGCCATTAGGAGCAAGAACTATTGATGGTATTAGAAAGAGGACAGGAGCTATGAATGGAGATTGCTATGGAAGTTATTGCATGAGTAAAATAATATCTATTTTAGCTAATGAAACTAATAAGGATATAACTGAAATACTTGAGAAATCAGCCGGATCAAATATTATAATGAGTAGAATAAAACAATTTAAAGAGATATAGGTGATAATATATGAAAGATGAAAATATTAAGAATAAAGAGATACTTACAACATTAGTGAGAGTAAGAGGATCAAAAGTAAAAGTCGTTTCAGTAAAAAGCACTGAACCAATAGAAAAAAGGTTATTTATAGAATGTTCTAAGGCACTTGGTAGAATTTATGTTAGTGCTCCTATAAGTGAGGGAAATCTGATATGCAAAAACATTTTGAATACTGGTGTGGATATAATTGCAACAAAGAGTATATAAAAATTTCAAAAAAGGTATTGACAGAAAATTATAATGAATATATAATTAAATTAACATTTAGATATTAAACCGTTGAAGAGAATAGTAACATTTAGTGGTTTTTAGAGAATCAGTGGTTGGTGTAAACTGATAGCTGCTAAGTTGTGAATCCGCCTCGGAGGGATTGCGATGAGCAATACGGTGTGATTACCGTTATATTTTAATTAAGTTGGATCACTTGTTTTGTGATTAACTAGGGTGGTAACGCGGAGTCTTTCGTCCCTAATTTGGGGATGAAGGACCTTTTTTATTTGTTGAAAAATGTTACTATAAGCAACATATTTTCTTAAAAGGCTTTTTAAAACAAAGTTGTTTGAAGAACAATATGAATGTACGGGTTATTACAAGTTTAATTTTAAGAATATTATGAATATTTTGATTTAAAGATAATATGTTTTTTTATACATGTTATTTAAAGGCTTATGCAGCAAAATTTCAGAAAAATAATACATAAAATATAAATATTTAAAATGAGTTTATAAGAATTTAAGGAGGAAAGTTTACAATGCATAAGAAACTATTTATACCAGGACCAGTAGAGGTAAGAGAAGATGTACTCGAAAAAATGGCAACACCTATGATAGGACATAGAAGCAAAGAAGCTTCAGCACTTCAAAGAGGGATTAGTGATAAGTTAAGATTAGTTTTCCATACCAATGAAGAAATTTTATTATCTACAAGTTCGGGTAGTGGACTTATGGAAGGTGCTATTAGATCATGTACAGCTAAAAGAGCTGCTGTATTTTCAATTGGAGCTTTTGGAAAAAGATGGTACGAAATGGCTTTAAACAACAATGTACCTGCTGATTTATATGAAGTTGAGTGGGGAGAAGCACTTAATCCTCAATTTGTAGATGAGGTTTTAGGTACTGGAAAATATGATTTAATAACAATAACTCATAACGAAACATCAACAGGAATAATGAATCCAGTTGAAGAGTTATCAAAGGTTATAAAAAAATATCCTGATGTAGTTTGGTGTCTTGATACTGTAAGTTCTATGGCTGGAACTAAAATAGAAGTAGATAAGCTTGGTGTAGACATATGTATAACATCATCTCAAAAAGCTATTGGACTTCCTCCTGGACTTGCAATATGCTCATTTTCTAAAAAGGCTATAGAAAGAGCTAAAAAGGTTAAATTTAGAGGATATTATCTTGATCTTCTTAAATTATATGAATATATACAGAAGAAGGATTATCAGTATCCATCTACTCCATCATTATCACATATGTTTGCTCTTGACTATGCACTTGATAATATGATTAAAGAAGGATTAGAAAACAGATATAGAAGACATATAGAAATGGCTGAATATGTAAGAGCTTGGGCTAGAAAATACTTTGAGATATTTGGAGATGAAAACAATCTTTCAAATACCGTAACAGCTGTAAAAAATACAAGAGGTATAAGTGTTGCAGATTTAAATAAAAAGCTTGGAGAAAGAGGCTTCCAGATATCTAATGGCTACGGAAAATTAAAAGAAAAAACATTTAGAATAGCACATATGGCAGAGATGACTTTAGACGATATAAAAGAGCTTATTTACAACATAAATGATATATTAGGATTAGAATAAGGAGGAAGTAACATGATAAGATTACTAGCAAACGATGGAATGGATAAAGGTGCAGCAGCTAAGTTACGTGAGCTTGGATATGAAGTAGTGGAAGACCATTATGAAGGTAAAAAACTATTAGATAAAATAAAAACTTTTGATATTTTAGTTGTAAGATCAAATACGAAAGTTAGAAAAGAATTAATTGATGCAGCTGTGGAAGGCGGAAAACTGAAGCTTGTTATAAGAGCAGGTGTTGGAGTAGACAATATAGATGTTGCATATGCAAGGGAAAAAGGAATTAATGTTAGCAATACACCTAAAGCAAGTAGTATATCAGTTGCAGAATTAACTTTAGGTCATATATTTGCAGTATCAAGGTTTATAAATACTTCTAATGTAACAATGCGAGAAGGAAAATGGGAGAAAAAAGCTTATAAAGGAATAGAACTTTTCGGTAAAACATTAGGACTTATAGGCTTTGGTAGAATATCAAAAGAGGTAGCTAAAAGAGCAAATGCATTGGGAATGAAGGTAATTTATACAGATATATGCGGAAAAGCTGAAGGATATGATGAATACGAGTTTGTTGAATTAAAGAATTTGCTTCAAAAATCAGATTTCGTTTCACTTCATGTGCCTTTAGATAAAAATAAAGGATATGTCATAGGAAAAGAAGAAATTAAAGCTATGAAGGATGGAGCTTATTTAATAAACTGTGCAAGAGGCGGCGTTGTAAATGAAGAAGCTTTAGTTGAAGCATTAAATACAGGAAAAATTGCTGGCGCAGCTCTTGATGTTTTTGAAAATGAGCCTAAGCCGAATAAGGAACTTTTAGATAACCCAAAGGTTTCTGTTACTCCACACATAGGAGCTTCTACTGCAGAAGCTCAAAAAAGAATTGGAGTAGAAATAGTTAATATAGTTAGCGAATTCTTTGAAAAAGCTAGCTAAAAATTTGCCCCTATAAAAGCTGCCGCATTGATTTCAGCGGTGGCTATTTTATACATATTTAAGGTTTGATTATGTAATAGAAAGGAAGAATAGTTATGGCAGTACTAAAACCTTTTAAGGCTGTAAGACCTGTAAAAGAACTGGCAGGTAACGTTGCAGAACTTCCTTATGATGTAATGAATACAGAGGAAGCAAGGGCTATTGGAGAAAAAAATGCATTTTCATTTATACATGTAGATAGAGCTGAAATAGATTTAGAAAAGGAAGTAAATCCATACAGTGTTAAGGTATATGAAAAAGCTAGAAATAATTTGTTTGATATGATTAAAAAGAAAATATTAGTCAAAGATAATAAAGAAAACTTATATATATATAGACAAATAATGAATGGAAGAAGACAAACAGGAATAGTTGGCTGCACATCTATAGATGATTATCAAAATGGAGTAATAAAAAAGCATGAGTTTACTCTTGAAAGCAAGGAAAAGGATAGAATAAATCATGTTGATTATTGTAATGCAAATACAGGTCCTATTTTTTTAACTTATAGATCACAAAAAGAAATAAATGAGATAGTAGATAAAATTACGGTAAAAGAACCGGAATACAATTTTACAGGTGAAGATGGAATAACTCACATTGCCTGGGTAATAGAGGATCAAAACACTATAAATAGACTAACCAATTTATTTAAAGATGTTAATGCACTTTATATTGCCGATGGTCATCACAGAGCAGCATCTGCAGTAAAAGTGGGATTAAAGAGAAGAAAGGAAAATCCAAATTATACGGGAGAAGAAGAATTTAATTATTTTCTTTCTGTATTATTTCCAGATCAAGATCTTGCAATAATGGATTATAACAGAGTTATTAAAGATTTAAACGGTATGGAACTTCCAGAACTGATTGAAAAAATAAGAGAAAACTTTCAAGTTGAAAAACTTGATAATGATGTTCACTATAAACCAGATGAAAAGCATATTTTTGGCATGTATGTTGATGGAACATGGTATAGGCTTAAAGCTAAAAAGGGAACCTTTGATGAAAAAGATCCTGTACTTAGCTTGGATGTTTCAATACTTCAAAATAATTTAATTGGGCCAATACTTGGTATATCAGATCCAAGAAAAGATGAAAGAATAGATTTTATAGGTGGAATAAGAGGAATAAGGGAACTTGAAAAGAGAGCTAATAGTGATATGAAATTAGCATTTTCAATGTATCCAACAACAGTACAGGATTTAATGAGGGTTGCGGATAGTGGAAATGTTATGCCACCTAAATCAACTTGGTTTGAGCCAAAACTTAGAAGTGGGCTTTTTATACATGAGTTGCAGTAAATGGATTTTAATTTTATTTTAAGGGGTAATTAATTATGTTGGATTTAGAGCTAATAAGAGAAAAAACTGATGAAGTTAGAAATGCTCTTTTAAAAAAAATTGACGACGTAGATTTTACTAAGCTAATAGAATTTGATGATGATAGAAGAAAGCTTATAAGAGAAATTGAAGTTTTAAAAAATAAAAAGAATAAGGTATCTAAAGAAATCTCTGAAATAAAAAGGCAGGGCGGAGAGATTGATAAAGCTTGCTTTAAGGAAATGAAAGAGGTTTCAAGTCAAATATCAGAACTTGAGGAAAAATTATTGCCTATAAAAGAAAAGATACAAAATTTTTTAGAGGCCCTTCCTAATATACCTGATCCAGATGTACTGCCAGGTGGAAAAGAAAATAATAAGGTTGTTAGGGTATATGGTGAAAAACCACAATTTGATTTTGCACCAAAAGATCATGTTGAAATTGCAAAGAATCTCAATCTTATAGATTATGAAAGAGGAACTAGGCTTTCAGGCAATGGTTTTTGGGTATATAAGGGCAATGGAGCAATACTCGAATGGTCACTTTTAAATTACTTTGTGGAGCAGCACCTTAAAGATGGGTATGAATTTATTTTACCTCCTCATATTTTAAACTATGAATGCGGAAGAACTGCTGGCCAATTTCCTAAATTTAAAGATGAAGTTTTTAAGGTTGGAGAAGGTAGGGAAAATGATAACATGCAGTTTATTCTTCCAACAGCTGAAACTGCTTTAGTTAACCTTCATCGTGGTGAAATTTTAAAGGAAAATGAGCTTCCGAAAAAGTACTTTGCATATACTCCATGTTATCGTGTTGAAGCTGGAAGCTATAGAGCATCCGAAAGAGGAATGATTAGAGGACATCAATTTAACAAAGTTGAAATGTTTCAGTACACAAAGCCAGAACATTCTGATGCAGCCTTAGAGGAGCTTATAAATAAGGCAGAAAAGCTTATGCAGGGGCTTGGACTTCATTATAGATTATCTAAGCTTGCAGCGAAGGACTGTAGTGCTTCTATGGCAAAAACTTATGATATTGAGGTTTGGATTCCAAGTATGAATGAATACAAGGAAGTAAGTTCTGTATCAAATGCACGTGATTATCAGGCAAGAAGAGGAATGATAAGATTTAGAAGAGAGGAAACTAAAAAAATAGAGTATGTAAATACTTTAAATGGTTCTGGTCTTGCTACAAGCAGACTAATGCCTGCAATACTTGAACAAATGCAGGATAAAGACGGTCATATAATTGTTCCAGAAGTTTTAAGAAAATGGGTAGGAAAAGATAAAATTTAAAAATATTGCGAAGTAACAGCATTTTGGAATATTAAATAAAATTAATAAATCTAAGCAGCAAATTGTTAAAATCT
>NZ_JAJNKE010000068.1 GCF_021043395.1 Clostridium guangxiense
TCATTTCCATTATAATAAAAAAGCTAAATATATTTATTATTCAGTTTACTGAATAATTAGGTTGATGGCTATGGGGCGAAGCCCATTATCCTTCTATATTTGAAGGAGAGCAAGAGTACGGTTCTCCTCCAAGATATGTTTTGAAAAGGCAATAGTGTAATTTACAAATTTTATTTAATGTATTCAAATGCTGTTATTTTTTAAGCGTAAAGCTTTCCTCTACAACATATAATTTAAAGCCAAGAAGTTCAGCTATCTTTTTTAAAGCTATGTTATCTTTAGAAAATTTAAATTGGAGTATTTTATTTTGAGAAAGTCCATTAAAGCAAAGTGATTTTAAAAGAAGTTTTCCAATACCCATTTTTCTATATTCTGGTAGAGTAATAAGTTTTATATCTGCAATAGTATTCTTTAAATACAATAGGCTTGCTACTGCAACTAAATCATTATTGTAAAAACATCCTAAAATTAAAGGGGCAGATAATCCAATTTGGACTGCTTGAAAATCTTCTTTAGAACAATTATGTTTGAAATTTTCAAACAATTTCTCGTCTGAAAAAGTAAGGGGTCTTATCAGATATCTAGAATCAAATATATCATGTATTAAACTACTATCAGAAAGATAATAAATATAGTTAATATCAACATTGGATACATTATCTCCATATCCTTTTACAAAGCAGTTTATATCAACAGTTTTGTAAGAATAATGATCTTCTATGAATTTACTTATTTCATCATGAAGAAAAGGATCGACTTTTAAAAATGACCTTTGATTTATATTATATATAAAAATTTTATTTGATTTGCTTAATTTATTATCTGGAGTTATTTGAGATGCATAGGTTTTATCATGAGTGTTATAATCCAAAATATCCTGCCAGTAATAATTTATTTTTTTTAGCTGACGATCTGGAATTATGTTTATCATAAATTACCACCACCTTATAATTCAATATGATAGCACAATAGAATGAAATTAACAATAAATTTGAAAAAGTTGGAAAAGCCATTTGGAAATAAATTTTAAGCTTCAGGGCGGTTTATGTTTAATAACAGCAATTACTATATGAAAACGGTTGACACATATTTTTAAAGCATATATAATAAATTAAAGTAAAGGTTTTCAATAGAAATTTATTAAATCATGATTAATTAAAGGATGTGGTAAATGTGCAGATTTATGGAGAATGTCAAAGGGAAAATTACATTTTAAGAGCAATGATACATAAACCAGAGGGAATAAGCAGTAAAGTTCCTGCGGTAATAATGTTCCATGGATTTACAGGAAATAGGATGGAGGGCGGGATTTTTACAGAAATATCAAAAGAACTAGAGGAAAATGGAATAGCAAGCGTTAGATTTGACTTCGCTGGTAGTGGAGAAAGTGATGGAAAATTTGAAGATATGTGTTTGCAATCTGAAATTGAAGATGGTAAGACAATATTAGATTTTGTAAAAAGTTTAGATTTTATTGATTCACGTAGAATTGGTTTGCTTGGTTACAGTCTGGGGGGATTAATAGCTAGTCTTTTAGCTCCGCAAAGACAGTCAGATATTAAAGCAATGTGTCTATGTTCACCAGGATTCTCTCTTTATGATGACATTGTAAACAAGAAAGCTATAATAGAAATTAGTTTAGAGGATATAGACAAGTATGGATATATGGATATTAGGGGAAATAAAGTGGGTAGAGGATTTATTGATGATATTAGAAATCTTAATATTTCTGATAGCATATCTACTTATAAAAATAACGTACTTATTATTCACGGTAAAAGTGATACAATAGTGCCGTATGAATACTCAATAAAATATGCACAGGATTACGAAAAGGTTAAAGTGCATATTATAGAAAATGCATCTCATGGTTATGAGACAATTGGACAAAGAGAAGAACTGCGAAATGTAATTAAGTTGTTTTTTCAACAACAATTGTCATGTGAATAAAGATAAATCAATTTTTCCATATGTATAATTGCACATATGGAAACGGATAATATTTATAAAAATTTATATGAAAACGGTTGACACATTAAATACAATCGTATATAATAAAATCATCAAGTAAATGTTTACATAAAATTGATTAAAATATTGTGGGGGGAAAAAACATGAAGTGTAAAAAAATATTATCGTTATTAGCTGCAGTTACAATTACAGGTGGTCTATTAGCAGGTTGTGGTAGTAGTAGCAGTAGTAGTGGTTCAGGTTCGTCAAAGAAAGTTAAAATAAGTATTATGAACTCAAAAGGAGAAATTCAATCACAATTAGAAGAAGCTGTAAAAACTTTTTCAAAAGCTAACCCTAATATAACAATAGATGTTGTTGCATGTTCAGCTGGTCAGTCACCATTTGAAAAATTGAGTACAATGTATTCTTCACAAAATGCACCAGCGTTAGCAATAGTTGATCCAGGAGATGTTATAAAATTTAAAGATAAATTTGCAGATTTATCTAATGAAAAATGGGTCAAAGATGCACAAGAGGGAAGTCTTGATACTGTTAAGCTTGATGGAAAGGTAATGGGATTTCCACTTACAGTAGAAGGTGACGGCATTATATATAACAAGAAGGTGCTTGATAAAGCAGGAGTAGATCCAACAAAGATAAAAACAACTAATGATTTAGAAGATGCATTTAAGAAAGTACAAGCTACAGGAGTATCAGCAGTTGCTGTTTCACCAATGGATTGGTCACTTGGTTCGCATTTCTTTGGAACAGCATATGCAACACAATCTAAAGACTCCAAGGAAAATGCTAAATTCTTAGATGATTTAAAAGCAGGAAAAGTTAATTTAACTCAAAACAAACAATTTACCGGATTATTAGGCACTCTTGATGTATTGAAAAAATACAACATAGATAAGTCAGATGCATTAGCAGCTACTTATGAAAAAGATCAACAATATATTGGAGAAGGTAAGGTTGGTTTCTGGTTCATGGGAAACTGGGCTTGGCCACAAGTTAAACAATTCTCAGGTGACAATAAAGATTTTGGATTCATACCAGTTCCTATAAGTAACAATGCTGATGATTATGGTAACAGCGGAATTGCAGTAGGTGTTACAAAATATATAGGCGTAGACAAAGTAAACAATAATGCAGATCAACAAGCAGCAGCTAAGAAATTTTTAAATTGGTTAGTATACAATAAAGATGGCGAAGATATTTTAGTAAAGAAAGCTAGCGTAATTACTGCATTTAAAAATATAACAGAAGCACCTGATGATCCTTTGTCAAAATCAATTAAAGAGCATATGACTAGCAAAAACACAATAGAATTCATGACAGTTTTACCTTCTGATCATGGAACAAAAGTTGGAGCAGCTATGCAGAAGTATCTTGCTAATAAAACTGACAAAGCAGCCTTAGCTAATGAAATTCAGGAATATTGGAAAACTGTAAAATAAGTTGTAAAAAATAGAGGATAAGCATTACTAAGCTTACTTCGGTAGAAACATTACCAAAATGAAAAGGGCTTTATGCCCTTTCCATTTTTTTAGGGTAAATCTCTCAAAGCCCCAATTTAAATAAAACTATATATTCAAAATAATTAAAATCACCTATAAATCTTATAAAGGAAAGGATGGTAAATGTGAATCAAGAAAAAAGTTTTTTAGGAAAGTTAAAAACGTATTTAGTATTTGCAGGACCAACTACATTCATATTTTTTACCGTAATCATACTACCATTTATATTTGGTATATACTTAACCTTTACTGACTGGAATGGTATTTCTTCTACTCATTCAATGGTTGGAGCTAAAAACTATTTAGAAGTTTTTAAAGATAAGGTTTTTTGGACATCGTTTTTATTAACATTAAAATATGTATTTTTTACTGTAATACTTACTAATGCAATTGGTTTTTTATTGGCTTATATTTTAACAAGTGGAGTAAAGGGACAAAATATATTTAGAAGCGGTTTCTTTACACCTAATCTTATTGGAGGAATTTTGCTTGGTTATGTATGGCAGTTTATTTTCTCTAATGTACTTGTTTATATAGGAAAAACTGCTCACCTTGCTATATTTTCATCTTCATGGCTTGCTGATCCTAAAAAAGCATTTTGGACATTAGTAATAGTTGGAATATGGCAATATTCCGGATATATGATGATTATTTATATAGCAGGTTTTATGGGAGTTCCAAAGGATATATTGGAAGCCGCAGATATAGATGGAGCAACTAGCTTTAGAAAAATGAGAAGTATAGTACTTCCAATGATGATTCCATCCTTTACTATATGTGTATTCTTATCTCTTCAAAGATGTTTCATGATATATGATGTAAACTTGTCACTTACAAAGGGAGGACCTTATGGTGCAACTCAAATGGTAGCTATGACAGTTTACCAAAAGGCATTCTTATCTCAACAATACGGCGTAGGGCAAGCTCAGGCATTCTTCTTATTCTTAATGGTTGCAGTTATAACAGTAGCTCAGGTTTACTTCAGTAAAAAAATGGAGGTGGAAAGCTAATGAAGAAGCAGAAACTTATAGCAAATATTATAAAAACAATTATTCTTGCGGTTTTATTATTTGCTTATTTAGTTCCATTTTTATTTGTACTATTCAATTCATTAAAAAGCAATGCGGAGATTTTGATTAATCCATTGAAATTAGGAAAGAAAATAAGTTTTGCAAACTATGTAAGTGCATTTGAAAAAATGGATTATATGCATGGATTTGTGAACTCATTAATAGTAACTTCTGTTAGTGTTGTACTTATAGTTGTTCTATCATCTATGACAGCATATATACTTGCAAGAAGAAATTGGAAATTCAACAATGCTATTTTTCTAATGATGGTTGCATCTATGATAATACCGTTTCAGGGAATAATGATACCTCTTGTTAAGATATATGGTTCTATTAACATGCTAAATAGTAAATGGGGTCTCATATATATGTATCTTGGATTTGGAGTAGCTCTTGCCGTATTTATGTATCATGGATTTATAAAAAGTATACCTAAAGAGCTCGAGGAAGCAGCTATGATAGATGGATGCTCACAGCTTCAAACATTTTGGAAAATAGTATTTCCATTACTTAAACCAACCACAATGACAATATTAATACTTGATATATTATGGATATGGAATGACTTCTTATTACCTTCTCTAGTACTTATGGTTCCAGATCAGAGAACATTACCACTTTCAACTTATTACTTCTATGGAACTTATACAGTTGATTATGGTTTGTCAATGGCAGGACTTATGCTCACTATTATCCCCGTAATAGTAGTTTACTTATTCTTGCAAAAACACATTATAAATGGAGTACTTCAAGGATCCATAAAATAACGCTGGAGGTGATAATGTGGCAAAAGTTTGGTGGAAAGAAAGTGTAGTTTATGAGATATATCCAAGAAGCTTTAAAGATACAAATGGAGATGGCATAGGAGATTTAAAAGGCATAACAGAAAAATTGGATTATATTAAGCTATTGGGAGCTAACGTAATATGGCTTTGCCCTATATATAAATCACCTAATGATGATAATGGATATGACATAAGTGATTATAGAGATGTAATGGATGAATTTGGGACTATGGAGGATTTTGATAAATTGCTTAAAGAAGCCCATAAAAGAGATATCAAAATCCTTATGGATCTAGTGGTTAACCATACTTCAGATGAGCATAAATGGTTTATTGAGAGTAGAAAATCTAAAGATAATAAATATAGAGATTACTATATATGGAAAGATCCTAGGGATGGAAAAGCACCAAATAATTGGGGAGGGGCTTTTGCTGGTTCTGCATGGGAATATGATGAAAATACTGATATGTATTTTTTACATTGTTTTTCAAAGAAGCAACCAGATTTAAATTGGGAAAACCCAGAAGTTAGAAAAGAAGTTCAAGAGCTTGTGAAGTTCTGGCTTGATAAAGGTATTGATGGATTTAGGATGGATGTTATAAATATGATTTCTAAAGATCAGGCCTTTCCAGATGGAGTAAAAGCAGAGGAAAGCCTCTATGGAGATAAAGATCCTATAATAATGAATGGACCAAGGGTTCATGAATACCTTAAAGAGTTAAATGCAAAAGTTTTGAGCAAGTATGACATAATGACTGTTGGAGAAACACCCCTTGTAACCCCTGAAATTGCTATGAAGTATGTTGGAGAAGATAGAAAAGAATTAAATATGGTATTTGAATTTGAACATATGGATATTGATAGGGATGAATCAAAAGCTACAAAAGAACCATTTGATTTAATAAAGCTAAAGAAAGTACTTACAAAGTGGCAAAAAGGCCTTGAAAATGGTGGATGGAACAGTCTTTACTGGAATAATCACGATCAAGCAAGAGTTGTATCGAGGTTTGGAAATGACAAAGAGTACTGGGAAAAATCAGCGAAAATGCTAGGCACATGTCTTCATATGCAGCAGGGAACCCCTTATATATATCAAGGTGAAGAAATAGGAATGACTAATGTTCATTTTGAAACTATAGAAGGTTATAGAGATATAAGTGCTATAAATCGTTATAGAGAAGAAGTTGAAGTAAAAGGTAGAGATAAAGATAACTTTATGAATTATCTTCATGAGCTTTCAAGAGATAATGCACGTACTCCAATGCAATGGAGCAGTGGCGAAAATGCAGGGTTTACAAATTCAGAAGCTACGCCATGGATAAAATTAAATCCTAGATATAAAAAAATAAATGTTGAAAGCCAAATAAATGACCCAAACTCTATATTTAATTATTATAGAAAATTAATAAAAATAAGAAGAGAAAATGAAATAGTTGTATATGGTAGATATGACTTGATTTTAGAAGACGATAAAGAAATATATGCATATACAAGAACATTAAATGATAAAAAATTGCTCGTTATATGTAACTTTACTAAAAGCGAACCAATATTCTGCCTGCCAGAAAATATCAGATACTCTTCTTTTGAAAAGGTAATTGGCAATTATGATGAAGATGATAGCACAATAGAAAAAATAAAATTAAAACCATATGAAAGTAGAGTTTATATGCTTCAACAATAAATGGTAAAGTGGTGGAAGAAATGTTTAAATTTGAAGATAATATAATGTTTAAAGAAAAAGAAAATGATGTTCTTACTGTAGGGGAACTTTTGATTGATATGATATCAGCAGAATATGGAGAGGAATTTCAATCTGATAGTTATAATAAGTTTTTTGGAGGATCACCTGCCAATATAGCAATGAATGTAAAGAAATTAGGAATAAATTCATGTGTTGTCTCAGCAGTTGGAAAGGATAATCTGGGAAAGTTTTTGATAAAAAAGCTTGAAAATGCAGATATTAGCACTGATTATGTTGATATGGTGGATTATTCAACAAGTTTAGTTTTAGTAACTAAAAGTAAGGCTACTCCTATACCAATATTTTATAGGGGAGCAGATTATCATTTGCATTTTAGTTGTAAAATAGCTGAGATTGTAAGGAAATCAAAAATTGTACATTTTTCCTGCTGGCCTATTTCAAGAAAACATTCTAGAGAAACTATACTTAGAATTATTGAAGAGTGTAGAAAGAATGATATTATTATTGGGTTTGATCCTAATTATCACAAAATGATTTGGGACAAGAATGAAGATGGAACGGAATATGTAAAAGACATAATTTCAAAAGTTGATATTATAAAACCGTCAGAGGATGATGCAGAAAGAATATTTGGAAGCGATACGCCTGAAAATCAAGTGAATAAATTTCTTGAGCTTGGTGCAAAGTTTGTAGTAATGACACTTGGCGAAGATGGAGCAATAGCTTCAAATGGAAATGAAACTGTAAGATTTAATACATTAGCAACTGAAGTGGTTGATACTACAGGAGCAGGGGATGCATTTTGGTCTGGGTTTTATACAGCTATAATAAAAGGCTATAATATTAAAAAAGCATTAGAGCTTGGATTTGCGGTAAGTGCCTATAAACTCAAATACACTGGAGCTGTGGTAGAATTTCCAACGATTGAAAAGGTAAAAGATATGTATAATTTATAGTAAAATACCCCAAAATTATTTAAATGATAGATTTATAAGTAAAGAGAAATTAGTATAGGTTTAAAAATGTGTTTTGTAAAAAGGTAAAGACAAATATTTTTTTACAATATGCATAATATACTTATACTAGTTTCTCTATAGTTTTATATAGATAATTTTTGTTCATATAATCCTAGAAAAAATGCTGTATAGAACTATTTCACATAAATGTAATTTTAATAGACAAGTTTGTTTCAATATTATATAATTAAGTGTATTTTAACTTATATTTAGGGAGTGTTTTTATGGCAACGATTAAGGATGTGGCTCAGCTAGCAGGCGTAGCAGTCACAACGGTTTCAAGAGTACTTAACAATAAAGGGTACATAAGTGAGGAAACAAGAAAAAAAGTTAATGATGCTATGGAGAATCTTAACTATCAGCCTAATGAGGTAGCAAGATCCTTGTATAGAAAAAAATCCAATATTATAGGACTTATAATTCCAGATGTATCGCACCCGTTTTTTGCTAAACTTACTAATTATATTGAATACTATGCATATGAGAATGGATATAAGATATTACTATGCAATTCATATAAGGATAAGATTAAGGAGAAAGACTATATAAATATGCTTAAAAGAAATCAAGTTGATGGAATAATAATGGGGAGCCATACACTTGAAACATCGGAATATTCAAAACAGAAGTTGCCTATAATTACTTTTGATAGAAATCTTTCTGGCAATATACCATTTATAACATCGGATAACTACAAAGGTGGGTCTTTAGCTACAAAGCTTTTAATTAAGAAAGGCTGTAAAAAGCTTGCACATATAAGTGGTACACTTGAACTTAACACTCCAGCCAATAAAAGATATAATGCATTTATAGATATTGTGAAAGAAGAAAAAGTAGATTTTGTAGTAAAACAAACCAAACTGGATACTTTTGAAAATTATATAAAACTGGTACGCAATATATTTGAAGAACATCCTGATATAGATGGCATATTTGCTAGTAGTGATATGATAGCAGCATCTGTTATACAGGTGGCTAATTCTATTGGTAAAGAAATAACAAAGGATTTAAAGATAGTAGGCTATGATGACATTGATATTGCGTCTTTAATAGTTCCACAGATAACCACTATTAGGCAGCCACTTGAAGAAATGGGTAAAATGGCTGTAAAGCTTCTTATAGATCAAATTAATGGCAAAGATGTTAAAACAGAAAATATTTTACCTATAAAATTAATAGAGCGTAAGACTACATAAAAGTTGGAGAAGAGGAGAAAATATGTTTAAGAGTGTTACAAATATAAAAGTTAGATATGCTGAAACAGATAAAATGGGAATAGTTTATCATTCTAATTATTATATATATTTTGAGGTTGCAAGAGAAGATTTTATTAAAGAAGCAGGAATTATGTATAAGGATTTGGAAGATATGGGCATAATAATGCCTATAGTAGAAACTAGGTGTAAATATCATGAGGGAGCAAAATATGCAGATGAGCTTATTATTGAAACTTCATTAAAAGAAATTTCTCCTGTTAAAGTTGTATTAAAGTACGATGTCATAAGAAAAAATGATAATAAGGCAATTGCAGAAGGAGAAACAACACAAACTTTTGTAGATAAAGATAGCTTTAGGATAGTCAATTTAAAAAAAAGATATACCGAAATATGGAATAAAATGTGTGCTTTAAAGTAGATAAATTATTAAAATCACATTGAAATTGATAAATTAATAAGAAAATCTCTTTTTTAGTAGACAAATTATCATTTGTAAAGGATATTATTTTAATGTATTATTAAAATGTTAAAATTTTATAAATTATAATTGATATTATAATTAAAAGGATTATAATAGTCTACATATACATATTAGATTAACACTGTTTGGTTGTGTTTCTAAGGAGGATAAAAATGTTAAAAAAGTTTCTTGATATACTTATAGGTGAACCGTTGGCAAACGAGCAAAGCGCTAGTGAAAAATACAATGTGCCTTTCGGACTTGCTGTAATGGCCAGTGATGCAGTTTCGTCTGTTGCTTATGCTGCACAGGAAATCTTGCTTGTTTTATTACCTGTAATAGGAGTGCTTTCCTACAAGTGGCTAGGTACTGTATCTTTTATGATAATAGGATTGCTTATTATACTTGGAATTTCTTACATTCAGATAATAAAAGCCTATCCACATGGTGGTGGTGCATATATAGTTGCAAAAGAAAACCTTGGAGTTACTCCAGGTCTTATAGCGGGAGCAGCTCTTCTTTTAGATTATATATTAACAGTTGCAGTTAGTGCTAGTGCAGGCGTAGCAGCTATTACATCAGCCTTTCCATCGCTTCATGATGAAAAAGTTATTATTACGGTAGGTCTTATAATTGTTTTAACTATTCTTAATTTAAGAGGAGTTGGAGAATCTTCAAAGATATTTAGTATACCAACATACTTATTTATATTTAGTATGCTTTTCATGATTGTATATGGACTTATTAGATATTCTATGTATGGAGTAACAACACAGCCTATGCTTCATGAAGTTGTTAAATCGAGTGGACAGATTGGACTATTTTTAATTTTAAGAGCATTTTCATCAGGATGTTCTGCATTAACAGGAATAGAAGCTGTAAGTAATTCTGTACCTAACTTTAAAGCGCCAAGTCAAAAAAATGCTATTAAAGTAATGCTCCTTCTTATTTGTACTATATTTTTAATATTTGGTGGTACATCTATTCTTGCTAGATTTTATCATGCTGTATATTTTAAAGACACTAAAGTAACTGTATTAGCACAAATTGCTTATAGTGTATTTGGTGGATATACTTTTATGTTTTATGTAATACAGGTTACTACTGCGATTATACTTATAATGGCATGTAATACTGCATTTACAGGATTCCCAATGCTTATGTCTGTAATTGCAAGAGATGGCTATATGCCAAGAAGTTTTGCTACAAGAGGAAAAAGGCTTAGTTATTCAAATGGAATTGTATTTTTAACTTTTATAGCTTGTATTTTAACATTAATTTTTAAAGCAAATACAGACCTTCTAATAAATCTATATTCTGTTGGAGTTTTCTTGTCATTTGTATTAGCACAGACAGGTATGGTTATACATTGGCATAGAAGCACTGAACCCGGAAAAATAAAAGGTAAAATTATCAATGGTTTAGGAGCAATAATAACACTTGTAACAACAATAGTTATAATGTCTGTGAAATTTGAAGAGGGTGCATGGGTTGTAATACTACTCATTCCTATACTTGCATATATGATGATGAGAATTAAGAAGCATTACAATAAAGTAGCTGATGGCCTTAGAACAAGCGAAGATGAACTTAAAAACTTTGAAATAAATGATCACTTTAATCACATTATAGTAGTTCCTATTTCAAGCTTAAACAAGGCAACTTTGGGGGCACTTAAATATGCTAGGAGTATAACACCAGATGTAATAGCACTTAGTGTATCTTCGGATAAGGCATATATGAAAAAGCTTCAAGGAAGATGGAAAGAACTTAATACAGATATACTTTTAGTATGTAAGTATTCTCCATATAGAGCTGTTATTAATCCGCTTATAGAGTATATAGGCATAATAGCTAAAGCTGCAGATAAGAACGAAAAAGTAACGGTAGTATTACCTCAGTTTATGACTAGTGGCTGGGGCGGACAATTTTTGCATAACCACACAGGATTGATACTTAGAGAAGCACTTCTTAAGTATGATAATACAGTTATTTCTATGTATCCATATCATTTGAAGGTGTAAGGTAAGTGAAGTAATAGTACTTTGGAATATTAAAAAGAATCCATAAATATAAGGTAAAAAAATCATAAAATACTAAGATATTTCAATAACTCGCTATTGCTCGTGCGTCCAGCTAAGCTGGACTATACTAACTGGTGAAAGTCCAGTCAAGGTAATTGCCAAGAAGTCTTGTAA
>NZ_JAJNKE010000069.1 GCF_021043395.1 Clostridium guangxiense
TTCTAATAAATCTTGGTAAAAAAATCATAAAATACTTAGATATTTCAATTTGTCTGAGCGCACAGCGAGTTATTGAAGTATCTTAGGATTTTATGATTTTTTTACCTTAGATTTATAGAATTTTTTTAATGTTGCAAAGCAATATTACTTCGCAATATTTTTAAACTATGAAAGTTAAATTTCATTAAATTCAATTCCTTGATTATACATTATAGCAGCACCCACGGCTGTTGCAAATTGAGCATTTAAAGGAGTATAAATCTTTATATGAAACATGTCTTCCACTGCTTTTATTATACCCTTGGACTGAGGGACATCAGTTAAGTTGCCTGTAAGTACAACATCAGCTATTCCATATATTTTAGTTGAAAATACCGCCATAACTCCAATTGTTTGAAATACAAGATTAATAATACCAAGAGCAATATCTCCCTTAGATGCTAAATCACTTATCTTTCCAAAGTTTGAAGCAGTGGCATAAACAGGCAATTCTGATGAACTTTCATTAATTAAGTCTCCTATATTTAAGTCTACATTTGATAAATTACCATCCTTAGCAGTTTTAATAATATCATTAAAATCACGTACATTCAGCATTATATTAGAGAGACCCAAAAGTGTTCCTCCTCCTACTCCTGTACCTCCTATATGTTCAACCCCATTTTCATCTGCCATTACAAAAGTAGTTCCTGTTCCCATACTCACAATTATCGATTTATCAAGTTTACTTAAAAACAACCCTCCTCTTCCTATAGCATCAAATTCATCTACCTTTCCTGTAGGTATACCATGAATTCTTTCTTTTAAATGAGAAGAACCAATTCCAGTTATCATAATCCTTTCAATATCAGAAATGTTAAGCTTATTAACACTTATAAATCTTCCGAAAGCTCCATAAATACATGAAATAGGATCACTTGCTTTTACAAACATTGGACTAAACATTTCACCTTTATCAAAACCTACTATTTTAGTAGTACTTATTCCTGCATCAATACCAATAACCTTAGACAATTAACATTCTCCTTTCAGCAGTTTGTAGTACATATAGTTTGTCTAAAAGAATAACAATCACCTCTATAGTTTGGGATGGAATTCATTTATCCTTATTAACTTGATAAAACACATCTTAATATCCGTCCAAACCCCGCGATTCTTGTTTAGTTGTAGATATTAATATTTTGTGTTGCCAAGACAGCAATTTCTTGAGGCTCTAGAAGGATAATGGGCTGCCGCCCAAACCCCGCGTATGATTATTATATAATAATTTTACTGTTTATACTATATACCTAACAATTTATAATAAAATTATTTAACATTTTTACAATTACTTTCATATTATGAATCGTAATACATTTTTATGGAGGAAACTTATGAATTGTTTTTATCAATGTCCTTTTGCTTTTAATGCTGGATATGATGATATGTATAGAAATGAAATGCCAATGGCAGCAGATCCATATACCTATCCTCAAAACCTTCCAGGTGCTCTAAAGTCAATTCAAAATGCCGTAAGCGGTGAAAGAGAGGATGAGCTCTTCTATGATTATTTAATAAAAGTAGCTCCAAATCAAGAAGCTAAAAATATAATAACAGGAATAAGAAATGATGAAAGAAAACATAATAGCATGTTTAGAAAAATATACTCTCAGCTAACTGGCAAACCTATACAAACTATGCCTGACGTAACTTTTGAAAAACCAAAATCCTATTGCGATGGCATAAAAAAAGCCTTAATGGGAGAATTAAATGCCGTAAGAAACTACAGAATGATTCTCTTTGCAATGCAAAAAAGAGTTCATATTAACATGATTACTGAAATAATAACAGATGAACTTAGGCATGCTTCCCTTTACAATTATCTGTATGCTTCTGGTTGCATTAAGTAATTGTGCTAGTATTGAACAATATCAATAACATAGAATCAGAACACGCCACCAGACGGAAAAATTTAAAAACTTGCCCCTGTTAGGGCAACAGCTTAACGTTTAGCATTATAATCAAAATTCAGATTTTTTATTCTCGTCTCAAAATTTCCTTTGGTGGCTCTATTTCATTTGCTATCGTATGTTCAGTAAGTTCCGATAAAAGCTTAAGCTTTTGATTTACAATCGGCCGCATACAATTTGGCAGATGCTCCTGATGTGCCCTGTGGATTGCAACACATTCTTTACAATTCCCATGATATCGACAAGCCTTTTTGCATGAACAATGATCTTTTTCTTTATATTCCTCTCGAAATTGCGATGCAAATTCTTCCTGCAATTTCAAACCTTCTGTTCTGTTTCCTTTATAAAAAGCTTTCATAGCCTCTTTTTCTTTTAAATTACCATCGATAACCATTATAATTTTAACCCTTCAAATTTCTGTTTGTCCTCATTCTATCATTCATAATGAAGCAATGTCAATATTCTAGAACGTTAAGCAAAACCAACAAACCTAAGATAAATATAATCAAAATCCTAAGAGTTTTCAATAACTCACTAATGCTCAAACAGCTGAAATTTTTAAGTCTTTTTATTATATTTTTCTAAAATTTTTAATATTTTATTAAAACTATTTTTAATACTATTACTTCACTAAGTTTTAAGATATTTAACACTAATATACATAACATGACATTATATTGCTTGTCTTGATTTTTATATATTAATATTATATAATTAGTTAAAATACATGGCAGAGTAGGTAGTTGTGGGTTACGTGCCTGAAAGACGGGGAGTTGCTTTCGGGACGAAAAACCAAGTAGTATGGTTTGCCGTACAATTACCGCATCCCGCTGCTGCATATCGGAGTTCTTACCTTCTTTATGTGGCTGTATGAATATGCCATATTTTAAGGAGGTATTTTTATGGAAAAACCGGCTCTCTCAATCTTTACATTGAAATATTGGGTTACATCATCTTCAGAACTAAAAAAATTACGTACTCTTACTTTTGCAGGTATAACAATAGCACTTAGTATTGTACTTAATTCCTTTTATATCCCTGTAGGAGAAAACCTTCATATTTCATTTGTATTTTTAGTACTTTCTCTTGGTGCTTTAATTTTCGGGTCCGTTACTGGTTTATTTGTTGGCGCAATTTATGATATATTAGGTTTTGTAATTCATCCTTCCGGAACTTTTTTTCCAGGATATACGTTATCTACAATGCTTGAATTCTTCATTTATGGACTCTTTTTGTATCGCAGTCGTATTACAATTTTAAGAGTTTTTCTTGCAAAATTTATCGTGAATTATGGTATTCATGTAGGTCTCGGTTGCCTTTGGAGCAAATTTCTATTTAACAAAGGTTATCTTTACTTTTTTACAACAAGCATTATTAAAAACACTATTATGCTGCCAATAGAAGTTATCCTACTGGTTTTACTGCTTCAACTTTTGATCCCAGCACTCACACACATGGGCATTGTACAAAAGCAAAACTCTAGGCACATACCATTTATATAATCATACGCGGGGTTTGGGCATTGCCCATTATCCTTCTATAATTATAAAAAGTCTCTCTCCCAGCAACATAAAATACTGAAGATAATTACTAACTAATAACACGGGGTTTGGGCATCATCCCATTATCCTTCTACAATTATAAAAAATATTTATCAATTGGAGGAACTTAAAATGAATATAGCCGATAATCAATATCTAGATATAGTTGAAAGTATATTAAAGAACGGATACTATAGTCAAAATAGAACTGGAATAGCTACATATAAACTTCCTCATCAAACTATGCAATTTGATTTATCTGAAGCTTTTCCAATACTAACAACAAAATTCGTTGCTTTTAAAACAGCCGTTAAAGAACTTCTTTGGATATATAAAGATCAATCGAATGATGTAAAAAGATTGCAGGCTCAAAATGTTCATATATGGGATGAATGGATGCGAGATGACGGAACCATCGGAAAGGCCTATGGATATCAAGTAGCAAAATTTAAACAAATTGATAAATTGATTAACACATTAAAAACTGATCCGCAAAATAGAAGAATGATAATATCTCTTTGGAACATAGAAGATTTACCAGATATGGCTTTAGAGCCTTGCTGCTACGAAACACTTTGGGATGTTACAGACAACAAACTCAACTGTATGCTTGTTCAAAGAAGTGGAGATTTTCCTCTTGGTGTTCCATTCAATATGTGCCAATATGCTGTTCTAGTTCATCTTATTGCACAAGTAACAGGGTTTAAACCTGGAATATTTACTCATATTATAAATAATGCTCATATTTATGAAAATCAAGTAGAAGGCATGAAACTTCAGCTCACTCGAAAAGATGCAGCTTATGATGCTCCCAAGCTCTGGATAAACCCTAAAATAAAAGACTTTTACAGCTTTACAATAAACGACATAAAACTTATCGATTATAAGCATCATGATAAAATAAATATGGAGGTGGCTGTGTAATGCTAAGTATAATTGCAGCCCTTAATGAAAACCTCGTTATTGGCAAAGATAACAAACTTCCGTGGCATATACCTGAGGACTTAAAAAGATTCAAAAAATTAACCACAGGCAAAACAATTATAATGGGCCGAAAAACTTTTGAATCTTTACCTGTAATTCTTCCAAATAGAAAGCATATAATCATAACAGGAAATATGGACTATAATTATGACAATGATAATGTAGAAATAGTTCATAATATAGATGAGATTCTCAAATATGAAGATTGCAAAGATGAGGTTTTTATTATAGGTGGCGGAAAGATATATGAAGAATTTTTGCCACACTGCAAAAAATTATATCTTACAAAAGTACATTTAAAACAAAGCGGAGATACTTACTTTCCTAAATTTAATATGAGCGATTACAAAATACTTAAAAATGAAAAACACGAAGCAGACGGCATTACATACACTTTTTTAACTTTAAGTGCTGTATAACTTTATGCAGGTGATTCTAACTAATATAATCTAAAATCACCTGCATTACTTTAGCCCTTTAAATCTATCTTTTCTAAAATGCTTATATTATTTAGTATTAACTGAACCTCTATGCATTTGCAATTCTTGTCTAACACTTTCTTCATTCTTTTCATATTTAAAATAAAAGATCATTATTAGCGCTCCTAGAAGAAAACAAATTGCTGGTAACCATACAAATGAAAACGGTAGATGTACGAACTGTATTTCCCAACCAGTAACAGATGTTTCCCAAAACAATGATTACCCATGGCCAGTTTGATTTTATAGCTTTAAAGCTGTCACGAATTGGTAAGGATTGCTCCGAAACAGTGTTAACTTCTTTTGTTTTTACAAAAGCGAACCAGAACATCAAAGCAGCAATAAAATTCCGTAGATTAAAACAGTAATTGAAAATCCTTTTTGAGCATTTCCTTTACCGAAAAACGCAACAAGAGGTAAGGTAAATGAAGCTGTTACAAAATACCCCAAATTACCACCGATCATTCGATAGGAGTTTAGCTTAACACGTTCATCGGAATCATTACTTAAATTTGGCAAAATCGCAGTAATTGGTGTTGAAATTCCTGTGTAAAGAATACCTGTTATAAGATACGTAATTAGCGCATAAATTGCCTTTTGCCCTGTAGAAAAGTCTGGTGTAACAAATGAAAGAATCATAAAGAGTGAAAATGGCACCGATAGCCACAAAAACCAAGGTCTACTTTGGCCATACTTTGAGTGGGTGTGATCTATAATAAGTCCCCAAATAGGCGCATCAAAAGAATCAAAAATTCTAGCAATTAACAAAATCGTGCCTGCTGCTCCAACTGAAATACCAAATACATCTGTGTAGAAGTAAAGGACAAAGCTTGTCAAGGTACAATACAATAGATTTCCAGCTGTATCTGTACTTGCATAAGCAAGTTTATTAATAAGCGTAAGTTTGTTGTTTTTTTTATTCATATCTTCTTGTATATCAAATTTAATCAATTCAATATACATTCTCCTTTCTTAATTTTTAGTATCTTTAACTGTCGTAGCCTTTTCATGGTTGTAACTACATTTAAAAATGAAATTTAATTAAACCTATGATTTGTACTGCTTACGATAATAACTTGGAGAAATACCTTCATGTTTTCTAAATTGTCCTGAAAAATAAACATCTGTACTGTATCCAACAAGTCTTGCTATTTCTTCCACGCTTTTATCCGTGCGAAGCAGATATTTTTTTGCCGCATTCATCCTAATTTCTGTAAGCATCTCCATTGCAGTTTTTCCAAAAATCTCTTTCATGGATTCAGCAATATAATTGCAATGAAGATGGAATACCTTTGATAAAATTTGCGTAGTTATCTTTTGATGGAAATTATTTTCAAGATAAAGCAACACTTTTTCTGCGATACTTGCCTTGCGGCTCTTATAGGTTCCTTGATTTTCAATAAACTGCAAGAAACGCAGAAACAATTCTTCTGTTTTCCAAATACCAGCTGCATCATCACCCTCTGTACTTTGTAAAGTAAGAGAATGAGCATTTTATTCGCTCCTACTTCGTATTTATCTCCCTCTTCTTCCAAATAGAGTGTTCCACTTTTTATAAACAACATATCAAAATATCCAAGATTACATCTGTTCGGATGTAACTGCCCCTTTTGAAACGTAATATAATTTCCTTCAATAAAATCTGGAAATGGTGGCATCGAAATAGATATGATTTTTTCGGCCATTTTTAAGTCTCCTTTTCCTATGAAAGTACTTATAATATACATTATTTTCCCTCATCATAAAGTAGAATTAGTTTAACCAAGTACCTAATATTTCAAACCTCATTTTTCTCTGTGTATCTACAAACTTATAGTTATTGTTGTCTCTTTTGCAGGATTATCAAGTTCTGTTGTAAAACCATCTTTTACAAGATAAAACTTCTTCGCGTAAGGAGCAAAGCTAGTCACCTTTAGTTTAGAACCGTTTTTTTCAAACGTTCCATTAATAACTTCCACTTCATCGTAAGAAACTAGTATAAACGTTTTTTGACCAAAGCCATCAAGATATGCAACAAGTTCCTCACCCATATCCCAGTCAGGAGTTTGGTCATCATTTGTAAATAAACGAGCAAAAATTCCACCATCTCTAAAAAAAGTTGCCTGTCCAAAACGCTCACGTGAAAGATCTGGACGATTAATATGTGGACCCGCTACGGCATACGTTGATCCTGCCATTCCTTTGCCTAATGAAAGTGTTGCTGTTGAATGAGTATCATAACAATAAAGAATACCTGCTGTTGCTCGATAACTTGCCTTCAAATATTCTGGATCCTTCAAAAACTCATAAACCTTAAAAGCAGCTGACGCAGTTACACCACCCCAAAGTGAGTGAATCATATAAGTTAGCGCTTCCCACCAGCGATCCGGATTTTGTGCACGAAAATCATTTGAATATCCGATATTCGCCAAAATGAGTTCTCCATAACGCATTGCTCCTTCCTTCAATCCAGATTCACTTAAGGCGCCAGCAGCTGGTCCAAAACCTGCATTGTCAAAATAGTGTTCTGTGATGGCTGAAGCATAATTTAAACTGCGTTCATTAACACGCTTTGTTGTATTTTTCCAAAGTCGTTTAATTGTATTATACTTTTCAACAAATCCATGTGCCTTGAGCTTTTCTAACAAATCCCTAATGTAGAGAAAATACACACCCAGCATTTGTGCTTCTTCTTTTCCACGCTCATCTTTATGCAAATCAGGATTTACACGCAAATTGAAAACATCTGCTGCCCATTCTAAATAGATTTCTGGCGAATTTAATTGCAAAACATCCCCATTAAATTCTGACAATAAGTAAAACAAATGACCAATATATTCAAAATCCATACACCTATAAAATTCACCATAAAGCTTGCGAGGCTTTTTAAAATTCCCATCAATGAACCATTTTGGGCGAACATAATTCACTGCACTCGCTTCAACTTTACGTACTTGCTCTAGATCAAGCCTCCCTAGGAGATTTTTCTTCAATACAAGATTTAATTTTCCAAGAGACTCTCCTTGATTAGAAATAGGTTGAAAAGCATATGGAATTTCTCCATCTGGTCCATTATAAAGCGTATCGCAAATATATTTAGTACGTTCCTCAATTACCTTTGCTAAGTCATCCATGACATTTATAACAATAAAGTCCTCTGAACCGTCTTCAAACTTAAAAACAATTTTGTGTTCACCTAAATGAAGAAGTCTAGTAATTAATACCGATTTATTGCCAAATGTTTTTAACTTATCTGACACATCTATTTCTTTCTCCTCATTTTGTTCCACATAATGAATTTCAGCACAAACAAGTGGATTAATAACAGTTGATGTTATCTCGACACGTGTTGAGTCTCCCAATACGTTTAGCGGAACATACTTAATTTTGGGATGTCCTAACATGAAACCATTTTCATAAAATTCATCTTTTGATTCGTTTGGTTTAATTGCATATTTCCATTTCTTCGTTTCATTTGCTTCAAGTTCAATTTGTTCTTTTGAATAAATCCAATCACGACTATTAAAGTCCTCAGGATAACCACCTGAAAGAATAAGTTTGTGGTAAACCACACCATCCAATGAAGGAGAAACGTTTTCAAAAAACAAATTCTGGTACTCACAATAGGTTCCAACAGATAATGTTTTTCCACTTGTTTGGTAAACTCCTAAATTTGTTCCGACATTTCCTCTCCTTACAGTATTAATTTTTGTAAAATTGGTAGAAATTGAAGGAAAAACCGCTGCAGAATTATGAATATTACGCAATACATTTTTATCACGGAACATCACATAGGCGAAAGATGCCCAAACGCCAAAATTTTCAAGTCTTACTTTATAATTAAGTTTATTTTTCACACGAATATTCCAATTCAACGCCAGTTGATCTCTTCCTAAATCATATTCTAAATAAACAACTGCTTTAGGAAAATCAAATGTAACGTCAATCTTTTCATCTATTTCACAAATAATTGGCTTAACAGACATACTTGTATAAGTTGAACCATTAATTGTTAAATCAAAATGACCAAATAACTTTTCTAACGATGTATATCCAACTTCTTTTAAATATGCTTCATCAATTACCCAATTCATCTTATAAGGGTCTCCCTTTACCTCAAGAGATTCTACATTTCCGTTTTGGGAAAGTGCTAGTCGGAATTTTTCATTTTCGATCATGTAAGCGCCTCCTAGTATAATAATGATATAGCCACTAAGGGCTATTCTTTTCTTCATAAATTTCTAAACTGAGTAACGGAAGAA
>NZ_JAJNKE010000007.1:0-61828 GCF_021043395.1 Clostridium guangxiense
GATTAGTGAGTTATTGAAAGCTCTTAAGATTTTAACAATTTGCTGCTTAGATTTATTAATTTTATTTAATATTCCAAAATGCTGTTACTTCGCAATATTTATAAATCACGATTGAATTAATTTTTAGTGAAACAATCCATTTCAACATAATACTTTATTGTAGCAGCTTACCTCATTTCTATTGCACCAAATAGGCTTTGCATAAAAACGCAATAAACTGCTCCAGTGGCAATTATTCCAATGCAATATACAAGCAATCCCCAAACTATACTGTGAAATAGGAAATATCCTGCAAGTGCTGCAGCTCCACCAGCTGGTGCAAAAACGAGTACATCAAATACTATCATTAAAAAGCCATTTTTTCCATCATCAAAGGAAGGCATAATTAAATTTATCAAAAGTTTATTAAATACTGTAACTATATAGGTTCCCCATAATCCAAGAAGTAAGAATAACACTCCAAATAAATTAGCCTTTCTATTCATAATTACAATAGGAAGTACAATACAAAGGTTTAACACAAAATTCCTTATAAAATCAAAGAAATGAAGTGCGATCATCTTTTCCCATGCCTTACCTGGTATTATAAATAAATACTGCTTTGTTCTTTCATATTTTAATGGAGATATACCCATTCCTCCTGAAGCTACCATGCTAAATGCAACTATAAGATATTCACTTAAAATTTTATCTGAGCTTAAGCTTCTTTCAAAATATGCTACAATCATAGAAACTACAAATGCTAAAACCCAAAATATATACATAATTACATTACTAGAAGTTCTATGATTCACAATACGTGCTTTCCATACAAATGCCCAGGCGCCCTTATATTCAAATTTATCTTTTACCGCCTTTACTTCTTTATTTTTCTCTTTTTTACTTGCCATATCTTGAATATCATCAGCGTTTTGTGATTTTATTGCTTTCTTATTTCGCTCCATAATTTCAATGGTTCCAACCGCTTCTTCATAATAATCTGTAGCAAAATAAACAGCTAAAAAGAAAAAGACAGAGGCAACAATAAATAAAGCTATGACTTTGTATAATGGATTATATTGTGGGAAAAATGGTGAAATCAAAGCATCTTTTGTCCACCCCAGTATTGGAACATTACTGATTACATTGCTATTAATGCTGAAAAATAATCCTTTTAAAATGTCACGTTTATATATGATTGACCCAATCACATATATTCCTGATGCCGCCATACATAAATACACAAAAATTTTAATTAATTTACCTATTTTAAATTTCATGCACATGGAATATATAAAAAACGAAAGTGACTTTAGAAACAGCACTAAAAATAATAATCCAAAAGCAACATAACCAAAGTTGGGTAAATTTAGTTTAAAATATCTGTATCCATACAAAAAATATACAAGCATAAAAAACAAAATCGTTCCAAAACTATTAATAATACTCCTTAACATAGTCCATAAGTATATTGTTCTTGGTTCAATTGGAGACGAGAAAAGATAATTTGCATCAGATATACTAAACTGACTTGGTCTATATTGATTTGCTGCAGAATATATACAATAAAGCAAGACAATTAAAAGTATCAAAGTTACAATTAATAAAATTATGTTGAGCGTGAAATTATTTTTAATTGAAATATCAATAATTTTTCTTTTAACTGATTTCTTATTCGTAAACAAGGGCATCGCAAATATTATTATTGGAAATATATAAGCCCAAGCAGATTTTATTGCTGTAAGAGGATTTGTCATAGTAACTTTTATATAGTTTTTTAATTTTAAAAATTCTATATATGATA
The DNA here is from genome assembly GCF_021043395.1 of Clostridium guangxiense. Classification (GTDB taxonomy): domain Bacteria; phylum Bacillota; class Clostridia; order Clostridiales; family Clostridiaceae; genus Clostridium_S; species Clostridium_S guangxiense. The sequence goes on from NZ_JAJNKE010000007.1 coordinate 1,784, forward strand.
AATTTATACAATCACGTACAGGATTATTTCTCTTCATCCTCAGTTACCTCCAAAAATAAATCCTCTAAGGAAGAATCCTCTCCGGCATTAACTTTAAGCCTCAAATCCTCTATAGTCCCCTCCAAAATAAGAGTTCCCTTCTTTAAGACAACTATTCTATCGCAAAGTCCTTCAGCAGTATCAAGCATATGGGTACTAATAAGAAGTGATTTGCCTTCAGCCCTTAATGCCTTAAAAGCATCTTTAAGCTCTCTTATAGCTTTAGGGTCAAGTCCTATTAAAGGCTCGTCTACTAAAAACACATCCGGTTTATGCAAAAGAGCACAGCAAATTGAAAGTTTTTGTTTCATTCCTTTAGATAGATCTCTTCCAAGGATATTTTTCTTATCGTAAAGATCAAATCTCTTTAATATTTCATTTCCATATTCCTGCCAATCATCTATATAATAAGCAAGTGCAATAAATTTCAAATGTTCCCACACAGTAAGCATAGGATATATATCAGGTGTTTCTGGTATATAAGCAAGTTTATATTTTGATTCCTGTTTTGTGCTATCTATACCATCTACAAGAACTTTTCCCTTCGTTTTTCTAAGAAGTCCAAGTATGCATTTTATAGTTGTAGTTTTTCCCGCTCCATTAGGTCCCGTAAGTCCAACTATTTCTCCTGCATTAAGATGAAAAGATATACCATCCACCGCTTTGTTTCCTTTATAGTATTTTTTCAAACTTATTACTTCTAATACTTTTCTCTCCATAATTCATTTACTCCTTAAAAAGATATTTTTAAAAAAATCCCGATTGGGCAATATCGGGATTTTAGGGGAGATTGGGAACACAAATAACATTCCCAAGTACATTTTTAATATAGATAAAATTATTTCTGTAAGATAAGTATCGTAAAATCTAAAATTTCTTTATAGGGTAAATAAAAAATTTTATTTCTGTATCTGTACGTCTACATTGTAATTTGGTAAAAGTTTGCCATCGCTGTTATCTATAGATATTTCTACAGGTATATTTGTTTCTCCATTTTGTTCTGTAACTGCTGCATTTGATATGCTAACTACTTTTCCTGTATACTTTGCTGAAGGATTTGAAGTAGGAATTATAGTAACTGCTTTTCCTGCCTGAACATCCTTTATAAATTCTTCTCCAACCTTTGCATCTATATATAAGCTGCCTAAATCTTGAAGGCTAAGTATTTTTTGTTGTGCTGAAACCACATCACCTTTTTTATATCCAAGGTCAGTAACAACAGCATTATCCATATCAGAAACTACATTACTTCCATTCAAATAACCTTTATTTAAAAGGGACTTAAGTGCATCAACTTCTGCTTGTTCAGCAGCTATTTTTGCATCCTGTGCATTTTTTTGATTATTCGTTTGATTTTGGGCATCATTTTTTAAGTCCTTGTCTGCTTCTACGGCCTTCTCTTTAGCCGTTATTTGATAATTAAGTTGAGATAAATCTAACTCTAAAAGTTTATCCCCCTTTTTAACTTTTTGTCCCTCTTTGACATTAATGGAATTCACCTTTATAACAGCTTGGGCACCACCATCTATAACTATATTTTCAGTATTGTGGGATTTTATAACACCTGATGCTTCTACATAATTATTGGCAACCTTTTTTGTAGTTTCCTTTGTACCTTGTGTGTTAGATTTTGAACTTCCACATCCAACAGCTGTAACAAGTGTTCCTATAATTATCGCCGTGAGTATTATCTTTGATTTTTTCATCTACTTTCTACCACCTTTCCATCTCTCACATATATTATCCTTTGACCATACTTTGCCGCTTCCTCAGAGTGAGTAACTTGAACTATGGTTTTCCCCTTTTCAAGGTTTATCTCTCTTAAAAGTTCCATTACTCCCGTTCCAGTTTTACTATCAAGGTTTCCAATAGGTTCATCTGCAAGTATTACATCCGGATCATTTATAAGTGCCCTTGCAATGGCAACCCTCTGCTGCTGCCCACCTGAAAGTTCTCTTGGGGTGTGCTTTCTTCTATCCTCTAGACCAACTATTTTTAGTATATCATCAAGCTTATCCCTATAACTTTTAAGTTTTTTTCCGTCTAGTAATATTGGAAGCATTACATTTTCCTCAACATTAAGATTAGGTATTAGATTATAAAATTGAAATACAAAACCAACATCTCTTCTTCTCATTATGCTCTGCTTTTTATCATTCATACTTGAAAGTTCCTTACCGGCTATCTTAACACTTCCTGTAGTTGGTTTATCAAGTCCTCCAAGAAGGTACAAAAGAGTACTTTTGCCAGAACCAGAAGGACCCATTATAGATACAAATTCGCCTTCTTTTATAACAAGATTAATATCTTTTAGAATTTCTACATTCTCATTACCAAGTTTAAAGGATTTATTTAAATTAGTGGTTTCTATAACTGGCTTACCAAGTTTAGGTTGAACTTTTTCTTCTAAAACTTCCATTCTATGCCTCCTATATCTTTATTCATATTTTATAGCTTCTATAATGTTCAATTTAGATGACTTAAGTGATGGAACAATTGCAGCTACAACAGTTATTAAAACTCCAAGTAAAATGCTTGTTCCAAAAACACTACTTGAATAATTCAATTCCATAGGAAAGTTTGCCAAATCAAACATAAATGGCATTATATAAATCATAAGCATTCCACCAGCAATTCCACATAAGCTCCCTATAAGCCCTATTAAAAGTGACTCTACAAATAACATTTTTCTCGTCTGATGTCTACTCATGCCAACAGAAGCATAAACAGCAAGTGATCTTTTTCTTTCTATGAAACTTATAACAAAGTTATTTATTACGCCAAAAGCTCCTATTATAAGTGCCATTATAGGAAATGCCTTAATTATTAGAAGCATTCCGTCATTTTGCTTTTTATTTTCTTCTTCTTGATGTGCTACAGTCTCAATTGTCAACCGCCTAGTTTTAAACCTTTTAGAAAGAACATTTTTCATTTCTTCGGGATCTTTATATGTCTTAATATCTAAAGAAGAACATTGATATAGTTTGAAATCTCCTTTAGCATACTTTTTAGGTACCAACGCCATATTTCCATCTTCCATCATTGTATCAAAGGAACCAACTATTTTGTAATCCTTATTTCCTCTGGTTGTCTTTATGGTAATATAATTTCCAATTTGCTTGTTATATCTTTTCATATTGCTTTTAGTAAGTATTATAGTTCTGCCATCATTGTAATTTTTAAATACCTCATTCTTATCTTGAAGCATTTTAACTTTTGCAAAATTATCTATTTCATAAGTATTCATAAATCTAATTTGAGTAATAGGTTCTTTATTTCCAATAACCTCAATATTTTGAGATGAATAATCTTCATCAACTTCCTTTATTCCCACTGTATTTTTTACATCACTGATGGTTGAATTGTCTAGTGAGTTGCCATCATCATTATTTACATATAGATCATAGTTAAAAAAGTCATAAGCCTTAACAAGTACCGTTCCTGCACTAGAGCTAACAACATTAATCATAAACAATGTTGATATGCCTATTGCTAGAAGTGAAATATTATTTATCAAGCTTTTATTCTTTCTTAGATTTTTTGCAGCCAAACTGCCCTCATTTCCAAATATAATATTGTATAATTTACTTAGTATTATTACCAAAAGTTCAGTGACATATGGGATAATTATTACAATACCTATAACCGAAAGCACCATGCATACTACAAGTATCATTAAAGATGTGCTGCTATTTAATGAACTTCCTTTTATAGCATTTGGAGTACTAAATGCACCTGCTACAAACACCAATCCTAAAATTAACTTCCATAGTTTTTCTTTTTCAGCATTATCTATAGTATTAAGTACAACATCCTTAACTGACAATCTTGATGATTTGGCTATAGGAACAATAGAACTTAAAAATGAAATAATTATCGAAAATATAAATGCACTTAATAATTGTCCAAAATTATAGCTAACAGAAGGAGCTATAGTTATTCCTTGTGCCATTTGAGATGCAATAAGTTTCATGAGTACCTTTAGTATGCCAATTCCAGCAAGATTTCCTAATATTCCGCCTATTATGCCGTATATTATGCTCTCTCCTACAAGAACCAAACTAGTAGATATCTTTGTGGCACCAATACTTCTGAAGGTTCCTATTACTGGAAGCCTTTCTGTAACTATTACCTTAAACACCGTATATATTATAAATGCACTCATCATTAAAACCACAATCATCATCATTCTAAATGCCATAGTTATTTGTCCAAGTGATTCATCTATCTGTTTCTCATCGATTATTTTTCTTACAGTATAGTGGTTATATGCAGGTGTAAGTTCATCTACAATTTGCTTTATATCATTGGAGTTTGATGCTTTTATATATATTAATGAGACTTCTCCCTTTATGTTATTTATATTCTCAGCTTGCTGCCTTGGAATTATAGCCATCATATTTTCATCGCTTTCCATTCCAAACATGCCCTTATTATCCGCTATGCCAACTATGGTATATTTGTGACTTATGGAGTCTTTACCTACTTTTATAGGAATTTTATCTCCTACAGAAAATCCATATTCATCAGCAGATTTTTTGCTTATTATTACTTTTTCCCCGCTAAATGGCGTAACAGAACCCTTACTATTAAAATCAAATAAGTCCATAAGTTTTATGTCATCATAATTAAAACCTCTTAACATTATATTTCTGTCCTTATCACCATGAGTGTATACTCCATTTGCATCCATTTCTCCAATTGCATAATCAGTTTTACTTTTTACTGTATCAGTTCTTTCCATGCTTAAATATGGTGTTGGAGATTTACTATTTGAATGTATTTCTATATCCGCATTTCCATAATACTGTCTTATAATATCTACATAAGTCTGTTTTATACTAGTGCTCATTCCACTTGATGCAAAAAACAACGCTGTTGATGCCATTATTGAAAAAACCACAAGAAAAGTTCTTAATTTCTTTTCTTTTATATTTCTTAGCATAAATTTAAGAATTATTCCCATTGATTCACCCCATTCCTATTTTATAATTTGTTTTAAATACATGTAATACTTTAATAGTATACTATGCTATAAATAGAATCAATACAATGTCTTTATTATATTAAAAAAGATTGTACTTTCATACTGACTTAAGTAATAAAAATTTATGACTAATGTCACAAAATATAAAAAAAGGATATGCTGTATCTGCATATCCTTTCCCTTTATGCTTAAAAAATTGGCTTATTATCTAGATTATCTCCCTCATTACCATTAGGGTTACTTCTCAAATACTCTCTACCATTCTTTGCCTTACCAACGTTTACACCCTCTATTAAATCATCCTTTGCCATTGTTATTGCTTCGTCTATTGAATATACATTTCCATTATCAAGCATTACGTCAGTTATATCTCCCTGAGGGTTTTTCTTTACTTTTATAACCTTAGATTTATCACTCATGCTAACACCTCACTTATTTTTTTATATTATTTGCATCATGGTTATATATTATTCATTTATAAAATTTTAGACTTTGTTTAAAAACTTCAATTGACATATTTAATTTTATAATATATAGTTGTATGTACAAACAATACTATTTTTAAAATAAAACTGTGTGGAGAGAAAAAATAATGTCAAATATAAATGAAGTATTATGTGATTGCTTATATTTCTCATGTAATAAGTTATCTAGAACATTAGGAAAAATGGCAGATGAGGAGTTTAGAATTACTGGATTATCTTCTACTTATGCATTTTTAATTAGTATCGTACATGAAAATGAAGGTATAGGCCAAAAAGAAATAGGGCAAATTCTTCATATTACACCATCTACAACAACTAGATTCATTGATAAGCTCGAAAATAAAGGTCTCTTAAACAGAAAAAGTGAGGGTAAAAACTCGTTTATATATTTAACAGATAAAGGACTAGAACTTCAAGCTCAAATTAATAAAGCATGGGAAAATCTTCATTTAAGATGTTTAAATGCCTTAGGTGAAAATGAATATAAAAGCCTCACCAAAATAATTAACAATACATGCAACAAAATAGACTCCTACGAGAAGTAACAATCTTCTCTTTCAAAGTAATGGAATGTATTATTTAGATAAACTGGAAGTTGTGAAGTAATAATGCTTCGTCGCGTTAAAAAAATCCTATAAATCTAAGTGGTTATTTAAAAAAAGTGGTTGCTTTGGGTTCAAGAAGAATAATGGGCAAAGCCCAAACCCCGCGTATGTTTATACTCGCATACGCTCAAACAGATTGAAATATCTAAGTATTTTACAATTTTTAAACCAAGATTTATTAGAATTTTTTTAAATCGTTCCTTCAGCATTGTTACTTCACTCTCACGGTGGTGCAAGGAAAAAATTCCTCCGTTCCTACGGAATTTTAAGTGAGAAGTTTTATATTAATAAAAATTTTTATATTAGCTTTTCTCTAATAATAGATTGTATGTACAACTAAGTATAGTCTTATATACTATGTTTTAAATATATAAAAACTAAAATGGAGGTAATAAAAATGAATGCAATTTTTAACAGGAGAAGTGTAAGAAAATATAAGGATAAACCAATTGAAAAGGAAAAAATAGAAAAACTTTTAAGGGCAGCAATGCAAGCTCCATCAGCAATCAATGAACAACCATGGGAGTTTATCGTCGTACAAAATAAAGATACATTAAGTAAACTTTCAAATATGAGTCCATATTCAAAGATGGTAGCAAGTTGTGGTGCTGCAATTATACTTGTTGCAAATACTGAAGCGTTTAGAATCCAAACAGGTTGGCAGCAAGATATGGGAGCCGCAGCAGAAAATCTTTTATTAGAAGCAGTAGCATTAGATCTTGGAGCTGTATGGCTTGGAGTTGCAACGTCAGAAGAAGTCTCTAAGTTTATAACAAATTTCTTTAACTTGCCAGAAAATATCAAGCCTTTTGCTTTAATTTCTGTTGGATATCCAGATGGTCAAGAAAATAAATTTATAGATAGATACAACCAAAGCAAAGTACATTACGAAAGTTGGAAATAATCTTGTCTCCAAATACTTCCTTGCTAATAAAATTTATCAGTATTCTAAATAAAACATGCCCTACTCATTCTTTTCGGCTCGAGGGAAGTAATGGTGGTGAAAGAACAGTTTAAAAAAAGTACAATAAATCTTAGAAGAATATTTTAAAAATACTTAGAGCTTTCAATCTGTCTGAGCGTCAGCGAGTTATTGAAAGCTCTTAGGATTTTGAAAATATTCTCCTTAGATTTATGTACTTTTTTTAATGTTCCGAACCACCATTACTTCCCGTCATTCATACTTAATAGCTTCTATTATATTCATTTTAGAAGACTTAAGTGCTGGCACAAAAGATGCAAGAACAGTTATTAAAATTCCAAGTACAAAGCTCATTATGAAGACACCCTTTGAATAATGCATATCCATCGGGAAATCCGCAAGCATAAGTATAAAAGGCATTGTCTCTGTCATTAAAACGCCGCCTATAATTCCGCATATGCTGCCAATGATACCAATTGATATAGATTCTATAAAAAGCATTTTTCTAGTTTGGAACTTACTCATGCCAACAGAAGCGTAAATTGCAAGAGCTCTTTTTCTCTCCATAAAACTTATAACAAAGTTATTTAAAACCCCCACTGCTCCTATTATAAGGGCCAATATTGGGAAAGCCTTTATAAGAAAAAGTGTCTTATTTATATAATCTGTGTTCTCTTTTTCTCTTTCTGTGATAGTTTTTATAGTAAGTGCCTTATCTTTAAATTTTTTAACTAAATCATTTTTTACATGAGCCGCATCTACATAAGTTTTTATATATACAAAGCTTGGCTGAAATAAATTGAAATCACCCTTAGCGTATTTTTCAGGAATTATTGCACTACTCCCATTGTTCATAAGAGTATTAAAAGATCCAACTATTTTATACTCTCTATTTCCTCTAAAAGTTTTAATACCTATATAATTTCCTACTTTTTTATTTAGCTTTTTTAGATCAGTAGTTGTCATAATTATATTTCTTCCGTTTTCAAAACTTCTAATAACTGCACTTTTATCTTGAAACAACTTTATGTCCAAATAATTTTCAATATCATATTTGCTTAAAAAATATATCCCAGAAATTTTGTTGTCACTATTTTCAATTTCCACATCCCAGGAGAAATATACTGGTTCAACATCGCTTACTCCATAGTTACTTTTAATTCTATTCAATACTGTTCTATCAACAGATTTTCCATCATCATTATCCATCCACACATTATATTTAAATATGCCATAGGCTTTAACTATTTCTTTTCCCACACTATAACTTGCAACGTTTAACATAAATAAAGTTGAAATTCCTATAGTTAAAAGAGAAATGTTATTCATGAGATTTTTATTTTTTCTCAAATTTTTAGCTGCTAACAACCCTTCATTTCCAAAAATAATACCATATATTACTTCAAATACTTTAACAAAAATCTCAGTTACGTATGGAACAATAACAATAATTCCAATAACTGCTGCAATCATGCTTATGATATCAAACACCATATCTAAAAACTTACCCATTGAATTTTTAGCTACAAGCCTTGGAACTATAGTTGATAAAATGATAATCGCTATTCCCAGGATAAACTTCCAGAATTTTTCCTTTTCTACTGTATCTATTGTATTTAAAACAACATCTTTTACAGAAAGTCTAGCGGCCTTAACTATAGGTACAATAGAACTTATAAATGAAACTGCAATTGCAAATAGGAAAGCTACAATTAACTGTTTTAAGTCATATTCAATTGATATATTTATTGTAAAGTCATCAGATAACTGCCTACTCATAATTCTCGCCAACAGTTTAAGTATTCCTATACCTGCGAAATCACCTATTATACCACCTAATATTCCATAGCAAACACTCTCCACTATAAGGACAGTGCTTGTAGTCATTCTTGTTGCCCCTATACTTCTGAATGTGCCTATTACAGGCATCCTTTCTGTTACAACGACCTTAAATACAGTATATATTATAAACATACTCATTATAAGAACTACCATCATCATAGCTCTAAAAGCCAATACAATTTGCCCTGTTTGTTCTTCAACTGATTTATCGTCTATTGCTTTTTCAACAGTATAATTTTTATAAACTATTGATAAATCTTTTATTAGATTATCCATATCACCTTTATTTTTAGCTTTTACATATATACTCCACACTTGATTTCCGGCATTGTTTATTTGCTGAGCTGCCTTTAAAGGAACTATTGCCATCATATTTTTATCGCTTTCTATTGCAAAAAATCCTGTATTTTCAGCTATTCCAGCCACATTAAAAGTCATGGTACTATCACCAATTTTTATTTTTATCTTGTCTCCCACATTAAGTGAATACCTATCAGCAGATTTCTTACTTATTATTATCTTATTTCCATTAAAAGGCTTTACAGAAGAAGATTTATAAAAATTAAGAGGGTTCATTATATTTATATCCTCATAATTGAAACCTCTAAGTGTTATATTTCTATCTTTGTTTTCCTTTGTATATACACCACTAGCATCAATCTCACCAATAGCATAGTCTATTTTATTTTTAAATTTATTTGCTTTGGATACACTTATAAAAGGAGATGGCGATTTTCCATTTGCATATATCTGTATATCTGCATTGCCAAGGTACTGTTTTGTCACTTCTGTAAAGGTCTTTTTAATAGTTGAGGCAGTTCCACTGGAGGCAAAGAATAAGGCTGTAGAAGCCATTATTGAAAACATAATTAAAAAAGCTCTTAACTTCTTTTCTTTTATATTTGTAAGTATAAATTTTATTATTATTTTCATTAAAACACCAACCCCAATATTAGAAATACATGAAAGTTTTAGATTTTATTTAACTAAGGTTATACAAGTAAGCTTAAAAATTCAGAGCAGAGTGTAGGGAGTAAAGAGTAGAGTGGAGGTAGATTTTTCTCCGCTATCGCTGCGTAAAATCTAAAACTTAATGCTTACGCATTGCATAAAATATAGTGTTCATCACAGCTGATGCTAATAAGTTCTAAGATTTACCTAAGAGAAACGAAAGGTAAATCATCCTTCACTCTACTCTCTACTCTTTACTCTCTACTCTATTTAAGTTTAAATCTTTTTCATTTTCCTAAGAAAAGTGTTAATGCTTTCTCTTTCTTCTTTTTCTCTTTCCTTTGAAATGGGTTTTCTACCAAGTCTATCACATAATGATAAAAGTGCTATTTCAGAAGTAGAAGTTTCGCTTTTCATTTTTTCCGGCTCTGCAAACGACATGTTTTTGGCAATAAAAAATGTCTGCATGTGCCATCTTACAAGCTTAACAACCTTATTCACAAAATCCTGCGGTTCATTAAAGCATTTAAAAAATTCTTCTGCAAGTTCCTCTCCCATTTTGTCATGATCATAGGCAGTTATTCTTCCTTTTCTTACCTTAGTTGCCTTTGCTTTACCTATGTCGTGAAGAAGTGCCCCCCACATAAAAGCTCTTTTATCTGAACTTTTATCTTTACTTTGAGCTGCATTGTCAACTACAAGCATTGTATGTTTCCATACATTGCCTTCTGGATGATGTTTAGGTTCCTGTTCTACTTTTTCAAGGTCACCCAGCATGTTAAATGGATACTTATTAAGTTTATTTTCCTTAAGTAATGTATTTAAATACTCAGATGGTTTTGAATCATTCATAAGGTGATAATCTATTTCCCCAAAAATTTTATTAATATCCTCCATGAAATAACCTCCTATATTTTTAAGAGTCTCTCATTAGTTTTTTGTATTATCTCCTCAGGATATTCAAGATATTTTAAAAGTTTTATTGCATTTCTATTTTTACATACACCTTCTTTTATTTTGTAGTCAAATTTAAGACCTTCTTCATTTATATCCTCTGTAAAGTAATAGCATAAATATTTATCCTTAAGAATTTCTGTAAGCTCAAGGTCATGAGTTGCTACCAGCGTAAGGGTATTATGTCTACTTATGTAATTTAATATTTCAGCCGCTGCATTAACCCTCTCAACAGGATTAGTTCCTCTAAATATCTCATCTACAATACATAAAACAGGTTCGTCTCCGCACTCGTTTATTATTCTTTTAAGAGCTTCTGCCTCTCTAAAATAATAACTCTTTCCTGAAGATATATTATCTTCTGGACTTATAGATGTCATTATCTTGAAAAAGCTTGTCTTGTAGGATTCTGCAGTGCACGTATATATAGTTTGAGCTAAAAGTGCATTTACGCCAATTGTTCTAAGAAATGTCGATTTTCCAGACATATTGGTTCCTGTAAGTATTATGCCCTTGTTTTCTAAAGTTATTGAATTTGCCACTGCCTTTTCTACTAAAGGATGATAAACTTTCTCAGCTTCTATAGTATTTTCATCACTTACAAATTCAGGCTCTGTACAAGCTGCTCCTATCCATTCTCTAAACGAAGCTACAGACATTAATGCATCCAGTTCGCCTAAAGTCTTGTAAAGTTCTTTTAAATCAGCTCTATACTTTTTTATATCATTAATTGATGAAAAAAACTTTCTTTCTTCTATTAAAAATACAGAATATAACATGTCAACAACAGGATCTCTAAGCCCATTTGATGCTTGAAGTCCAGCTGTTTGCTTAACTATTACCGATACGCTTTTAGAAGTTCTTTTTAAAATTTCAGTATAGTGTTTTATTTCATCATTATTAATTTTAGATATACTCTCCGCTCCATGTATTATGCCATTCAGATATCCAAGAGAATTTATATATGATTCAACATCCCTTTTAAATTTACCATGCTGCAAATTATTTATAACAAACAAAGCACCAGCTATTATGATAAATTTAAGCTTGAAAATAGGTATTGTGATAACAGCTACTAGGAAGGCTAATGCTAAGAAATCGAATAAATATTTATATTTATAATTCACATCAAAATCCTTAGTTATTATAGAATAGACTCCATTGTCGCTCATTCTCCCTAGTCTAACAAGTTCTATTCCAATTTTGTTTCTTATTTCAGCATTATTCTTAAATAACTTTATAACTCTATTTCTCTCTAATAGTTTTTCTTCTTTAAGCTCTGGTTCTCTCAAAATTTTATAAAGCATTTCTTCACCAGGGGAAGTTACTGTTCTGTCAATAAGCTGAAATAATTCATCCATATTAAGATCAGCCCAGGTTTGATCGTCAATACTAAAATTGCTATCTTTTTTTCTTGCAAGCGTAAAAAACTTTTGAGTGGATTTAAAATTTCTTTTTCTCTTTTGAAAATTACCCCAATGCTCCTTAAAATTTCTATAATTAACTATATTTATTAATCTTGCCTTTACATATGTAATTATAATGATTAATATAATTGCAGCTAGTACTCCTAGTAAATAATAAGGGTTTTTAGTATTTCCAGCTATGCCACCAAATATAAATGCCCCAACAAGTGCAAAAAAACTTAGTGCACTACATGACATACTAATATTATCTTCATTCATTATTTTTCCTCCTACACATATTATTGCCTTAAATAATACACTAGCTTAAAATAGCTGTCAATTTACATTTAAATGGACTGTAAATTATAACGAAAGACAGCTGGATAGGGGGACTGTCCAGCTGTCTCTATTTCTATGATATTTTATAGGGGAATGATTCATTTGCTATGATTATATAATAACTTATAATTGTGACAATCATATTACAATTATAAGTATAATATATTAATTTATACTCAAGTAACTTAGAAGTTATAAGTTTCAATTTTATCCCGACAAACTGGAAGTTGTAAAGCAGAGTACAAAGTACAGAGTACAGAGTACAATGAAGGTGGATTTACCTTTTGCTTCGCTTAGGTAAATCTTATAACTTGATAGTGTCAGCTGCGCTGAACACTATATTTTAAGCGCTTTGGGCGTATTAAGTTTTAAGATTTTTCGAAGCATAGCGGAGAAAAATCATCCTTCACTGTACCCTGTACTTTGTACTCTGTGCTCTGAGTTAAATTCCAGTTTATATGCTTCTAGTGCCATCTATCAACTGCTAAGGTAGCAGTCTTTTTTTATCTCTTACAAACGCTTCTGCCTCCCTTATATTATCTAGTTTTAGAAGTTTCATTGTAAGTCTTTCAAGCCCTATTGCAAGACCGCCATGAGGAGGCATTCCAAATTTAAAGGTATCCAAATAATTTTTAAAATCATCTGGATTTAATCCTTTTTCTATCATGCCCTTTTTAAGCATTTCATAGTCATGTATTCTTTGACCTCCTGTTGTTATTTCCATTCCTCTAAAAATAAGATCAAAGCTGTGTGTTAAATTTTTTCCGCAAGGCATTGTATACATTGGCCTTTTTTCTCTAGTATAGTGTGTTAAAAATACAAAATCAGAATTATATTTTTCCTTTATAAAGGCCCCTATAAGTTCCTCTCCCTCATGATCTATATCCGTTGTGAGCTCTGTTTTATTGTACTTATCTCTTAATATTTTTATTGCTTCCTGAAGCGTCATAACTGGAAGTTCATCTTGTATTTCTGGGATTTCAACTTTAAGAAGTTCAATTTCCTTTTGGCATTTTTCTTTTATATGCTTAAATATATTCTTTAAAAGTTTAACTTCAAGCTTTATCAAATCCATCTCATCATTAATAAATCCCATTTCTAAATCCATACTCACGTATTCATTTAAATGCCTTTTAGTATCATGACTTTCTGCTCTATAGACATGACCTATTTCAAACACTCTTTCATATCCCGCTGCAACCATCATTTGCTTATAAAATTGAGGACTTTGTGCAAGATATGCTTTCCTATCAAAATACTTTAATTCAAAAAGCTCTGTTCCACCCTCTGCTCCTTCAGCAGTTATCTTTGGTGTAAATATCTCTGTGAAATCTTCCTGCTCTAAAAATTTAGAAAAACCATGTGCAATTTCTGCTTCAACCTTAAATACCGCATTTATCTTTTCATTTCTCATACTCAAAACTCTATGATTTAGAATAGTGTCTATATTTGCCTCAATGCTTTCACTATTTATTTCTATAGGCAGATCTTCTTTTACCAAAGACATTATTTTCAAATTATCTACTTGAAGTTCAAAATCATCCTTGTTCCTTTTAACAACTCCATTAACTTCAATCACACTTTCTAGTTTTAAATCTTTTATATCTACCTGCTTTGTGCTTACTACACATTGCACTATTCCTGTTCTATCTCTCAAAAGCATAAATGCAATCTTTCCAAGTTTTCTTATTCTGTGAACCCATCCTTGAAGTTTTACTGTTTTCTCTAAATTACTTTGAACCTCATTTACTAAACATCTTTCCATAGTCTGATTCCTCCTATAAAATTTTGTATAAAAAACGTCCCTGATACAAATTTTAAAGTAACTCTGCTATTTGATTTTCGTAAAATTCGTAGAAACATCGAGATTTTACAAATTCAAATAGCGATTTACTAATTAAAATTATATAAAAGGGACGAATCATTCGCGGTGCCACCCTGATTAACCAACTTAAATCAATTCACAGTTCACAATTCACAATGAAAGGTGATTTTCTGCTGAAGCTGAAAATCTTAAAATTTAATACTTATACAATCATACTCAGCAAAGCTGGTAATACATAAGTTTTAAGATTTATCTTACGTAAGGAAGGTAAATTCACATTCATTGTAGTCTGTACTCTAATAAAAAAAGCTCCCACTCCAATTAGGAGTGAGAGCATATTCCCACGGTACCATCCTTACTTAATCAATAAGCTGATTCACTTTAACCTTTTAACGGTAGAAACCGGATTATCCTACTTAGGCATCTTCAAGAAAATAATCAGTCCATCTAGTGGCTAATTTTGTGTAATATTTCGTCAACTGAACCCGCTAAGACTGCCTAGTATTAACGGAACCAGTTTTCTCGTATTACACAAAATCATCTCACAATATGGACTTGTTATTTTTTTCAGATGCCTTAAATTTCAAATAATCTACTCCGAGATGTCCTTCATTTTAATAACTTTTCTCGGCTCGCACCAAACCCGATTCGCTTACATGGATAAACCACTTCAACTAATGAAATTTATTTGCACCATAACGCCCAGAAGATATCATTTTAGTACAAATAAATTTCAAGTTTTCAGAGATGTTTTATCCCTAAAATTTCATTAAAATTACTCTTCTCTTCTTCGTATTTAAAATAGATTATATTACTTCTTATAATTAGTGTCAATGATAAAATTATAATTTCATGAATTTTTATTAAATCACAGTTTCTATAATCTTACCATCACTTAAACTTATTATTCCACCGCCAGTACTATCTCCAAACATACAAACATAGGTACCTTTAAAAGAAAATCTTTTTCCTGTTTTTATATTTAGTATTATTCCTTTTTCATTATCTACTGTATATATATCTCCAAGATCTGAAACATATATGTGTTTTGAATCAACTTTGGTCTTTAATGTAATTTTGTTCCAATTGCCTTTAACCGCTGTTATTTTATTAGAGCTGCCTTCTGCCTTTCCTGTAGAAATATCACATGTATAAATTGCATTAATCTTACCATTCACAAACTTACCTACATAAACTATTCCATTGTCATCTACGTAAAGAAGCTTTAAACCAGTCACTCCTTGTATTTGAAGCGGCTGAGTACGCCATACATCTTTTTTAACTTCATGTGCTGCATAAATTTTTTTATCAACCTCATCTTCAAATACAACTACATTTTCAGCTTTAAAAATATAATAATTGCCTATGTTATGTATTGGCAAATCCATTTTTTTTATCCCAGTTGATATATCCAATTTTTTTAAAAAACTGTAGTTTTTAGAACCATTTTCAGTAATTTTTAAGTATATTAATGTGTTTTTATTGTTTTGCTGAATCCCAGTAATCTTATAATTGCTGTTAATAGGATAAGATTTCCATTCATTATTAACATCCAAATTTTTAATTAATTTATTTTCCTTTGTTTCCTTTGGATCATATGTTGAAACCTTTATATCAGCATTCTTTCTTTCTATAACCATAAGTTTATCATCACTTGACATCCAGTTTATACTTACATTTTCTATGGGCACATTTAATTTAATAACATTATCCTTATTATCCTTCATTGTTATAACATGAATTGAATTTTTTAAATAATACGATACAAATTTTCCAGTAGAAGACGCCTCAATATTACGTGCATCATATGGAATATCGGCTTTAACATTTGTCTTTTTTTCACTTGGCACATCAATTCTTTTGTAAGTAATCTTTTTATCTCTTGTGTAAAAGTTATTAAAATAAAGAAGTACTACAGATTGAATTGCCAAGGAAATAAGTACCCAAATAATTACCTTCGTTACTTTTTTCATATTGTCTTCACCTCACTAACGTTCTACATACAATATATCTGGCACAGCTCTTTCGCCAGTAGCACTAGAAGGATTATTTATAACTTCGCCATTATAATACATTGTTGTAGAACCTCCTCCATCAAGACACACCGCATTAACTGCACCAAAACTTCTCATTATTCTTTGTACATCCTTGAGATTCGCTCCTAATTTTAGTCCCTGCCTTCCATCAACAGTTAAAAATATAATACTTTTGTCTTCTGCCTGCCCTATAACCGTTCTTGGACTAAATCCATCCATTCCATCATCCTGTATATGATCCTTACCATCTTTTATAATATATGGTCCTGTTACAAAGGCATTCTTTATGTTATCTTTAATAAGCTCATTGGGAGAGTATTTTTTTCCAACAGAAAGATTACCGTATGCATCAATACTCATTACATCATCCATTTTTTCATCCCACTTACTTTTATTCTTAGGATAAACTATTCTTCCATCAGAAATAACAAACCCCGTTGGAATTGCCCCTGTTCCATTTCCAGATGTATCCACATAATATCCTCCATTCATTGCAATAAGCGCATTGTATCTTTTAGCTATATCATGTGTTGTATCTCCTACATATCCTATTTTATTTGCGTACCCTATTTTAACTCTTTTAGGATTTTTAATTACATAAACAATGGCATTGTAATCACTAACTGTAGGATCATATCTTATAACTCCATCATTGTTATAACTCACTTTTACACGCTCAACTTTTTTATTGTCAATGGCATTTTCAGCTTTATTTTCTTCTTTTATTATTGCGTTTATTTTAGCATCACTAAAAAACCATTTTGCTATGTATTGATGCGAACCTGTAGCCATAATAGTACTAACTATAGCATTTCTTACATTTTTAAATGGTCCGTAAAGAGCAACCGGTAAAGCAGTCACAGCAGTAAATATAAATTCAAACAAAATAAATACAATTAAATTTCTAATTTTATTTTTTCTTTTTTTACTCCTTGAATTCTCACTTCTTCCCATAATTATTCCTTTCTATATAAATAATGTAAATATTTTCATACATATAATATTAATTTTAAATAAGCTTCAAGTCAAGATTTTTAATCGTTGTCCTTATAAAATTGTTATAAAAATAGACTATGTTTTAAAACAAAGCCTAAAAATAAAAACAGTTGGATAGGGGGACTAGCCAACTGTTTTCATATAAAATGCAATCATGAGGGATTTATATATTCACTTGCTATACTTATATGGTAACCTATTATTGTTACAATAAGAAATACAAATTATTAACAAATTTAAAACTTTTTATTTTCTATAAAATTACTGCTCTTTAATGATAACTGCACCATAATTATTCATTTTAAGAGTATATACAGTTTTTTCTTTAGTATTTGGCTTTATCCCAAACACATTATTTAAAACTTTTTCTTTAAGCAGAGTCTTCATAAGCTCCTTACTGATTTCTATTCCATAGGCAGCTAAAGCATTTTTCCATGAAGTAAATTTACATCCAGATTTCCAATTACTGCAATAAAATGCTTTTGAATTCTCTAGAATATCTCCCCCTTCGCATAAAGGGCACTTACCTAAAACCTCCGCAGGCTTTTTGTTAGCAGGCAGCTTATTTTTACTACTGTCCTCAAATACGATTGATCTATTCATCTTAGCAGATTCCTGTATTATGTATCTCACATATCTTTGAATACTCTGCATAAATCTTTCAGACGCCATCTTTCCTCTTGCAATAGAAGTAAGACCTTTTTCCCATCTTCCTGTAGTTTCTGGAGATTTTAATTCTGGCGGAACAATTTCTATAAGCTTCATGCCTTTATCTGTTGGCTGCAATGCCTTTCCTTTTCTTTTTATATATCCAACGCTTATGAGCCTTTCGATTATAGCTGCTCTTGTTGCTGGTGTACCTATTCCGCCTTCTTTAAGTTGTTCTCTAAGTTCTTCATCCTCAACAAAACGGCCTGCATTCTCCATAGCTGAAAGAAGAGAGGCCTCATTATATGCGCTTGGAGGTTTAGTTTTTTTCTGTTGAATTTCAGTTTCTTTAACCTCCACTTTATCGTTCTTCTTAACCTTTGGAAGTTCATCATCTTCTTCGCCCTTTTTAGACTTACCATCATCTTTATAAAATTCCATCCATCCCAGCTTTAATATTGTTTTTCCTCTTGTTAGAAAGTCTTCATTACAAACCTCAGTGGTTATTTTAGTTATGGTATATTCATAGTTAGGATAAAATACGCACATAAACCTTTTTACTATGAGATCATAGGCTTTAAACTCATCCTTACTAAGACTTTGAATATTCGGCTTCACATCAGTAGGTATTATGGCATGATGGTCTGTGACCTTAGAGTCGTCTATAATCCTCTTCGTAAAAGGAAGCTTTTTCATGCTTAGAAGATTTGCTGAAAACTCCTTATAAGGCTCAATATTGAGTTTTGCTATAGTATTTTTAACTTTATTAACCATGTCATGGCTTAAATATCTACTATCTGTTCTGGGATATGTAACCATTTTTCTTTTTTCATATAAATTTTGAATGATATCTAAAGTTTTCTGAGCAGAAAATCCAAATTTTTTATTACAATCTCTTTGAAGTTCAGTTAAGTCATATAAAAGTGGTGGCACTTGCTTTTTCTTATTATTTTCTACGCTTATTACCTTACCGTCGTTTCCCTTAACCTTATTTGAAATTTCCTGAGCTTTTTTAATATCGACTATTTTTGTTTCTTTTGTCTCTTTATCAAACCAGGTTCCTTTAAATCCATCAAATTCAGCATTTACTTCCCAATAATCCTTTGGGACAAAATTGTTTATTTCTTTTTGTCTCTCCGTCATTATTGCAAGTGTTGGAGTTTGAACTCTTCCAACGCTCAAAAGCACGTTATACTTTAATGTATATGCACGGCTTGCATTCATTCCAACAAGCCAATCAGCTTCAGATCTGCATTTTGCTGAATAATAAAGATTATCATATTCACTTCCAGGCTTTATGCTTTCAAAACCTTCCTTTATAGCTTCATCCGTCATACTAGATATCCATAATCTATTAAATGGCTTAATACATCCCGCCGCTTCATAAGTATATCTAAAGATAAGTTCTCCTTCTCTTCCCGCATCTGTTGCACATATAAGAGATGATATATCTGCTCTATTCATCAAGGTTTTAAGTATATCAAACTGTTTTTTTGTATCCTCTATGGGTTTTATCTTCATCACTTCGGGTATTATTGGCAAAGTATCGAATCTCCACTTTTTATAAATAGGATTATACTCTTCTGGCTCCCACAAGGTCACCAAATGTCCCACTGCCCAGGTCACAATATATTTGTTCCCTATAAGACATCCTTCCCCTTTGGTTCTACAATTTAATACCCGTGCTATATCTCTTCCAACAGATGGTTTTTCAGAAACCACCAAAACTTTTTCCATGAAATCACTCATTTCTAAAAATTGTACCCGCTTTAATTATGGGCACAATTTAAAATTACAATCATACTTAATTATATATTTTTAAGCACGAATATTCAACTTTAGTGTACCATTATTCCTTATCAAACACTGCTGCCATCTCATCAAGTGCTAGTGCTTCATCTGGTCCAGATGCCGTGATTTTTATTTGTGCCCCACAATTTGCTCCTAAAGCAAGTACATTAATTATACTTTTACTATCTGCCTTTTTGCCATTAAACTCTATAAATATGTCAGATTTAAACCCAGATGCCTTTTTTACTACAAGGGTAACAACTCTTGCATGAAGTCCTAATTTGTTCTTTATTACTACATTCTTAAAAACCATAACTTATCCCCCAACATATATTTTTATGAAAACGTTTGCTAGCTTTATTATAAGCATAGGCTATTGATTTACAATAGTCAATATAATACACGCTTTTTTGTAAAAAATTACAAAAAAATTAGCCATTATGTTTATCATATATAGCTAATTTTAGGCATATAACTTTATTATTATTAATAATTAATTACTCCATATATTTCCCAATTTTTCTAAATTTATCATATCTCTTTTCTATAAGTTCATCTGTACCTTCGCAGCATAATTCATTTATATCTTCAATTAAGTTTCTTTTTAACGTTTCTGCGACACTAAGAACATCACTCTGTGCTCCGCCTTTAGGCTCATCTATAACCTTATCTATTATTTCATAGTGCATTAAATCCTGAGCAGTTATTTTCATAACCTCGGCAGCCTCTCTAGCTTTTGTAGCATCTTTCCATAATATACTTGCAAAGCCTTCTGGAGATAGAAGCGAATATACAGAGTTTTCAAGCATCCATACTTCATCTGCTACTGCCATTGCCAGAGCTCCACCACTTCCTCCTTCACCTATTACAATTGAAATTATAGGTGTTTTTAGATTTGCCATGGTTATAAGGTTTTTAGCTATAGCTTCACCCTGTCCTCTCTCTTCGGCACCAATTCCACAATATGCTCCTGATGTATCTACAAAACATATAACAGGTCTATTAAATTTCTCAGCTTGCTTCATAAGTCTTAAAGCCTTTCTATAGCCTTCTGGATATGGCATACCAAAGTTTCTTTCAACATTCTCCTTGGTATTTCTACCCTTCTGCTGACCAATTACTGTCACACTTCTACCTGCAAGTTTTGCTATTCCACCAACAATAGCTGGATCATCTCTATATCCTCTATCCCCGTGAAGTTCAATAAACGAATCAAATATTTCACTTATATAATCTAAAGACGTAGGTCTTTCTATCGCCCTTGAAATAGTAAGTTTCTCCCATGGTGTCAAACTCTTCTTTATATTCATCCTATCACCTCCTAGCATGCATCTCTAAAATTTTTCCTAAGACTTCTTTTAATTTTTTTCTTTCCACAATTTTATCTACAAAACCATGTTTAAAAAGAAATTCTGAGGTTTGAAAATCCTCTGGAAGCTTTTGATTTATAGTCTGCTCGATTACTCTTCTTCCTGCAAAACCAACAAGTGTTTTAGGTTCTGCAATTATGATATCTCCAAGCATTGCAAAACTTGCCGTTACACCACCTGTTGTTGGATCTGTCAAAATGGATATATACAAGAGTCCATTTTCATCATGTTTTGCAAGTGCAGCACTTGTTTTTGCCATTTGCATTAGTGAAAACATACCCTCTTGCATTCTCGCTCCACCAGATGTCGTAAAAATTATTACCGGAAGCTTTTCTTCGGTGGATTTTTCTATTGCTCTCGTTATTTTTTCTCCCACAACAGAGCCCATACTTCCCATCATAAAATTGCTATCCATAACAGCTATAACCGCTTTCTGCCCATATATATCCCCTCTGCCTGTAACCACAGCATCCTTTAATCCAGTCTTTTCCTGCATGTTTTTTATTTTATCTTCGTATTTATCAAAATCAAGTGGATTAACGGCTGACATATTAGCATCAAATTCTTCAAAAGTACCCTCATCAACTATCATGTCTATTCTTTCTCTAGCATTCACTCTAAAGTGCCCATTACATTTAGGGCAAACCTTAAAATTATCTTGTACATCATTTTTATACAGAATACTCCCACACTTTGGGCATTTAACCCACATGCCATTAGGTATAACCGGCAAATTATTTTCTGTATTTTGAAGCTCATTAAGCCTCTCGCTGCTTACAGTTATATATTTTTTCTTTTTAAACAGAGACATTTTATACCTCCTTCTCTATGAAACTTGTATCATACTTACCTGATACGAATTTTGGATTATTTATAAGATCATATTGAAAATCTATATTTGTATCAACACCATCTATTATAAATTCTCCAAGAGCTCTCTCCATCTTGTTTATAGCCTCATATCTATCTTTGCCATAAACCATTAACTTACCAATCATAGAGTCATAATTCGGTGGTATATCATATCCCTGATAAACAGCTGTATCAAGTCTTACACCTGGTCCACCTGGAACATTAAAATATTTTATTTTCCCTGGAGAAGGCATGAAGCCTTTCTTTGGATTTTCTGCATTTATACGACACTCAATAGCATGCCCTTGTATCTTTATATCTTCTTGTTTAAATGATAATTCCTCTTCGCTGGCAATTTTTATCTGTTCTTTAACAAGATCAATTCCTGTAACAAGCTCTGTAATGCCATGTTCAACTTGTATTCTGGTATTCATTTCCATAAAATAGTAGTTATTATGTTTATCCAGCAAAAATTCTATAGTACCAGCATTTTTATAGTTAACAGCCTTTGCAGCTTTAACTGCAACTTCTCCCATTTCACATCTAAGTTCTTCAGTCATAATAGGAGATGGTGCTTCTTCAAGTACTTTTTGATTTCTTCTTTGCATTGAGCAGTCTCTTTCTCCAAGATAAACTACATTTCCATGTAAGTCTCCAAGTATTTGAAACTCAATATGTCTTGGCTCTTCTATAAACTTTTCCATGTACATAGTATCATCACCGAAGGCTGCTTTTGCTTCAGCTTTAGCTGTTCTAAAGGCTTTTATAATTTCACTTTCTTCTTTTACTATTCTTATGCCTTTTCCTCCACCTCCAGCAGACGCCTTCAGCATAACAGGATATCCTATTTTCTTCGCCTCAGCTACAACTTGCTCTTCAGTATCTACTGTTCCATTTACTCCAGGAATAACTGGTACTCCTGCATTTATCATCATTTCTCTAGCTTTAGCCTTATTGCCTGCGTTTTCAATTGTTTCAGCATCGGGTCCTATGAAAACTATATTACATTCACTGCACATTCTTGCAAACTTTCCATTTTCGGATAAGAATCCGAAGCCTGGATGAATAGCTTGAGCACCAGTAAGAACTGTAGCACTTATTATATTTTCCATGTTAAGATAACTATCTTTTGACTTAGCAGGTCCAATACAAACCGCTTGATCCGCTAAGTAAACATGCATTGATTCTTTATCAGCCTCTGAATACACTGCCACTGTTTCTATTCCAAGTTCTCTACATGCTCTTATTATTCTAACTGCTATTTCACCTCTATTAGCAATTAAAACTTTATTAATCATATTACTCGCTCCATTTCCTTACACTATCATAAATGTAATTTCGGCTTCTACTGCCTTCTCTCCATTAACAGTTGCTACTCCTTTGCCAATTCCAGCTGGTCCTTTAACTTTAACAATTTCAATTTCTAATTTTAAAACGTCACCAGGAACCACCATTCTTCTAAATTTAGCATTTTTTATCCCTCCAAGTATAGGCTTTTTCCCCTTATACTTATCTAAGCTTAAAATTGCAACTCCTCCAAGTTGTGCTAGAGCCTCAACCATAAGAACTCCTGGCATTATTGGTTTTCCTGGATAGTGTCCCTGAAAAATCTGTTCATTCATAGTAACATTTTTATATCCAACTGCTCTTTTTCCAGGTTCAATTTCCTCAACTCTATCTATTAAAAGCATTGGATATCTATGAGGAATAATTTCCATAATCTGTTCTATATTTAAACTCATTAAAAACACCTGCCTCCAATTTACTTCAAAGCTATTTTAAATAGTTCCTGACCATATTCCACCATCTGTTCATCTTCTACTAATATTTCTACTATCTCACCATCTACTTCTGCTTCTATTTCATTCATAAGTTTCATTGCTTCTATTATACAAAGAGCATCACCCTTTTTAACCTTAGATCCAACTTTAACAAAAGCTTCTGTATCAGGGCTTGATGAAGCATAGAAAGTACCGACTATAGGTGAAACAACTGAAACTATGTTTTCATCCTGAACCTTTTTACTTTGATCCTCTTTCTTTTCTACTGTTTCTATTACAGCTTCATCCTGCTTATTTTCAGCTTCAGATAGAACGCATTCTTCGTTTTTTACTTTAGGCTCATCATTGTCATTTCCCTTTTTCATTGTTATTCTCATTCCTTCAGTCTCTATTTCAAGGAATGTAAGCCCAGACTCACCGGCTGTCTTAATAATCTGCTCTATAGCCTTATAATCCATATTATTTAACACTTCCCTTATATCTGCTTAAATTAATCATTATACTTCTTAAAAAGAAGCATAGCATTATGACCACCAAAACCCATAGAATTAGAAAGAGTATACTTTACTTCTGCCTCTCTACCTTTGTTTGGTACATAATCAAGATCGCATTCTTCATCTTTTTCCTTATACCCTATTGTAGGTGGTATAAAGTTATCTTGAATCGCCTTTACACATATTACAGCTTCAATTGCTCCTGCCGCTCCAAGTAAATGGCCTGTCATTGATTTTGTTGAGCTTATAGGAATGTTGTATGCATATTCTCCAAAGGCAGCTTTTATTGCAGCTGTTTCACATTTATCATTATATTGTGTTCCTGTTCCATGTGCATTTATATATGATACTTCTGTTTTGTCTATATTTGCTTCCTCTAATGCAAGCTTCATAGCTCTAGCTGCTCCTTCACCGCCTGGTGCTGGCGAAGTTATATGATAAGCATCTCCAGTTGCTCCATAGCCTACTACTTCAGCATAAATCTTAGCTCCTCTTTTTAGAGCATGCTCAAGTTCTTCTAGAATTACTACTGCTGAACCTTCTCCCATTATAAATCCGTTTCTTTCCTTATCAAAAGGAATAGATGCTCTTAATGGATCTGTACTTTTATTTAAAGTTGTAGATGCAATAAAACCTGCTACGGATAGAGGTGTTATTCCAGCTTCGCTTCCCCCTGAAATCATTACATCTGCATAACCATATTTTATGTTTCTATACGATTCTCCTATAGCATTATTACCAGAAGCGCAGGCTGTAACTATAGTTGTGCAAATACCCTTAGCTCCATACTTTATTGCAACATTGCCAGCTGCCATGTTTGCTATAATCATAGGTATTACCATTGGAGAAACTCTGTTAGGTCCCTTTTCCATAAGCTTTGTATGCTGTTCTTCTATAGTACTTATTCCACCTATACCAGAGCCTAAAATAACACCAAGTCTTTCTTTATCTAAAGTTTCTACATCTAATTTTGAATCTTCCATAGCCTGACTTGCTGCTGCCAAAGCAAATTGACAAAATCTATCAGTTCTTTTTGTTTCTTTCTTTTCCATGTAATCTTCCGGATTAAAGTCTTTAACCTCTGCTGCAAGCTTTGCTTTAAAATCTGTAACATCAAAAGCTTTTATAACATCAATTCCACATTTTCCTTCTTTTATTGAATTCCAAAATGTATCTACATCATTACCAACAGGTGTTATAGCCCCAAGACCTGTTATTACAACTCTTCTATTCATATTTACACCCACTTTTCCTACTATATTTTAACGTATGCTGAAATATTAAAATCGCATGGTTCTTATTCTTACAAGTAACCTATATCAGTGCACAATTCACAGTTCACAATTCACAATGATGGTTGATTTTTCTCCGTAAACGGAGAAAAATCTTAAAAATAATAAGTTGTAAGATTTTCTGCAAATGCAGAAAATCATCCTTCACTATGAATTGTGCATTGTGAACTGTAAACTGTCTTTACATTACCATTCCGCCATCAACCTGCATAACTTGACCGGTTATATATGAAGCCATATCTGAAGCTAAAAATACGACCATATTTGCAACGTCCTCAGCTTCTCCTGGCTTTTTCAATGGTATAGTGCTTAGAATGCTTTCCTTTTGTTTATCTGAAAGCTCATCTGTCATATCACTTTTTATAAAACCTGGTGCTACAGCATTAACTGTAATTCCTCTGCTTCCAAGTTCTTTTGCCAAAGACTTTGTCATTCCTAAAATTCCTGCTTTCGCTGCGCAGTAATTAATTTGCCCTGGATTTCCAACTATCCCCACAACAGAGGAGATGTTTATTATTCTTCCACCTTTGTTTTTTACCATTAGCGGACTCACATGTCTTATGCAGTTAAAAGTTCCTTTAAGATTTACATTTATAACGTCATCAAAATCTTGTTCTTTCATTCTCATTACTAGACCATCTCTTGTTATTCCTGCATTATTAACAAGGATATCAACTTTTCCAAACTCAGATTTTGCCTTTTTTATTACTTCTTCAGCTTCGTCAAACTTACTTATATCTGCTTTTACTGAAACAGCTTTTACTCCTTTAGCTTCTATTTCTTTTATAAGTTCTTCTGTTTCACTTTCACTACTTCTATAATTTAAGACTAAATTAGCTCCCGCATCTGCTAATTTTAGCGCTATTGCTCTTCCAATTCCCCTTCCTGCACCAGTTACTACTGCAACTTTTCCCGAAAGTAACTTTTCCATAATATCCTCCCTCTAACGCCATAAATTTTTATAGGCGTTCTTTTAAATCACAGTTTAACTTATTCAAGCCTTCTACATCCTCAACGTTAAATACCTTTACGCTTCTATCTATTTTCTTTATAAACATTGTTAAGGTCTTTCCTGGCCCGAGTTCAATAAACGTATCAACACCGTCATTTATCATTCTTCTTATGGAATCTTCCCATAATACCGAACTCATAACTTGCCTTCTTAAAAGGTCTTTTACTTCACTTTCACTTTTTATATAATCACCTGTAACATTAGTTATTATAGGTATATTCATTTTTCCTATTGATATCTCTTCAAGCTCACAAGTTAACTTTTTTGCTGCTGAATTTAGCATAGATGTATGAAAAGGCCCACTTACAGAAAGCATAACAACCTTTCTAGCACCTTTTTCTTTTAACTTTTCTGCTGCTATCTCCACAGCTTTCACTTCTCCTGCTATTACTATTTGTCCTGGACAATTATAATTTGCTATTTCAACTATTCCAAAGCTTTTGCATTCCTCTAAGACTTCTTTTATTACCTCTCTATCAAGCCCTAAAACTGCTGCCATAGTTCCTTTACCCTCTGGAACAGCCTCCTGCATATATTTTCCCCTTTTTTTAACAAGTTTAATCGCCTTTTCAAAATCAAAGGTTCCACTGCAAATATGAGCTGTATACTCACCCAAGCTTAAACCAGCAACAACATCAGGACGTATTCCCTTTTCCATAACAACTGCCATAGCCGCTGTACTTACTGCCAATATTGCTGGTTGGGTATTTTCAGTTTTATCGAGTTCTTCCTTACTTCCTTCAAAACATAAATCGCTTATTTTAAAGCCAAGTGCTTCATCCGCTCTTTTAAATATATCCTTACAACAATCAAATTCGTCATAAAGCTTTTTCCCCATTCCAACATACTGTGCACCTTGACCTGCAAAAACAAATGCTATCTTACTCACGCTTATTCACATCCTTTTGCTAATTCCAGCTTCGACTTTTTTTGCCTCGGAAAACATTTCTTTAATTATCTCGCTGCAAGTTTGTTCCCTATTTACAAGACCTGCAATTTGTCCTGCCATAACAGAACCATTGTCAACATCTCCATCTCTTACAGCTCTTGGGAGTGCTCCTCTTCCCAAATTCTCAAATTCCTCTGGCAAGCCACCATTCTTCTCTAAAAGTTGAAATTGTCTTACAAGCTTATTTCTTAAAACTCTTACTGGATGTCCTGTTGGTCTTCCTGTAACCTGTGTGTCTATATCCTTTGCCTTCAAAACCTTATCTTTATAATTTTGATGAACAGTACATTCCTTTGCAACCAAAAATCTAGTTCCAACTTGAACACCAACTGCTCCTAATGCCAATGCCGCAACTACACCTCTTCCATCTCCTATACCTCCTGCTGCAATAACAGGTATATTTACAGCGTCAACAACTTGTGGAACAAGAGCCATGGTAGTTAATTCTCCAACGTGTCCTCCGGATTCACATCCTTCAGCAATTACTGCATCTACACCGCATCTTTCCATTCTTCTAGCAAGTGCTACTGATGCTACAACAGGAATCACCTTTATATTGTTTTCTTTCCACATTTCTATATATTTACCTGGATTACCTGCTCCTGTAGTTACAACTTTTACGCCTTCCTCACAAACCATTTTTGCAACTTCTTCAGCATTATCACTTAAAAGCATTATATTTACACCAAAAGGCTTATCTGTCAATTCTTTTGTCCTTCTTATTT
This sequence comes from Clostridium guangxiense, assembly GCF_021043395.1. GTDB lineage: Bacteria > Bacillota > Clostridia > Clostridiales > Clostridiaceae > Clostridium_S > Clostridium_S guangxiense. The sequence continues at coordinate 30,085 of NZ_JAJNKE010000007.1, forward strand.
GCTCTCTTACATATTCCGTAGGTGCATTGGCAGCCGCTATAATTCCAAGTCCTCCTGCATTTGATACTGCTGAGGCAAGAGAACTATCTGCTACCCAAGCCATACCCCCTTGAATTATAGGGTACTCTATACCAACCATATCACAAAATAATGATTTCAAATTAACTTCCTCCCACTTAATCAGAGTACAGTTGACAGAGTATAAAGTACAGTTAAGGAAAATTTTTCTGCCAAAAACAGGAAATTTATTCACATAATTTAATTAAAGATTTATCCGACATAAGGAAGATAAATCAACCTTCACTGTACTTTGTTTTCTATACTTTGCGCTCTTGTTTTTCTACGATTACTTGTAAAATCTTAATAATCAAAATTCAAATATTTCATATATATAAAAAAGTATTATTCCTCGCCAGTTTTTTCTTGAATAAATTTTACTGCATCACCAATCGTATTTATATCATCTGTATCTTCTATTTGAATATTAAACTCATCTTCAAGTTCCATAATTATCTGAAATAAATCCAATGAATCCGCATTTAAATCCCCTTGAAAAGATGTTTCCATTGTAAGTGTCGATGTATCTACCCCTAGTTGTTCTGCCGTTATTGATTTTATTTTTTCAAATATCATAATTTGCCTCCTAATATATTAATTTGGAACTTTGTTTTAAATAAGTGTTAATTTCTAAATTTCTTTAAAACAAAGCACGATTTTTAAATTGTCCATTTAACTAATACAGATCCCCAAGTAAGTCCTCCTCCAAAGCCTACAAATATAACTTTGTTTCCTTTTTTTAAGAGACCTTGTTTATTCATTTCATCTAATGCAAGAGGAATACTTGCCCCTGATGTGTTTCCATACTTGTTCAAATTCACAAAGAATTTATTCATATCTATTTTTAATTTTTTAGCTACAAATTCTATTATTCTTATATTTGCCTGATGAGGAACAATATAATCAATATCTTCAATGCTGTTTTGAGTTGTTTCAAGTACTTTTTCAATTGAGCTAGCCATTACTTTTACTGCAAACTTAAAAACATCCTTGCCACTCATAGTAATTTTATCTTTTACATCCAAGCTATTATACATAAATGGATTTTTATTTTGAGCAGCAAAACAGTGTAAAAATTCTCTTCCTTTTACACCATCCGAAGCCATATAGGTTTTTATTATTCCCTCTTCTCCAGCCCTTAAAACCATAGCCCCTGAACCATCTCCAAAAAGAACACAGGTATTTCTATCCTTCCAATCCATTATCTTAGACAAAACCTCTGCTCCTACTACAAGTGCGTTTTTATACTCACCCGTTTTTATATATTGAACAGCTGTATTAAGAGCAAATATAAATCCCGTACAAGCTGCACTCACGTCAAAACACACAGCATTAGTTGCCCCTATTAATTCTTGGACAATGCAAGCTGTAGATGGTACATAAGAATCTGGACTAGTAGTTGCAATTATTATAAGATCTATGTCTTTAGCATCCAATTTGGCACTTTTTAATGCCTCTAATGCTGCTTTTGCAGCTAAATCAGATGTATTCTCACCTAAGGAAATTCTTCTTTCACTTATACCTGTTCTTGTTGATATCCATTCATCACTAGTTTCAACTATAGTAGATAATTCATCATTTGTAACTATTCTTTGTGGAACATAACTTCCTGTCCCTATAATTTCAACATTTTTCACTTTATCAGCCCTTTTTTATATTGTATTTTGATCTGAAAAACTCATTTAATTTTTCAAGTGCAGAAGTAAGCACATTTTCTTCCTCTTCACTAAGTCCTTCGATAGTAGACTTAACCATATCAGAATGAAATTTTTTATGGATTCTATAAGCCAGCTTTCCTTTTCTTGTAAGTGCTATCTTTACGACTCTCCTATCCTTATCCCATCTCTGTCTTTCAACATATCCCTTTTTCACAAGATTACCTATGGCAATTGTAAGTGTACCAACCGTTATCCCTAGATCGCTTGCTACTTCAGACATAGTTCTAGGCACATACATACCTATAGCTTCTATCGTGTGCATTTCTGTAATAGAAATATCACTGAATGCTCCTTCTTTAAGTGCTGTTTGTTCTATAGTTAAAATATCATTAAAAAGCTCAACTAAAACCTCATTAATAACACTAATTGTTTTATTCACATTTATCACCATTTCATTTTGATAATCGAATATTTTGATAATCAAAGTATATATTAATTAGAAAATTATGTCAATGCTGTTACATTATAAATTTTTTTCAGCATCTTCTACAAGTTCCTTCATAAGCTCCGAAACTTTTACAATTTTATTGATTTTATAAGATTTTGCTCCTGTAAACACAAGTGCATCATCAATATCTCCATTAACAGCATTTATAAGTGCTTTTGATATACAATATGGAGTATTTTTAGGATTACATGGTTTTAAACAATTGTAACATTTCTTGATTGCAACACCATCACCATGAACATTTTTTATAAAATTATTATTCAATGCTCTTCCCGGCATACCAACAGGACTTTTAACTATTTTTATATCACTTTCCTTAGCATTAACAATAGCCATTTTATATTTTATATCGGCATCACATTCTTCTGTTGCTATAAATCTAGTTGCCACTTGTACCCCTGCTGCACCAAGTTTTATATACTCAGCAATTTCCTTTCCTTCTGAAATTCCTCCGCCACATATGACAGGAATCTTTCTCCCATACTTTTCTCCAAAAGGCTTTACCGCCTCAATAACTTCCACAAGTATATCTGAAAGTTTTCTTTTTTTGCCATCTTCAAGTTCCTCTGGCTTAAATCCTAGATGTCCACCTGCTTCCGGTCCTTCAACTACAACCAAGTCTGGTATTCTTTTATGATGCTTATCCCAAAGTTTGCATATTACTGATGCTGCTTTACCAGATGATGCTATAGGAGCTATTTTCACATTACTTCCTTCGACAAGTTTAGGTAAGCTGGTTGGAAGTCCTGCTCCAGATACAATCATATCTATACCTGCATCTACAGCGGCCTTTACAAGGTCATCATAATGATTTAAAGCCACCATAAGATTTACAGCAATTATTCCTTTTGGACTAATTTCTCTTGCTTTTTTTATATGTTTTTTTAATGCTCTTATATTTGCATCTAATGTATTCACCTCAAAATCAGGCTCATCAAATCCAATTTGAACTCCTGATATAGTTCCTACTCCTCCGCAGTTTGCTACTGCTCCTGCTAGTCCTGAACGTGATATACCAACTCCCATTCCGCCCTGCACTATTGGCACCTCGGCTTTTAATTCTCCAATTAGTAAAGGAGGTAATTTCATTCTAATCTCTCCCTTTTAAAGAGTCACTGTATTGAAACTTAATTTATACATGTTTCAAAATGATATATCCAAGGCATTATGAGACATGTATAAATTAAAAGTTGAGTCGGCAACTCTATATTTTATATTGATATTCAGATATTTTGATAATCAAAGTATATACAAAAAGAATATTAGTGTCAACTAATATCCTTTTCAAAATATATTAATAATATGTAACTTTTAACCAAGTCACTTTAATTCCTAGACCACCACTCCTATTTCTTCTAACTCTCTCTCCATAGTTTCAAACCCTTTAAACACAACTCCATGAAGTCCAAGTTTTTTTGCCGCCTCAATATTTTGCAGCGTATCATCTATAAATACACTTTCATCTGGCTTTAAATTATACTTATCCATTAAAGCCTTATATATTGCAGGTTCTGGTTTTAATAGCTTAACTCTATAAGATATAATCTCTCCATCTACATTTCTTATAAAATCATATTTGCTGCTTATAAGTTCAAATGCCTTTAAATGATAATTAGAAAGTAAATATATCTTATATCCTTTTTTCTTCATGCTTTTTAAAAATTCTGAAGTTCCTTCAACAGGTAAGTGCATCTCACACCAAGTTGCCATAACTTCTTTTATCTCATTTTCGTGTTTAGGATCTCTGCTGCAAAATCTATCAATTGCCTCTTCATCCGTAATTGTTCCCCTATCAAGTTCAATCCATTCTTTACTTAGAAAAATATTTTTATATAAAGAATTTACTAATTTTTCATCTTTAAAATTGTTTTTAAGAAATTCCATTGGTGTAAATTTCAAAAGAACATTTCCAATATCAAAAATTATGTTTTTAATCAATCTAACCATCCCCATTCCAGAGTATAGATGACAGAGTACAAAGTACAATGAAGGATGATTTATTCTCCTCACGTCAGATAAATTTTTAAACTTATAAAATATAATGATGTTCAGCTAAACTGAACAAATTAGGCGTCACACTTTAAGTTCTAAAATTTTCTGTAAAAACAGAAAGTTAACCTTCACTGTACTCTGTTCTCTGTACTTTGTACTCTATTTTACTATAAGTTTTCTGCAATGAAATATATTAGCTTTTCGCTGTCTTCCCAGCCAATACATGGATCTGTTATTGATTTTCCAAATACATTTTCTCCTATTTCCTGTCTTCCACTCTCGATATAGCTTTCAATCATAAGGCCTTTAACCATGTTTTTTAAAGTAGGGTTGTATTTTCTACTCATCAAAACTTCCCTAGCAATTCTAGGCTGCTCCATATGTTTCTTCATAGAATTTGCATGGTTACAATCTACAATTATTGCTGGATTAGTAAGCTTCATTTCCTGATAGCTATTTGCAAGCTGCACTAAATTCTCATAATGATAATTTGGAATGCTCCCCCCATCAGAATCCACTGCTCCTCTTAATATTGCATGTGCAAGTGGATTTCCAGTACTTTTAACTTCCCAGTTGTTATATATAAAATCATGGCTTAATTGGGCTGCTTTAATTGAATTAAGCATTACCGAAATATCTCCACAAGTTGGATTTTTCATTCCAACGGGTATATCAACCCCACTAGCTGTAAGTCTATGCTGCTGATTTTCCACAGAACGGGCACCTACTGCCACATAACCTAACACATCAGATAAATATGCATGATTTTCAGGGTACAACATTTCATCTGCTGCTGGCATATGAAAATCTGTAAGTGCTTTTATATGCAGATTTCTTATAGCTGTAATTCCTTCTGATAAATCCGGCGCTTTATTTGGATCAGGTTGTGACATCATGCCTTTATACCCTTCACCTGTAGTTCTTGGTTTATTTGTATAAATTCTTGGTACAATTATAATTTTATCATTAACCTTTTCTTGAACTTTTGCTAATCTTCCTATATATTCACAAACAGAATCCTCATTATCTGCAGAACAAGGTCCTATAATCAATACAAATTTATCATTTTTTCCTTCAAAAACGCTTTTTAGTTCATCAATCTTAACTTTTCTAATTTCTGCTGCTTCTTTAGAGAGCGGAATACTTTCCCTCACCTCTTGTGGATTTGGTAGTTTCTTTTCAAATTTTAAGTTCATTAAAATAGCCTCCAGTAATTGTTTTTTTATTCTTATAGACGAACAACTTGAAAGGATAAACTTGGGATTTTCAAGCTTCACGTTGTCTATCTATAAAAACCCCTAATCCTTTTATACTACATTTTACGAAAATTTGCACGAATTAATTTCCGTTTATGCTTGAATTAGCAGCAAGTTAAAATCTACCATTTGCTTTTTAACACCTCTTCAAGCTTTCTAATTTGTTCTGTTTTATAGTTAATCATATTTGCTAATACTTCATATGTTATTTTATTAACATCATCTTCACTTTTCACAAGCCTACCTTGAATATCTATAAATAATGTGCGAACATCTCTCTGAAAATCAAGTAAATTTCTAAAGTAATCCTTAGCATTGGTAAATTCTAAAGAATAAATTCTTTGATTAAACTGATTCACCAAAAACGATATTTTATCATACGTTCTAACATCAATTTCCTCAGCATCCTTGTTTTTTATTATTTCTTTTGATTGTTCATAATGCCTCATAGTTTTATGTGCTGCTTTTATAACAACTTTAGATATTACTTTTACATATGGTACATTTTCATTTTCTTTTTCTATTTTTTCATATTCTTTTATTCTTTTAGTTAAAATTTCTATAGCCTTATCTACTATATCTATAATATTATATCCCATAAATATTCCACTCCATATCTTATGCTTCTAGAACGTGATGTTGCACTATCTTTATGATATACGAAGATTGATTAATAGTCTACATAATTAATTATTTAAATATAACCATTCCTTGTACTATTGTTTCTGAAACTATATATAGTTTTAACTAAATACACAAAAAATAATGCTTTAAAAAGTTTACAAAAAAACAGCAGATAGCCTTGTACAAAACAAAACTATCTACTGTCCTTATTAAAAGTTATTTTATAGAATTACCAGTTCAACTATTAATTTATACATATACCATAATACCTTGAAGATTGCCATTTTCAAACATGCATAAACTAAGTTTTACCTTGGTAATTCTTTATTCAAATCTTAAAGATTCAACAGGATTTAATTTTGCAGCTTTTCCTGCTGGAACGAGTCCTGCTACCATAGCTACAACAACTGTAAATATTATTGTAAATATTACTGTAGAAACTCTAATGTCAATTAAAGTCATTCCTTCTTCAATCCCACCTATTTTATTCGCAACTATAATCTTATTTGCAATTGCTGAACCAACTAATGCAATTACAGTTCCTGCTACTGATCCAACAAGTCCGAGACTGCCAGATTGAACCACAAACATAGATCTTATATTTTTTCTTGAAGCTCCCTGTGCCTTCATTATTCCTATAGATTTTGTCTTTTCATGCACTGCCATAGACATTGTATTTATAACTCCTATTGATGCAACTAAAAGTACTATAATTCCTGCTGCTGTTAAAAGCACTTTAAATATTACAAGCATAGAATTCATTTGAGTTGCATAACTTTCTGATGCTATTGTCACATATCCTAACTTCTTTATTTTACTATTTACCTTCGAAACATCTTCCATTGTCTTTGCTTCAACAGTTACACTATCATACCCCTTAGTTTGTAAGTAATTCTTTGTTTCCATGTAATATTCTTGAATTTTTGCTGATGTTTCATCTGATGTAATAATTACATTTCTACCAGAATTGTATGCTCTGTTTACTGCTCCAGCTACTTTTGCTTTTATTACAAGCGGCTGTTTTTCTGGCATTCCTTGCATTTTAGGAAATGAAACCTTTATTTCTATATCTTTTCCTACTGCACTCTTATAGTCTTTTAATCCTATTTTATTTAGGTATCCTTGTCCTACAAGAACAAAATCATTATATCCCTGCTTTAAGCTATTTCCTGCAATTACAAATTTATCGCCATATTTTTTAACCTTATCCTTATTTCCTTTAAGCTGATTTTTTTCTGCATCCATAACTATGTTAAAATTCAAATTATTACCCTGGATATTAACTTTTTTGCCTACTTTATTGTCTATTTTAACTTCAGTAGCTGTAGTATCAATTGATGCTGAAACACCTGATACACCGTTTATAGCTTTGAATTTATTAAGCATATCTTGATCAATCTTCTTATCCTTCGTATTACCTTTTCCTAAATCTTGCTGAGGTTTTACAGTTATTTCTCTAAATCTGTCCATGTTCTTCATCTGATTATTTGTTATTGTTTGAATTCCTTGTCCAAGTCCAGCCATTACTATTACAAGCGTTGCTCCTATTGCTATACCAAAAGAGGTTAATGCTGTACGCAGCTTTCTTTTATTAAGATCGCTAAAAGCCATTTTAACATTATCATTTAATTTCATCTAATTCGCCCCCTATGAATTTAATGCTTCTACAGGATCCATTTTTGATGCTTTTCTTGATGGATATATTCCTGCAATTATGCAAATTACAATTGAAAATGCCAAAGTTCCAAGTATTAACCATAAGGGCATTGTAATATTAACAGTTTGAGTTATTTTCTTACTTTTAAGATATACTTTAAGCGCAAAGTTAATTATACCTACGTTTGCACTGCTAAATATTAGTCCCATTATTCCACCAATAAGGCCAATTATCCCTGCTTGGGCTAAAAATACACCGTGAATATTACTTCTATTTGCTCCAATAGATTTCATTATTCCTATTGATTTAGTTCTTTCATATATAACCATTGTCATAGTATTTACTGTACCAACAGCTGCAACAAATAATACTATTAATCCAAGTACTGCAAGTATAACTTTTATAATTTTAAACGCATTTTTCACCTGCTGCACAGCTTCATAGTAGCTACTGCTAGCATAATTAATTCTTTTTATTGAATTAGTTATGCTTGAGACATCATCAATACTTTTAGCATGTATGATTACACCATCATAGCCTTGATTTTTTAAATAATTATCTTGAAGAGAATAGTAGCTTTTTAATTTATCTGCAATATTTATAGCTACTATCACATGATTTCCATTTACGAACTTATTATTTATTACTCCAACCACTTTTCCTTTTATGGAATATGGCTGCAATGTAATATTTTGATTTTCTGTTTTAGTTTCTGTAATAGTTACTTCTTTCCCTATTACACTTTTATAATTCTTTATTCCCATAGCCTTAAGATAATCTTCAGATATAAGCACACCATCTTTATCTGCGCTAGTTAAATTTCTTCCAAAAGCTATTGGTTGAAGCTTATCGTTTTTGTTGTTTTTTCTTACTGATGCAAGGCTATCTTTACTAAATGCACTGTTATTATTGTATAATGCTAAGATTGGGGTTTCATTTTTATTTTCTTTATCATCTATTTTAATGCTATTTACATTAACTGAAATATTAGCTTGAACATCATTTACACCTTTTATATTTGAAAATTTCTTCATAGCTTTATCATCTATTTTTTTGAACATCTCACTTGGATCTATATCCCTATAATCCGTATTATTAATGTCAAAATATTTCATATTCATTACTTGGATTTCCTTTAAGGATGGACTATCTTGTACTTTATCCAAAATAAGACTTTCCCCTGAGGTTCCAAGGCTAACTAGCGTAACTATAAGCATAGTACCAACTGCAACGGCTAAAGCTGTCAAGAAGGTTCGTCCTTTTCTTCTACCTAGGTCTCTTGATGCCAACTTTATTCCATCTCTAAATTTCATCCTTTGACACCTCCTGAACCTCTCCATCTTTTATTTTTATTACTCTTTTTGATTTTTTAGCTTCTTCCATATTGTGTGTTACCATTATTATTGTATATCCTCTTGAATTTAAATCATTCAAAAGCTTCATTATAAGTTCTCCGTTTTTAGAATCAAGATTTCCTGTAGGTTCATCTGCAAATATTATTTGAGGTTCATTTACAAGCGCTCTTGCAATGCTAACTCTTTGTCTTTGTCCTCCTGACATTTCAGTTGGCTTATGCTTTATCTTATCTCCAAGTCCAACTGCTTCAAGTGCATTCTTTGCCTTTTCTTTTCTTTCTTTCCCACCTATTCCTGCAAATATAAGCGGCATCATTACATTTTCAAGTGCTGTTTGAGTATTTTCAAGATTAAAAGCTTGAAATACAAAGCCTATAGTCTCATTTCTATACTTAGACATTTCTTTATCTTTTAATTTACTTATATCCTTATTATCAATATAAATGCTTCCAGAGGTTGGAGTATCTAATCCTCCTACAAGATGCATAAGTGTTGATTTTCCCGAACCAGAAGGGCCAACTATGGCTACAAATTCACCATCATTTATTTTTAAACTTACATTATTTAATGCGGTAACCCTTTCCTTTCCCATTTTATAAACTTTTGATACGTTTTTTACTTCTATCATAATTAACCCTCCACAATTTATTTTTAGACTTTGTTTTAAATACTGTCTATTTTCTTATTAATCTTAGTTATTATTTCATCATTATTAAATCCTATATTTTTCATCTTATCTATAAATTCATCTATTATTTTTTCTGCTGTTTCTCTTTTTAAACTCATTATAATAGCTGCATCATTTTCAATAAAAGTTCCCATACCTCTTTGAACATATACTATGCCTTCTCTTTCCATTTCTTTATAAACCCTTTGTATGGTATTAGGATTAACTTTAAACTGGTTTGAGAGTTCCCTTATAGAAGGAAGCTTTGATCCCTTATTTATTTTTCCTAGAATAATCTCCTTCTTTAAATAGTCCATTATTTGAATGTATATTGGTATCTCATTACTAAATTTTATATTCACCCTATCCCTCCTAAAACCAATATTCTAGTGTACTATACATATAGTACACTAGAATATTGAATATGTCAATACTTAAAAATATTTATTAGATAAATAAGCTTAATTTATAATTAGCAGTTCATTCCAAGCCATTTCTCGAGTTTTTTTATTAACAAAACCTCTTGCAACCATTGCATTTAGTACCATTTTCTGTCTTTTTTTAGCTACATCTATATGCTTTTCAGGATTATAATTATTGGGGGATTGAGGTATTCCTGCAAGCATTGCACACTCTGCTAGTGATAATTTTTTTAAATCTTTATTAAAATACTTTTTACTTGCATTCTCTATACCATAAGTGTTTGACCCATAGTATATTACATTTAGATACATTTCTAATATTTGCTTTTTCGTATATCTACTTTCCAGTTCAATAGTAAAAAATATCTCTTTAAATTTTCTTTTTATCGTCTTATCATTGGACAAAAATAAATTTTTGGCTAATTGCTGACTAATTGTACTTCCGCCTTCTTTAAACTTACCTTCTCTTATATCCATATACAAAGCTCGTCCAATTGATATGAAATCAAACCCATCGTGTTCATAAAACCTTCTATCTTCAACGGCCACAACTGCATTTTTTAAATTATTTGGCATATTGTCTATAGTTGTGTAGTTTGGTACTCTTGCTGAAATTTGATTTATTAAATTATCATTCATAACATACTTAGAATTATTCTTTTCATACATGTAATGAATTGACGTATTTAAAAACAAAAGAGTTATTAAAAAAATACATATTTTCCTCATATGTTATCATCTCCTTAACGCTTATGTTTCACCTATTATTTTAATTAATTATAATACCATTACATATTGTTTTATATTACATTTACATTACACTTTTGTAATAATAAAAAAGTAGTGTACTATTAATATAGTACACTGATACATTGTTATTGTCAATAGAAATAAAAAAAGATGGTGCTGCATTAGCATATTTTTTTATGCTAATGCGACACCCTCTTACTCTTTACTCTGAATTAGTTCCCTCCTGATCCAATCAAGTACAATATTTACGACTCTATTTCTAACCTTTTGCCTATCTCCAGGAATATTAAGCTTTCTAGTTTTAACTTTTCCATTTATATATAATCCAATATATACAAGTCCTACAGGCTTTTCTTCAGTTCCACCGCCAGGGCCTGCTATTCCCGTAGTCGACACACCTATATTTGTATGTGAGGTTTTAGCTATACCTTCTGCCATTTCTGCTGCTGTTTCACTACTTACCGCTCCAAACTTATCTAAAGTCTCCTTCTTTACTCCAAGCCTATTCATCTTTGCTTCATTACTATATGTTACAGCACCTTCCATAAAAACCTCTGAAATACCCGGGTAATTTACAAATCTTCCAGCAAGAAATCCTCCCGTACATGATTCTGCTGTTGATATTGTAATTTTATTTTCTATTAGGAGCTTTCCGACCACCTCTTCAAGGGAGGTATTATCAACTCCATATACATTATCTGCTAGTCTATCACGAACCTCTCTTTCCATAGGCTCTATTAGCCTTAATGCTTCCTTCTCAGTTTTAGCACTAGCTGTTATTCTAAAAGTAACTTCATTGTCTTTTGCATAAGGAGCTATTGTAGGATTAGTTTGTTTATCCATTATATCTTGAATTCTTTCAGCTGCATTTCCCTCTCCTATTCCAGTTACTCTTAAAACCTTTGAAACAATTATGGATTCCTGATACCTTTTAAGATATGGGACAACATAGTTTTTAAACATAGGCTCAACTTCTCTTGGTGGACCAGGAAGCAGTATTACAATTTTATTATTTTCATTGATTATACATCCAGGAGCAGTACCATAATCATTCTTAAGTATTGTACATCCCTCTGGGAAATAAGCCTGCTTTTTATTATTTTCGCTTATCTCTACCCCTAATTTATTAAAATATTTAGCAATCAAATCATATGATTCTTCATCAAAAATAAGTTTTTTTCCAAAGTACTCAGCTGCAGTTTCCTTTGTTAAATCGTCCTTAGTAGGTCCAAGCCCTCCTGTAGTTATGACTATATCAGCTCTTTGAATGGCAAATTCAAACTCTTTTTTAAGCCTATCAACATTATCTCCTACAACTGCTTGATGATAAATTGAAAAACCCATGTTAGCTAATTCCTTAGACAAAAATTGAGCATTTGTATTTAAAATATCTCCAAGTAAAATTTCCGTTCCTACACATAATATTTCAGCTTTCACTTTTAATTCGCCTCCTATATAGATAAATAACATTAAATGTTGAAATCCCTAGCACCAAATTTATCCTGTTAAACTGGAATCTGTGAAGTAGCAATGCTTCGTCTCGTTAAAAAAATCCTATAAATCTAAGGTTCAAAAATCATAAAATACTAATATATTTCAATAACTCGCTATTGCTCAGACAGATTGAAATATCTAAGTATTTTACAATTTTTAAACCAAGATTTATTAGAATTTTTTTAAATCATTCCTTCAGCATTGTTACTTCACTCCCACAGTAGTACAAGGAAAAAATTCCTCCGTACCTACGGAATTTTAGCATAAATCTTTGTAATACGTTATTTAAGCAATTTATAATCATTTTCATTGTTAAATTTTGCTAACAGTGTATTTTTCGTAGAGAATCGGATTATAGAATGTACATAATATTTCGTTTAAGAAGGATAATGGGCAAAGCCCAAACCTCGTATATGTGTATATTCCTTGCTTTTTCGATCTAAGTGAAGTGATGTTGACTTGGGATGGTTTAAATAAAGCTTTATAAATCTTAGATGATAAATCGTAAAAGTCTTAGAGAATTTAATCTGTTTGAGCGTATGCGAGTTATTAAATTCTCTTAGATTTTTAGGATTTATCGTCTTAGATTTATTAGCTTTATTTAATATCCCAAATCAATATCACCTTGTTAAATTCCAGTTTGCCTGAATGAATTTTGTATTAGTCATCTCAATCTTCCAAGTTATCTAACTATAATTATACATTTAAATACTTATAGTTGTTATATTTACTTTTTATATTATAATATATGTAGAATATTTTTTAAGAAAGGTTGCGATACTATGAGCACTTTCATGTTTAAGGCTAATTCCAATAATATCACACCTGTAAGCAATATATTTATAGAAAAATATATGCCAAATGCACGTGGAGAGTATGTTAAAGTATATCTGTTAGGGCTTAAGTATTGCGTTTGTGGTGAGCCAGGTATTAATTCATCAATGATGGCTTCAATTCTTCATTTGCTTGAAACAGATGTAATAAATGCATGGAATTATTGGAATGACGAAAATGTAATCAAATTAATTCCTTTAGATAATAAGGGTAACTTTAATATTCAGTTTTTAAATTTAGTAGACAATTTTGAAGAAAAAGACGAAAATGTCAATTTGCTGAGTGAACTTAATAAGGACTCCATAAAAGGTATGCTTCAAGATATAGAAAAATTGCTTGGAAGAACTCTTTCGCCAAAGGAAATGACGGTTTATATAGGATGGCAAAATGACTTTAATTTTTCTCCAGAGTTAATATTGCTGCTTATACAATACTGTGTTTCAAAAGGCAAAACAGATTATAGATATATAGAAAAACTAGCTATATCTTGGCATGATTCTAATATAAAATCCGTAGAAGATGCCCAAACATATATAAAAAAGCATGAGGACAAATGGATTAAAATACGCAAAATATTGAATTATCTTGGAATAAAAGATCCTGAAGTAATGAAACCACAGGAAAAAATCCTTGATAAATGGATAACCACCTATAACTTTTCTACAGATGTTATACTAAGAGCCTGTGATATTTGTTTTGAAAGAATAAACAAAGCCGATTTTAAATACATAGATGCAATTTTAACCAACTGGTTTAAATCAGGAATCAAAACTGTTTCCGATGTAGACCTTAAAGATTCAAAAAAAGGTTCCTTTAAACAGTCTAAGCCTAGCAGTACTTCAAAAGGAAACTTTAATAATTATGAACAGAGAAATTACGATTTTGATGATTTAGAGAAAAAATTATTAGGATGGGATAACAATGATTAAGGGCTATGCTGAAGAAATAGAAAAAATATATTCTAAAATACGTGAGAAAGAAGCATTTGAACTAAAAAAAAGAAAAGAAGAAATAGCATTAAAACTTCCTGAAGTTATTAACATAGATAATAAGATAGGAAAACTTTTTATACAATTATCAGTAAGCATGTTTAAGGATTTAAAAGTCGATAGAAATACCTATATCAAAAATTTAAAAGATGAAATTACAGACTTAAGAATAAAAAAATCTGAGATACTTTCCTCACATGGATATCCTATAGATTATTTAAATATTAAATATAGATGTCCAAAATGTAAAGATACAGGCTATATAGAAACTAAAAAATGTTCCTGCTATAAAAAATACCTCGTAAAATTGTACTATAAAGATTCTGAATTAAACTCATTATTATCTATAAATAATTTTGATAACTTTGATATAAATTTTTATTCTACACGAAAAACCCAAAATGAGTTAGAGAGTCCAAGAAAAAATATAGAAAAAATATTTACTAGAGCACTGAACTTTGTAAACACTTTTGATACTTCTAAAGAAAACCTGCTTTTTTATGGGAATTCTGGCACAGGTAAAACTTTCTTATGTCAGTGTATTGCAAAGGACTTACTCGATAAAGGACATCTTGTAATATACAAAACCTCTGATGATTTGCTTAATATTCTAAAGAAAATAAGATTCGAAAACAACTCTGAGCTAGAAGATTTAATTGTAAACTGTGATCTTCTTATTATAGATGACCTTGGTACAGAGCAAATAAATGACTTTTCCAAAACGGAAGTTTTTAATTTAATAAATAGAAAGCTTCTAGCTGGAAAGAAAATGGTTATATCTTCTAACCATACTTTAGAAGGATTATCTAGAATATATTCCGAAAGAATTACCTCAAGGTTATTTGGTGATTTTACTCTTTGTAAATTTTACGGAGACGATATAAGAGTGAAAAAAAATCTAAATAGGATGAAAGAGTAAACGAATAGTATTTCAAGACATTAAATAAAAGCCATAAATCTAAGAATAAAAATATTAAAATTCTAGGATTTATTGGCTTTTATTTAAATCGTCCCAAAATACCATTCGTTCACTTGACCGAAAAATCAAGAAAAATTTAAGAATATCAATAATTCAATGTGGATTGCAGCAATATTTAAGCAATTTGAAACTTACGTATAAAACAAAAAACTCTAGAAATTACTTTCTAGAGTTTTGGTGCTGGCAGAAGGAATTGAACCCTCAACCTACTGATTACAAGTCAGTTGCTCTACCAATTGAGCTATGCCAGCTTATGTACTATTTCATTTTAAATTGGCGACTTGGAAGGGGATCGAACCCTCGACCTCTGGCGTGACAGGCCAGCACTCTAACCAGCTGAGCTACCAAGCCGCAATATTGTGGTGGGCACTACAGGGCTCGAACCTGTGACCCTCTGCTTGTAAGGCAGATGCTCTCCCAGCTGAGCTAAGCGCCCACAATATTTTTTAAATGGTGACCCGTACGGGATTCGAACCCATGATACCACCGTGAAAGGGTGGTGTCTTAACCGCTTGACCAACGGGCCATATACTTGGTGCTGGCAGAAGGAATTGAACCCTCAACCTACTGATTACAAGTCAGTTGCTCTACCAATTGAGCTATGCCAGCTTATACATTATTTCATTTTAAATTGGCGACTTGGAAGGGGATCGAACCCTCGACCTCTGGCGTGACAGGCCAGCACTCTAACCAGCTGAGCTACCAAGCCGCAATATTGTGGTGGGCACTACAGGGCTCGAACCTGTGACCCTCTGCTTGTAAGGCAGATGCTCTCCCAGCTGAGCTAAGCGCCCACAATATTTTAAAATGGTGACCCGTACGGGATTCGAACCCATGATACCACCGTGAAAGGGTGGTGTCTTAACCGCTTGACCAACGGGCCATATGTTATTCATTTAATCCGGCCTCGCGACCCGACAAGTAATATAATACAAAAAAAATCATCATGTGTCAACATATTTTTTAAATTTTTTTATTTAAATTTATAAAAAGCTATTTTTGAACTAAAATACGGTAGAAACTAATACTTATATTCCCATGATAGTATTATACACCCATTTAATTCTACATTATTAATTTAATCTCATCAAAACTTTATTTTAAAGATAGATTTTTATATATTCCATCACTTCTCTATTTCTTTTCAGTAAAATGCTATGTCACATCTATAGGAGGATGAGAAAAATCTGAAAACTTAATGCTTACGCAATCTCACCACATATGGTGTTCAGTGCAGCTGACATTATATAATTTCCAATATTCACCTGAGTAAAACGAAAGGTAAATCCACATTCACTCTACTCTGTACTCTGAATCAAAAAGTATACAAAAATTTTAAAAATAAACTTAATGGCTTAAATACTAACTTTTAAGATTTATAAACGTTTTCCTGGAAATTGCCGCCTAGTGCAAAAATCAAAAAGTTATGCTATTTTTATACTGACCAGTAAGTACAAAAACAAGAGAGGAGGAAAATTATGGAGTCAAAACAATCAAAATTCAATAAAAGTTTCTTGTGGAAAATTATAGCCATAGTTACTTTCGCAATTATGTTTATTCCTATGATGTATTCACTTTTTTATTTAGGTGCATTTTGGGACCCTTACGGAAGTTTAAAAGACGTTCCTGTAGCATTTGTTAATCTTGATGAACCTTATATGAAAGATGGCAAAGATTATACTTATGGAAAAGATTTAGAAAAAAAGCTTAAAGATAATGATTCCTTTAAATGGGAATTTATAAGCTACAATAAAGCTAAGAAAGGTGTAGATGGTGCATCTTATTATGCTATGATAGTAGTTCCTAAAGACTTTTCTAAAAAATTAGCAAATTCAACAAGTGGTGATTTTCAAAAGCCGCAAATAATATATAGAGCTAATAAAGGAAGAAACTTTATATTCTCTCAACTTTCATTAAAAGGTGCGGAGAGCATTCAAAATCAAATATCAAGTAATATTTCAAAAGAAACCTCTAAAGTTTTAGTTGATAAATTATATGAGGTTAAAGCTTCATTAAAAGATGCTAGTGATGCACAAAATAAGATTCAAGATGGAACACAAAAGTTACTTGACGGAAGTGGTACTCTTGCCACAAACTTAGTTACTGCTTTTGATGGATCAAATAAACTTAAAACAGGGTTAGACAGTGCAGTAACTGCTTCAAGTACTTTAAAAAGCGGATTAGACCAACTATTCAACGGAAGTATAACTCTTAACAATGGTTTAAATTCTGCTTATAGTGGTTCGACGGCTCTCAGCGGATTAAGCGCACTTGCCGAAGGTCAAAAAAGAGTAGTTGGTGGCTTAAATGATTTAAGTAATAACTTAACTCAATTTAAAACAACCATTAATGTACCTGGCGGAGACATGGATACTTTAATTAACAGTTCTAAATCAGCAAGCAATATAGCTGATGGGCTTAATACTGGAGTAAAAAATCTTAATGACGCAGTTTCAACCAATCTCGAAGATGCTGCTAGTGGAGTTGATAATGTCAATCAAAATATAGATTCAGTTGATCAGCTTTTGCAAAGAGCAATGGATGAGCTTTCAACAGATCCATCACAAGCAAAGGAAGACATGGAAAAAGCAAAAAATACTACAGCTGCTCTTAAACAAATCACTCCTCAAATCTCTGAGCGCCTAAGAGCTAGTAAAAATGTTGTTAGTGACAATCTTTCAACTGCTGCAGCTGGCTTAAAGCAATACAACGCAGGAATATATGCCGGTACTTTAAAAGCCCAAGCTAAAACCTCTGGCACTATAGACAAATTTATAGGCGGAATTAAACCTCTTCAAGATGGAAGCTCAACTATTTATACTAATTTAAACGCTGCAGCTTCAAAGACAAGTGATTTTACAAATGGTTTATCACAATTAAGCAATGGTTCAAAGAATCTTATGACAGGTCTTGGAGCTGCAAGTAACGGAGCAGGTCAACTTACAAGTGGATTAAATACGGCAACTTCAAGTACTGGTACCTTAGCAAGCGGTTTAGGTCAGTTAAGCGATGGAGCAAAAACTTTAAATTCAGGCTTAGGAACTTTAAATGATGGAACTACTAAATTAAAAACTGGATTAAATGATGGATATAGCAAACTCAATGACAACTTAAAATTTACTTCTAATGATATGTCAAAGTTTGTTTCTGACCCAGTTAAGTTAAGTGATCAATCTATAAATGATGTAAAAAAATACGGTGAAGGACTTGCACCATACTTCATTTCACTTTCCTTATGGCTTGGCGCTATGTTTGTAAACATCATCTTAACCTTGGTAGATAAGTTTAAATTAACTGAGAATAAATTTCTTAATAGTTTCATAGGTAAGTTTATAGCTGGAGTAGCTTTAGTATCTGTACAAGCTATAATATTAGCATTATCATTAAATGCTGGTTTGGGCTTAGATGCCGTAAATACAACTTACTTATATTTAAATAACATATTTACTTCATTAGTTTTCTTTAGCGTAATGTACGGGCTATCAGCAGCATTCGGGATCATGTCAACACCAATATCCTTTGTGTTACTCATATTGCAATTATCTTCCTGTGCAGGTACATTTCCTATAGAAACAGCACCATTATTCTATAGAGTTGTTAGTAAGTTCATACCTATGACTTATACTGTTAAAGTAGTGAGAATGATACTTAGTGGAATAGATCACTCTGGACTTATGCAAAACATTTCAATACTTTTAACATTTATGTTTACATTCCTCATAGGTGGTTTCTTAATACAAACTCTTAGAACAAAGCTTTCAGAAAAATTTGCTTCTAAGAAAACTGCTGAAGAAGCAGCTTAATAATAACCTGTACTGATAAAAAAGCTTCTGCACAATTTAGTTGTGCGGAAGCTTTTTTTATCTCACAAGATGGAGACTGCGGTGATTTCACCCTTTTCACCATATATTTTATACTCCAGATAAATGCTATTATAATAAATATGCGTGACTTTTTTACTTATTACCACATAAATGATTCTTGACCTGTTAATTTCCAAATTGCTTCTATGAAATAATAATCTCCATAAATAAGCGAATTCTCATGACTTTTATCATGGTAAGTTACAGTACACTTTTCAACAATATTGTCTGTATTTTCATTCCAGTTGCACCTATAAGTACTTAATGCCATCAGCAGCTTCAATGCTGCATTATGATATATATGTTTTTCATTTTCCTCCATATATTTTTCTATTTCTAACATACCACATGCTGCAATGGCAGCTACTGACGAATCTTCCCACACACAGTCCTTTGGTTGACGAAAATCCACTGGTATGAAACCATCTTCTGGTATATTCGAAATAAAGTAATTTGCGACTTTCTTTGCAGTATCCAAATATTCTTTATTTTTTGTATGAATATAACTAAGTATAAATCCATAAAGTGCCCATGACTGTCCTCTTGTCCATGATGATCCTTCTTTATATCCCTGACCTCCATCTGTGCGGATAACCTCACCTGTTAATGGATTAAATACAACAATATGATTTACAGACCCATCTTCTCTTACGAATTTCTTTTGTGCCATATCAGCATGTATTGTTGCTATATGCAAAAATCTAGGATCGTTAATTTCCTCGTATGCCCAATATAATAGTGGTAAATTCATCATACAGTCGATGATTGCAATTCCTGCGTTACATCCATCTCCATTATCATTCCAAGCTCGAAGATAGTTTCCTGCTGGATTTAGGCGACCTGCTAAATTTCCAGCTGCAACAATTGCAAGATTAAATGCCTCTTTGCTTCCGGTTAAACGATAATCTGCAACTGCTGTTAGTAGCCATCTAAACCCATTGTCATGATCAATGCCTCTATAATCGATAAGGTTCCTTTTAAGTTTTCTTTCATTATATCTGGCTATTTCACAGTAAATATCATCACCTGTTGCATGATACATCTGCCACATAATGCCTCCCCAAAATCCATTTGTCCACCAGAAAATATCACTTTCTGATAAATCATCAAATTCACCATTGTTCGTTGTATATGGTATTTTATCACGATTTCTTTTTGCTACAACTTCTATTTTCTTCTGTATCTTTTTTGCAATACTTTTTATCCATTCATTTTCATCCATACGAAATTCTCCAATCCATTTCTTTTTTCTGTATTATAAACATTTGACATATAAATTTTAATATCCTATAATGTGATTTACTAACCTTTTCTGTTACTTTTTCTTAGGAGGTATATTATAATATGTTTTATGTTCTAATGGGTGGTTCTAATGCAAAACATCCTCCATCATTTTTTATGTCACGACCAAGAGGATTAAACCACTATCTTTTTTTGCTTGTAAAAGTCAACGCTCAATTTACTGTTGATAATAGAACTTTTGCAGTAAATCCAAACAGTGCAATTATAATTGATCGTAATACACCATATGAATATTCAAATCCAAATGGTTATTACATTGATGACTGGATTCATTTTGACACAACATGTGAGTATGAGTTTCGTTCTTCTGGAATTGCATTTAATGAGGCTTATCCAATTAGTAATCCTTCAATTTTAACATCATACCTACAACAGATTATGTGGGAACAAAACTATACCTCCCCTAGATTTAAAGCTGCTAACATTGATATGCTTCTTCATATATTAATGAACAAGCTAATCTTGGCATACGAAGAAAAAGACCGAGTCCGTCAATACAATCCTTATCATACAAAACTGCAAAAACTTCGTCTGTCTTTATTATCTGCACCATATAAAAAAAGTACTCCAGCAGCAGCTGCTGATTCTTTAGGCATAAGCATTTCTTATTTTCAGCATTTATATAAAGATTTTTTCGGCATATCATTCCAGACCGACTTAATAAATATGCGAATCGAATATGCAAAGGAATTAATCACAACAACAAATTTATCCATAGAACAAATTTCTCAGCATTGTAGTTATTCAAATGAAGTACATTTCTATCGTCAGTTCCACAAAAAAACAGGAATGACACCATTAGCATATCGTAGTATGCGACAAGGTAATTAGTATTCACCAATTTAATACTTCACCTACAAGGTAATCTCTATCTTTATCAAATACAATCACATTGCCATATCCCATACAACCATCTGCTTCTACCAAATCTGTAGGTGAATTCACTTCTTGATGGCATATTATAATAACATATGTTTTTTCATTGCATATTATTTTAAGACCTTCTGCCATAGTATCGTCATAATAACTTCCCTTTAATGCTGATTTCACTCCAATCTTATCAACTGTAAATTTTTGCTTTGCATCAGCATTGATAACTGTAATAAGACTTGTAAATCCTATATTCTGTCTAACAATTTTACATATCATATTATTTTCTTCTTGATTATAATTTCTAGAAATATGTCCCTCTTGTAAATTTACCTTAATATCTGCTGACATAAAATAAAAATCTACACATGCATTTTTTCCTGTATAATTGATTTTATTATTCTCGTCTTTTGTATATTTTACTTTACCATAATTACTAAAATGAAAAAATTGTTCATATTCATGCTTTTCACTCGTATACATTTCATCAACGATTATATAAATATCTTTACCAATATTAATTATTTTTCTATTAACATATACTCCACCAGGAATATCCATGTATCCTAAATGTCCAGCCTGTACAAACTCACAATTTTGCGTTTTTGAATATCCCTGTTTTACTGGCTGTGATAATTTAGAGCATAACCATGAATCCTTGCATACTGTAAAATATTTATTATCAACAGTTATTGTATTATGTGCATCAGGATTTTTATATTCAAATCTTTTTGGTCCATACACATATGTATATCGTCCACTATCCATAAGCACATCTTCACCATTAACTACTAAATCTATGTGTAGTTGATCAGAATGTCCATGACCTGCTCCTAAAGTCCCTGCATGAAAATGTAAAAGATTAGCCCTCTCCGACCAGTCTGAACGTAAATATGTGTTGCCACTATCACCTAGCATTATTGATGTAACCTCTGGTTCTTTTGACTGAATATTTTCATATTCTTTTTCCGCTTTTATGCCAAGGTCCCAAATACTTTCAAAATCAAATTTTTCATATCCTCCAAATTTAAGTACTGGATCATTATAAATATATGCTGCAGTGCTTACTAAATCTCTTATATCAGTATCATCACTGTCCCCCATCATAAATTGATTATGATTTGGCTTCATCCAAGCAACATTTGCCAATGCCATCTTTTTTACCCTCTCATAAATACTATCAGGGATTGTAACATTATTTCTTGAAGCTAGAATTAATACATCAAGATAACAATGGAATACTTCATTATGATACATTGGTGATTGTTCCCACTGAACACCATCATTCATTATTTGCATTCTTGCTTCAATTTCTAAATTTTTTAATGCTATCTTTATATATTCATTTGTTCGTTTATGTGGTGGAAGACATATTGCAATTTCAAACAAACCATGATTTTGTAAAACTCCCCAGTTGCTTATATAACAATAATTAGAATGACTCTCAATTAAATATTCTGCATGCTGTATCATACAATTATAAAATTTATCTAAAAATTCTTCAGTTACATAAGGACTATCTTTGAAGTAGCGTAATGCCTTATTCCATGTTTCTCCACGTAATCCAACCTCTAAAGTACGCCATGGACCAGCTTTGTATTCATCTGTAAGTGGAACATTATCAATCCAATCTTCTGTCAATTCTACATATGCCTTTGCATATTTTTCATCACCTGTAAGCAAATATGCCTGTCCAAGACATATGAAAAAGCGATGTCGATTAAATTGGTATACAAATTCCGGATCACCATATGGTATATAACTCCAATCTATTGTTCCTTCAAATGTAACTGGGTCATACGTTCTCTCCATATCCCATTTAAGATCAAAAACAAAATAGTGCTTACAAACTTCATCAGCTACTCGAATAATATGTTTTATATCTTCTTTACAATTCTCCATACAATATTCTGCAATAGCATCCCCATCGTCAAAAAAATAACATGAATTATCACGATTAAAAAAATCTTCTTTCTTCATAATTTCTCCTTTCTTAAATTCATTTAATATTTATTAAATTTTATATAATGTTCTGTTTTTATTTACAATATCATTTTTCCATATATAAATACTTAAAGTCAATAAACTATATTGCTATAAAGTAACCAATTTGTCTTTCTTTCTGTTTATATTGCCACAACATCCTGTTATAATGAATGAAATATCCATTGGTTTCTGTCAAAAATATTATCCTAATAAGCAGTAATACATTTATAACTGGATCTTGTTTTTGATTTGTTAAATTCAAAGGTGAAATACATAACAATAAAAATTTACAAATAATCTAGCTTTAATATTAATTCTGATGTAAAATATATTGAAGTTTTAATATATTTAAATTTATCTTGAGGAGAGATTTTAATGAAGGTAATTGTAATTGGCGGCGGTGCAGCTGGAATAACGGCAGCAATTTCTGCTAAGGATTCTGGCTATGATGTTTCAATAATTGAAAGAAATGATAGAATAGGCAAAAAAATATTGATTACAGGCAATGGCAGGTGCAACATAACAAACGAAAATATAAATGAAGCTAGATATCATAGTCAAAACAATGGCTTTTTTAAATATGCCCTAGATAAATTCAATAAAGACAGTACTATAGATTTTTTCAGTATGCTTGGGCTTCCACTTACAACTTTAGAAAGTGGTAAGATGTATCCAATGTCTCTCCAAGCCTCATCTGTTCTTGATATACTAAGGCTTGCACTTGAAGATAGGGATATCCCTGTACATACGAATTCAAAAGTAATTAAAATAGAGAAATCAAAGAACACTTTTAAAATATACGATTCAAACGATAAACTTTATGAATGTGATAAAGTTATACTTGCATGTGGTGGCAAATCTGCGCCTAAAACCGGTTCTGATGGCTTTGGCTTTAAACTAGGTACAAATATGGGTCACAGCATAGTAACTCCTCTTCCTGCCATAGTACAACTAAAATTAGTGCATAATAGTCTTAGAGCTTTATCTGGAATAAGATTTGATGCTAACACTAAAATTTTCGTCAGCGACGAATTAGAAAGAACAGAATTTGGTGAAATTCTATTCACTGATTATGGAATATCTGGTCCTGCTATACTTCAGCTCAGCAGAATAGCATCTATCGGAATTGAAAAGAACAACAATGTTGTTTTACAAGTGGATATTTTACCTAACATAGAAGAAAATAAAATTCAGGAATTCTTTGAGAATCATTGGGGAATGTTCTACTATAGAAGTGTATTTGACTCTCTTGTAGGAGTTATACATAAAAAACTTATACCTATACTTCTTAAAGAAGCCAACATATCAAATATTCACAAACAGTGCTGTGATTTAACGTGGGAAGAAAAATCAAATATAGTAAGCCTTCTTAAAAAATGGAATTTTGTTGTTAGTGGAACGAATTCATTTGAAAATTCACAGGTTACCGCAGGAGGCATAAATACTAGGGAAGTCGACGAAAAAACTCTTCAATCAAAACTTGTTTCTGGTTTATACTTCTGCGGAGAAATACTAGATGTTGATGGAGATTGCGGTGGATTTAACCTTCAATGGGCATGGAGTTCTGGATTTTTAGCAGGACAAGTGAAGTGACAGTATTTTGCGATATGCTATAGATGAACAAGCTGAAAGCTTAAAATTAGTACCATCAAATTCATCCAGTTAAATTGGAATTTGTCGAGCACTATAGTGAAGGGTTTTACGGTGCTGTGCACGTAAAAGATGAACTTTTTTATCTTCAATAAAAAGCTAAGGTTGATTTTCCTCCGTTTCCCTACGGAAAATCTTTAACGTATTTAAATTATTTATTTTTCGTAGAGAAACGGAGAAAAATATTCCTTAACCTTTTGCCGTGGCAAAAACCTTCACCTTTGACAAGCAAAGCTATGTCAAACCCTTCACTTTTCACATAAGTGAAAAATTTAGTTTTTTAATGAGCAGGGCGAATTAAAACCCTTCACTCAGCTCGACAAATTCCAGTTTGTTAGGATAAACTTGGAATTTAGAATTTTTAGATTCTAGGTTGTTCATCCTTATTACTCCTTTAGGCCTTTAAAAATTCGGTCTTTATTAAAGTAAGCTTTTCACCTTCACTATTTTTAATAACATGATCAAAAATATATTTATCTTCTATTTCCTTCATTTGAGTTTGTACAGTTATAGTTTCTCCATAAGAAGTTTCTTTCTCATAAATAACCCTTATGCTGGAAACAGAGCAATTTTTAACAACATCAAGTGGTATGTTTTCAAGCGCCCATGACACATACTTTACATTGTTAACATGTTTATTGGTATCTATATCACTGTATCTTACATCAAAGCTTTTCTCACTGCTTATTTCTGAAGGTAATAAGAGCTTTTCAAATTCAAGCTGCTGGTCATCTTCTACCCTAAGTCCATAAGCTCTATAGATGTCCTCTGGCACCCTACAAGGCCTTCTTCTCTCCGTATTGATTAGAAACCACAGTGAAGTAGCTTCCCCTATTTTCTCACCTTTATTGAAAATCTCAAACTTTCTATATGCATAAAACTTTCTTATAGAATATGGAATTGTTGTTACAGTTATAGTGTCATTATATTCAGGATATTTGTCCATATGTACATTCCACTTGTATACTACCCATGCCATTTTATTCCTCATTAAGTAATCTATTCCTACGCCAAGTTCTTCGCTCTGATATGTAGCCAAATCTCCCAAATAACTCATTATAGAAGTAATATCGGCTTTTTTATCATAATTGACCTCATAAAAATGAATATTATAATCTTTTTTACTAATAATTTTATCCATACAACCACTCCAATATAAAAAAATAAGCATTATCAATGCCTTCTAGATAAATTACTTCAACCAGCAAAGTTTATTTGCACCAAAATATTCAAAAGATAACATTTTGGTACAAATAAACTTTAAGTTTCATATAGTTTATCTTTAATTATAGCATTGATAATGCTTATTTACTATACGGTTTCTTTATTTAATTCTTGCATTATTTCATTTACATCTAGTCCATGAACCATAGCAGCTTCTTCTATAGTTTCTCCTTGAGCTGATGGACAAGCAATACAACCCATTCCAAAACTCATCAATATACGAGCTGCATCTGGATATATTCTTAAAGCTTCGCCAATTGTCATATCCTTAGTTAACTTCATGATACATCTACCTCTTTTCTTTTATTGATGATTATATTATACCCAAGTTTTTTAAGTTGTCAAAATTTATTTTATGGCTTTGCTTTAAATAAGTGTTAATTTTTACAGTTATTTAAAGCAAAGCTTCCTTTACTACGTTTAGCTATCTTTTTATATATCACTTATTTTTATTGTCTGGTCTCTTTTTGCTCCAACGGAAACAATTGATATTTTAGTTTTAGTAAGTTCTTCTATTCTCTTTAAGTATTTCTTTGCATTTTCAGGCAGTTTATCATAACTTCTAGCTTCTGCAACTTCTTCGCCCCAGCCATCAAATTCTTCATATACAGGTTTGCAAAGTGCTAAATCTTCTAAGCTTGCTGGTATATAATCTATAACTTCTCCATTGAAATCATATCCTACGCATACTTTTACTTTATCAATTCCAGCCAAAGTATCTATCTTAGTTATAGCAAAACTTGTTAAACCTGAAACTCTTGCTGCCTGTTTTAATATAACTGCATCAAGCCATCCACATCTTCTTGCTCTTCCTGTTGTAACCCCATACTCGTGTCCAGCTTCTCTTATATGATCTCCCATTTTATCAAATAATTCAGTAGGGAAAGGTCCTTTTCCAACTCTAGTTGTATAAGCCTTTGCAATACCAACAGCACTATCTATCATTCCAGGTCCTATTCCAGTTCCAGGACATACGCCTCCACCTATAGTATTTGATGATGTAACATAAGGATAAGTTCCATAATCTATATCTAAAAGGTTACCTTGTGCTCCTTCAAAAAGCACACTCTTACCTTTTTTAATTTCATCATAAACAATAACAGAAGTATCTTTAACATATGATTTCATTCTTTCTCCATAAGCAAGATACTCTTCACACATTTTTTCATAGTCAAATCCTTCAATACCATATACTTTTGTTAATATAGCATTTTTTATTTCCAGATTTGATTTTAACTTTTCTTTGAATACTTCAGGATGCATAAGATCACAAACTCTCAAACCAGATCTCTCTGCCTTATCTGTATAACAAGGTCCTATTCCCTTTCCTGTAGTTCCAATATCTTTTTTTCCTCTTAACTTTTCACTTGCACCATCTAATGCTCTATGATAAGGCATTATAAGATGTGCTCTATCACTTATAACCAATTTTTCAGGAGTAACTTCAACTCCCATTTTATTTAAATATTCAATTTCCTCGAATAAAGACTTTGGATCTATAACCACTCCATTGCCTATAATATTTAATTTATCATTATATAATATTCCAGATGGTATTAAGTGCAATTTATACTGTTTATCTCCTACTTCAACAGTATGACCTGCATTATTTCCACCTTGAGATCTAGCAACAACGTCAGCTCCTTCTGCAAGATAATCTGTCATCTTACCCTTTCCTTCGTCTCCCCATTGGGCACCTAAAACAATAAATGCTGACATAACAATTCCTCACTTTCATAACAAAAGATTATTTTATTGAAAACTTACCAAAGATAAATATAACATAAAAAATTTATTTTGTCTTTAGTTTTGAATAAAAAATCGAATATTTATTCTCCCTATCCAAATATTGTTCGTAACAAGTGAGAATTGTGGTTGTCGTCTTTTTTTTCATTAAGAACTTCACCATAGATTTCAAAAACTTTCTTTCCAAAGTTCTCTGTAGAATATAATTGAGCCATTTTTTTAGCTCCCATACTCATATGATTTCTAAGCTCTTTATTTGATATAATTGCCTTTATATGTTCAACAAATTCATCCTCGTTTGTATAGGTATATCCAGTTTCTCCATTTATAATAAGGTTTTTTATACATAAATCCCATTTGCACACAACGGGACATCCGCTAGCAACTGCCTCCAGATAAGTAAGTCCCTGAGATTCACTTTTAGATGCTGTAACAAATGCTAATCCAAGCCTGTAGTATTTTTGAACCTCATCAACGTCTATCATGCCAGTGAACTTAACACTTTCTTCTATATTAAGTTCCTTAACCATGTTTTGGAGTTTTATAAGGTATGGTCCTCCCCCTACAATAAGGAGCTTTATATTTGGCATATTTTTTAACACACAGTTAAATAAATTAATGATTTCATCTATATTTTTTTCCTCCGCAATTCTTCCCACATACACTAATATATCATCAGAACTGCTTAAGCCATATTTTTTGAGTAGCTTGCACTTCTCTTCCTTAGATACATTCTTACCAAATTTTCCAATATCTATTCCTGTTGGAATTATCTCTATATCCGTTGATACATCATAACTTATTAGCGCTTCTTTAACTTTTTCCGTAGGCGCTATTATTTCATCGAAAGTGTTACACAATAACCTTATTATTTTCGCCATTGTATTTTTGCGTATTACTTTTCCTTTTAAAAAATACTTTAAATAATCCTCATACATAGTATGATATGTATGGATTTGAGGTATATTTAATTTTCGTTTTATATATTTTGCTACTATCATAGTGGAAAACTCAGTTTGAGAGTGTATTATATCTGGCGACCATTCTACTATATCTCTTATAATTTTATTTCCAAACGGCCGTATAACTTTAGCCTCAGGATATACCCTTACAAATCTGGAATTTAAATAGTATATATCTCCCTCAACATGCTGCTTACCATCATAAGACAAGGTAAGTATTCTAACGTCATTCCCCAATCTTTTAAGCTGCTTATATAAATTATTAACAGAAATTACAACTCCATTTATCATTGGATAGTACGTATCTGTTGTTATTAAAATTTTCATCTTACCCTCCATATTTTTAATTTTATAAATATGGAAACTTCATTAAAATAGCTGCTTAATTTTCCATATATAAATAAAATAAATCACTTTACCTAATAAAATTTATTTGTACCATAATACCTAAAAGCATAGCACTGCGGCACAAATAAATTTCAGATTTCAAGTAATTTATCCTCAACAAAATAATTTCACAAAAATAGTATATACCATAATTCTTATATTCATTTAATATATATCTTAAAAATTTCTTAAATATTAATTCTGTTTTCCCGCAAGTAATCTTGCAACATATATTCCACTTGCAGATGCCTGTGATAATGAATGTGTAACACCAGATCCATCTCCAAGTATATATAATCCTTTAATTTTAGTCTCAAGATTATTGTCAACCTCAACTTTAGAATTATAGAACTTAACCTCTACGCCGTAAAGCAGAGTATCTTCATTGGCAGTTCCAGGTGCTATATTATTTAATGCATAAATCATTTCTATTATATCATCAAGTTGTCTTTTAGGTATTACAAGGCTTAAATCACCAGGAGTTGCTTTCAAAGTTGGTATAGTGAAGCTTTTTTCCATTCTTCTTTCATTAGTTCTTCTTCCATTAACTAAGTCACCAAATCTTTGAACTATGACTCCTCCACCAAGCATATTGCTAAGTCTAGCTATAGATTCTCCATATTCATTACTGTTTTTAAAAGGCTCAGTAAAACGGTTTGACACAAGAAGCGCAAAATTAGTGTTACTAGTATGAAGCTTTGGATTTGAATAACTGTGACCATTTACAGTTATTATACCATTTGTATTTTCATTTACAACTTCTCCATGAGGATTCATACAAAAAGTTCTAACCATATCCCCATACTTCTTTGTTTTATAAACTATCTTGCTTTCATATACTTTATCAGTTATATGTTCAAATACCTCTGCTGGAAGCTCTACACGTACTCCAATGTCTACTCTATTGCTTTCAGTTTTTATCTCTAATTTTGAGCATATCTCTGAAATCCACTTTGATCCAGAACGCCCTGTTGCCAATATCAATTTTTTTGATTTAAATGTGCTCTTATCCGTTATTACTTCAAACTCATCATTTTCATTAACTATATCTTTTACTTCAGTATCAAAAAGTATCTCTATTTTTTCATTTAAGTATTTAAAGATATTTCCCATTATAACTACATTTCTATCTGTTCCCAAATGTCTTACCTTTGCATCAAGCAGGTGTAAATCATGCTGAAGTGCTTTACTTTTAAGATCAGAATTATTTGTTGAATAAAGCTTAGCATCTTCTCCCCCCATGCTGCATAAAACCTTATCAACATAATTCATTAATTCCAATGCTTCATTGTATCCTAAATACTTATACAATTCTCCACCGAAATTATTTGTTATATTATATTTACCATCTGATAAACTTCCTGCTCCACCATATCCATTCATTATATTGCAAACCGGACATTGAATACATGTTTTTATCTTCTTACCATCTATGGGACATTTCCTTCTATCTAAGCTGTGTCCCTTTTCTATCATTAGCACCTTTAAATCAGGGTTAATTTTTACAAGTTCGTATGCAGCAAAAATACCACTAGCTCCTGCACCGACAATAATTATATCATAATTCATAAAAAGCCCTCCTAAATATGTTATGCACTACAGTATTAAATTTTAAAATTTTGTACTATACTCGAAAACCAACCTTAACTGTATCCTGTCAATTGTATTCTGTCAACTGATATAATTTCCATAATAACCAGTACACTACAAACTTAATTTTAGTCAAATCCAATCTTCTAAATACTATACTATATAGTGTTATACCTCTAACCATATTATCAAAGCTGAACAATACAGTCAACATTATTTACCAATTCTTAATAGACTTTACTTTTAATATTTTATTAAATATATGTAAATAATATAGACATAAAACAACAAGAGGTGACGATAATGAATGCAGCCAATATTATTACTATTTTTAGATTTATTTTCATTCCATACTTTATAATTGTGTTTTTCTCTAATTCTCCAAACAACATATATTTTTCTGTAATCATCTTTTTTGTTGCAGGTTTTACAGATATACTTGATGGCTATATAGCAAGAAACTTTAATATGATAACCAAACTTGGAACTGTACTTGACCCTTTAGCAGATAAGCTCATGCTAATTACCGTGTTAACTTGCTTTACTATAAAAAATTATATACCTATGTTTATAATAGTAATATTATTAGTCAAAGAATTGTCCATGATTCTTACAGGAATAATTCTCTACGAACAAAACATAGTTATACCCGCTAACGCATTTGGCAAAGTCTCCACATTTTTATTTTATATTTCTATACTTCTTGTTGTTTTTAATAAAACCTTGGGAACAATTTTGTTATATTCTGCTTTACTAAGCACCTTAATAGCCTACGTAAATTACTTTTTTATATTCATGAAGAGAAAACAGATGTAATCATACACGAGGTTTGGGCGAAGCCCATTATCCTTCTTGAACATGATGTTATGCTCTTTCAATCATACACGAGGTTTGGGCGAAGCCCATTATCCTTCTTGAACAT
>NZ_JAJNKE010000007.1:61882-111185 GCF_021043395.1 Clostridium guangxiense
AATCATACACGAGGTTTGGGCGAAGCCCATTATCCTTCTTGAACATGATGTTATGCTCTTTCAATCATACACGAGGTTTGGGCGAAGCCCATTATCCTTCTTGAACATAATGTTATGTCTTCTTAAACATCTGGGGGGCTTGTTCAAGTTTTCAACAAAACAAAAAAACGACCGTATCAAAATTCGATATGGTCGTTTTTTAGCATCTTACTAGAGCACCTCATTTTTTATTTAAAGTATCTATTTAACAATCCCTTAAACATTGATCCATGTCTAGCTTCATCTTTGCACATTTCATGTACTGTATCATGAATTGCATCATAGTTAAGTTGTTTTGCGAGTGTTGCTAATTCTTTCTTTCCTTCGCAAGCTCCTTTTTCTGCATCTACTCTTGCAGCAAGATTTTTCTTTGTATCTGCTTCAAGAACTTCTCCAAGTAGTTCTGCAAATTTTGATGCATGCTCAGCTTCTTCAAATGCTGCTCTTTTGTATGCTTCTGCAACTTCTGGGTATCCTTCTCTATCAGCCTGTCTTGCCATAGCTAAGTACATTCCAACTTCTGTGCACTCTCCAGTAAAGTTAGCTCTCAATCCATCTACTACTTTTTGATCAACACCTTTTGCTATGCCAATTTTATGCTCATCAGCCCAACCTTCTGCCTCTTCTTTAACTTCTACAAACTTATCTGAACCAGCTCCACATACTGGGCACTTTTCTGGTGCTGCATCTCCTGTATAAATATAACCACAGACTGTACATTTAAATTTTTTCATTTTAAAATTCCTCCCTTTATCTCTCAATCAAATTTACTTTTTATTTTTAATTTTCCGTTTCAACAGTTATTATTATACAATAGTAATTATCGTTTTGCAATAGATATTTAAAAAAACTTTTAATTTTTTCTATATAATCCAAACTTAAGTTTCCAAATAGTTAGATTATATGTAAATATTTTTACCAATATTAATTTAAATTCCTTAAATTATAATTAATTTATTTTTAATATATTTTTTCAAATATTATAATTATATTTAATTTTTATCAAATTTAAGTTGACTTGGCTATATTTTAATTGTTATAATTTAAATTAATAAGTCGAATTTTGTTTATTTATAGGAGGGTAAATATGAAATCAACAGGTGTAGTTAGAAGAGTAGATGAACTTGGAAGAATAGTAATCCCTATGGAACTTAGAAGAACTCTAGAAATAGCCGAAAAAGACTCTCTAGAAATATATGTAGATGGTGAAAAAATCATATTTAAAAAATATCAACCAGCTTGCATTTTCTGTGGAGATGCAAAAGATGTTGTGAATTACAGAGGTAAAAATATCTGCAAAAGCTGCTTGGAAGAACTAAAATCTAACGCATAAAAAAAGAGGGCATTTCCCTCTTTTTTATTTTGTCTTGTTTTATATAATGAAACCACTTCTGTTTCTATTCAAAATTTATACTTTTAATTTTTCTATCAGTACCCAAATAAGTATTTTCATAAATACTTATTGCATTGTTCAAATAATCTTCAGGATCAAGCAAGGCCGGGCTAAAATGTGTAAGCCATAACTCTTTAACTTCTGCCTTCTTAGCTATGGTTGCAGCCTCCGAAAAAATCATATGTTTATTTAAAACAGCTTTTTCAGCCTTTTCTTCTTCACCGTACATACCTTCACAAATAAAAAGATCTGCCTCTGATACAAAATCAATAATTTTTTCTACAGGTCTTGTATCTGTACAATATGCAATCTTTATTCCTTTTCGTTTCTCCCCAAGAACCATATCCGGCTTATATATAATTCCTTCTTCTTCAATAATGCTACCCTTTTGAAGAATCTTCCATAACCTCATTGGTATATTATTTTCTTTTGCCTTTTCTACACTAAACTTTCTCTTTCTGTCTACTTTTACCACATATGAAATACATTCAACGCTATGTTCAACCGGAATTGCTTTTATTGTCATATCATCAATTTGAAAAATTTTATCTTCAAAATTGTCATCGTACTTGCAATCAAGCTCTATTAAATCAACATCAAAAGGAAGTACCGGTGCCACAACAGTAAGCCCTCTAAAGACCTTTTCAAGTCCATTAGGTCCTATTATAGTAATTGGACGTCTTCTACCTGAATTTGCTATAGTAAGTAAAAGACCTGTAAATCCCATAACGTGATCAGCATGATAATGAGTAAAACATATGACATCTATATCTTTAAATCCCCATCCAAGCATCTTCATCGATACTTGAGTTCCTTCTCCACAATCTATCAAAATCTTTCTTCCATTATATGAGACGAGAAGAGAAGTCAAACTTCTATAAGGTGTAGGTAAACTTCCTCCACACCCCAAAAGACATACGTCAATCAATGGAACAACTTCCTTTCCAATTATTTTATGTAATTATATTTTAAGCAGCAGTATTATTATAGAAAGTAAACACAAACATGTGCTTATAAGACATATAAAGCTCAAAACCTGAATTTCATTCATTCCTTTTGCTGCAAGCCTATAATGTATTTGAGTTCTATCTGCCTTATAAATAGGTTTACCATCTAAAAACCTTTTTATTATAACAAATATATTATCAAATATAGGAACTCCTAATGCTAAAATAGGAATTAAAATAGATATAATTGTGGTTTGTTTAAATGCACCATCAAGAGCTATTATTCCCAGCATAAAGCCAAGGAAATTTGCTCCAGAATCCCCCATAAAAATTTGAGCTGGATGTTTATTGTATCGTAAAAAACCAATGGTAACACCAACTAATAATATTGACATTTCAGCTGAATCTGACTGTCCTTTCACTAACGCCACTATAAATAAAGTAGTTGCCGAAATAGCTGACAAACTTCCTGCAAGACCATCCATACCATCGCACCAATTAATAACTGTTGTAATACCAAAAATCCATATTACACTCAAAGAATATTGTAAAAATTGAGGGAGTACTATGTAATTATGCGTAAATGGATTATTATATCCCTGGAAAACAATTCCTGATCTATATACCATAGTTGCAGCAATTATTTGAACTACAAGTCTTGGCAAAATTCCGAACTCTTTTCCTTTAGTTTTATACCAATCATCGACTAATCCTATTAGAAGTACCAACATTGCTGCTATCAAGATAGAGAAAAACTTTTTATCAAAAGGTCTTATAAATATAAGACATCCTAAGAAAAATCCTAAGAATATTCCAACCCCACCCAGAAGCGGCATCGGCGCTGTATGTTTTTTTCTTTTTGTTGGCAAATCAACAAAATTTATCTTAAAAGCTATCCTCTTCATGTAAGGTGTAAGAATAAATACAATAAGGAAGCCGACCAAAAGTATAAGCAAATATCTCATATCTACCTCTCCTTATAGGAAACCATTTCAACCATTAGCTTATAAATTATAAATAACCGATGCCTATTCGATCTTTCCATAAATCATAGTTTATAAGCTAAGTTCCACATTGGTTTCCCCTAATTAAGCTTTAAATACATTATATCAGTATTTTTCTTAATTTTCACAAAAATTTTTTCTAAGTAAAACTTATAACTACATCTATACAATTTTACCTTTAACATACTTTAAATTTGTTTATCTTTAACTATTGACTGATTTAATAATTAAGCTTACAATACAATTTGAAAATAGAAATTATATAAGACAGTTCGAAATCCATCCTGTCTATAAACAAAACCATGGCTTACTAACTACCTTGTAAGGTGGTTTTTTGTTTATAGGAGGGCTTATGCCTTTTTTTATTATAGCAACCTTCTTCTGAAATAATTATTGATTTTATAAAATAAAACAAGTTAAATAAAGTAAGCCTACAAATTCAAATTCATAAAATTATATGGTCTCCAAACAAAAGAGGTGTTTAAATTATGGCAATTGATAAAAAAGCAATTGAAAAACATATAAGAGGAATTCTAGAAGCACTTGGTGATAATCCTGATCGCGAAGGCCTTAAGGACACACCAAAGCGTGTCGCAAAGATGTATGAAGAAGTATTCAAAGGAATGGAATATTCAAATGATGAGATTGCAAAAATGTTTGACAAAACCTTTGATGAAGATCTTGATGTTTTAGAAACTTCAAAGAATTTAGTATTCGTTAAAGATATAGAAATTTTTAGTCACTGTGAACATCATCTTACCTTAATGTACAATATGAAAGTTGCGGTAGCTTACATTCCAAACGGGAAACTTATTGGTCTTAGCAAAATTGCAAGAATTGCCGATATGGTTTCTAGAAGGCTTCAACTTCAAGAGAGGATAGGAAAAGATATTGCAGAAATAATGGAAAAAGTAACTTCTTCAAAAGACATAGCCGTTATAATAGAAGGAGAGCACGGCTGTATGACTTCAAGAGGTATAAGAAAACCTGGAACAAAAACAATTACCACAACCTTTAAAGGTAAATTTGAAACTGATGATTCTTTGGCTAATAGATTAATGACACTTTATAGATAAAGTATGAAAGGAAAATAATTATGGAATTAAACATCAATAAAGACAAAGCAGTAGTTGTTCTTAGTGGAGGGCAAGATAGTACAACTTGCCTATTTGGTGCAAGGAAGAAATACAGTGAAGTAATTGCTGTTTCCTTCAATTACAATCAAAAGCATAAACTAGAACTTGAATGTGCAAAAGAAATTTGTAATAAATACGGCATTGAACATCACATCTTAGACTTAAACCTCTTAAATCAATTAGCGCCAAATTCTCTTACACGTGCAGACATAAAGGTTGATCAAAATGCACCAAAAGAAGGCGCGCCAAATTCATTTGTTGATGGTAGAAACTTATTATTCTTAACCTTTGCTGCAATCTTCGCAAAACAAAAAGGTATAAACACTATAATTACTGGAGTTTCTCAAAGTGACTTTAGTGGCTATCCAGATTGTAGGGATGTATTTATAAAATCCTTAAATGTAACCTTAAACTTAGCCATGAATTATCAATTTGTGCTAGTAACTCCTCTAATGTGGATTGATAAAGCTGAAACCTGGAAAATGGCTGACGATCTAGGTATACTTGATATAATCAAAAATGAGACCTTAACTTGCTATAACGGTATAAAAGGAAATGGCTGTGGAAACTGTCCTGCTTGCAAACTTAGAAAACACGGATATTTAGAATTTAAGAAAAAATACTTATAGATAGACAACTTGAAACTTTAAAATTGAAATTTCCAAATTTATCCTGATAAACTGGAATTTGTCGAGCACTATAGTGAAGGGTTTTACGGTGCTGTGCACGTAAAAGGTGAACTTTTTTATCTTCAATAAAAAGCTAAGGTTGATTTTCCTCAGTTTCCCTACGGAAAATCTTTAACGTATTTAAATTATTTATTTTTCGTAGAGAAACGGAGAAAAATATTCCTTAACCTTTTGCCGTGGCAAAAACCTTCACCTTTGACAAGCAAAGCTATGTCAAACCCTTCACTTTTCACATAAGTGAAAAAGTTAGTTTTTTAATGAGCAGGGCGAATTAAAACCCTTCACTTAGCTCGACAAATTTCAGTTTGTAAGGATAAATTTGGTATTGGTAATTTAAATATTTCAGCTTGTTTATCTATATATAGATATACCGCTTCAACTATTGAAATTTATTTGTACCATAATGCCCAGAAGACAGCATTTTGGTACAAATAATTTTTTAATGTGACGAAGTACTGTTACTTCTCAGTTTATTTATTTACAACATAACTTTTAACTATCTTATCATGTATTCCTTGTTTATATTCTGATGAAAGTATGGATATAAATACTACGATTCCATATATAATTCCTATGTATTCTATCATATGTGGAAGATCTGTAAGTGACTTCATCACTTGAGATATATCATTAGGATTAACTACGGCACTTTTCCCTTGCACTATCGTGACTATGCTTCCTAATATTGTAAAAATATCCAAAGCTATATACCTAGCTCCAGCTCTTAAAATAGATAGTCTATTTCCATTTTCATCTGTAACTTTTATCTTTAACAGCATTTTACCAAGAGAACCTTGAAACTTTGAACTTTCCATAATGGCAAAATATGCTAGGATTATTACAGTTGTGATTGCAATATACGGTGAACCTTTTCCTAGTATTAAAGCCACAATATAATCTGCTACTCCTATAACCAGCATATCAACTATATAAGCTGCTGCTCTTTTAAAAAATCCCGTATATTCTACCTCATCCAATTCCTTGTCGTCATATTCCATTTCTGTTAAACTAGCTCCGCATTTTTCGCAAACCTTTGCTCCATCTGGATTGTCCGCTCCACATGTTTTACAATACATCTTTGATTACCCCCTCATAAAAATTTTATTATAGATAATTTGAATAGTCCACCATATATGAGAAAATTTTTAGCTTTCAATTTTTCTGTAAATGAAGTAAAATAATATCATTATTCCTAATATGACAGCTATAAAGTATACTGCATATTCAATTATATACCCCATAGACGCTAAAAGCATCGATTCAATTATTAATATAAATTTAAATATTTTTAAAACTAAAGAATCCATCATCTCTGTCCTCCATATATATGCTTGTACTTATTCAAATCATGAATTCATTATATGGTATATTATACCTTATTACAACTTTTTGTTTACTCTATATTAACGTACTTTTAACTGTTTATTCATAGTTTTATCATTTTATCTTCAATTTTCATCATTTTTCTATATGTATTAACCTTTAATATGGTTTTTAATACCATATATTTTTAGATAAATAAAAAAGGCAGTAATCTTATATTACCACCCTATCATTTGATAATATTCAAAGCTCCATTTATGGAAACTGGTATTACAGAAAATGATATTATTGATGTTAAACTAAAATACATCGCACTACCGTGTGAATACCGTTACTTTGACTTTTCATCAAATAAACTAAGTTGAGTGTAAGTAGCCTTTTCTTCATAAGTTGGCATTTTTAAAGAAATATTATATTTACTGCATGCTGCATTTAAAGTTTCCCAGAGCTTTTTTGAATTATTAGCAGAACATATATACATGCCTGCAAATTTTTTTTCGTATTTTGGCTTAATCCCTGGAAACAGTTCATCCAATTTATTATAATAATATGCTCTTTGCCTATCTCTAAGCGACATGCCAAGCCATGGGACTATATGCTTAACACCATAAAAGCTTGCTTTATTTACTATATCTATTATATTTTCTTTGTTGTCTTCAATAAAAGGAAGTATCGGCATCATAGTTACACTTGTACAGACACCAATTTCAGAAAGCACCCCTAGCGCTTTTAACCTATCCATTGGAAGTGGTGCATACGGCTCAATTTTTTTAGCGAGTCCCTCATCTGTGGTTGTGATAGTCATAGACACAGAAGCATATATTTTATTAATTTCTTCGAGAATGTCTATATCTCTTAGAATTAAATTGCTTTTAGTCGTTATGTGGATTGGATAATTAAAATCTGCAATTAATTTAAGTGCTTCTCTTGTAAGTCTATACCTTTTCTCGGATATTGTATAAGGATCTCCCATAGCCCCGGTTCCAATTAGTCCTTTTTTTCTCTTTGAGGCTAATTGTTTGGTTAATAATTCAATAGCGTTGATCTTCACAACAAGATCATTAAAATTCTCAATTCCATAGCACTGACTTCTTGAATCACAATATATGCATTGGTGCTCACAGCCTCTATATATGTTAAAATTATACTTAACCCCAAACCATTCAGATGGCCTTTTGCACGTTCCTAAAATTGAGCTGACATTTATTTCTTTTATCACTTTAAATTACTGCCTTTCACTGCGATGTCAACAAACGGCTGTTTAAATTTTATAATATATCCTTTATTGGTTGGTATAACTTTTCCCTTAAACTCACCAATTCCTTGAATATATATGCCACCTTCAATCATAATGGGCTCATCTTGAACAAAAAATTCAACGCTTGTTGCATTAAGCACATTGTCACCATCATGGGTAGTAATAACTTTTTCATTGATAAGATACTTGTTATTTAGTTTAACAAAATTCTTATGAAGCAGTCTGCCATCTAAACCAATAATATTTGCTGGATCAAATTGTGTTATAGAGAACTTACCATCTAAAATTATGTTATAACCTGCATTAATATAAAAACTAGTTATTTCTTTTTTACCTAAATCATCATAATTTCTAAGAATATAATTTATATAGGCATTAATTTGAGGAGTGACATCTTTTTGAGCCCATTCTATTTGTTTCTTAAAATAATGATATAGATATAATTTAGAATCATCATATATTTTTTGCCAGTCTTCACACATGGAATCCATTATTAAAGCCATAAACATACCAGAAAAATGACATGAAGTCCTAAAATGCTTCAAATCATTACTTTGAATAAGTTTTTCACCATATTTAGCTATAACATATTTAGGTGGGAGATCATTTTCTCTTTGAAATGCCTTATATTCAACATAGGTTGCCGTTCCTTCTATTGATTCTATGCCATATTCGTAATTTATGCTTTTTCCTATAATATTTTTTCTTAATTCTCTTATACTAATAAAATAAGATATTAGTTCTTTTTTCTTAATTTCATCATCCTCAAAGGCAGCCTTAAGTAGATATTCTCTTTCCTTTATTCTCAAAGCCAAAAATTCACTTGTAAATTTATAAGTAAAATATAGTGCTTCATTAGGAAATCTCGATTCTCCAGTCTCCAATTGGTGACTATGAAACATTTCATGAACCACTTCAGAATAAAGCTTATCTAAATCTACCACTTCAGTTAAAGTATCAATATTGCATATAACAGTATATTGACCACCCAAATTAATAACTGTATCTTGGGAAAACTCTTCAGTTCTCTTTCCAATAGCAACATTTCCATCAACATAATAGCCTTCAGGCAAGTCTTTATAATTAACCAAATATACCTCACTAGAATTATATAATGCTATAGGAAAACTTTTAAAGCCATGCCAATAGTAGTTAAAATCATTCTTTTTAACCTTATCATTAAGTTTTAATATGATTTCTCTTTTATCATTTTTCTCTACTATATTCATATTATCATACTTCCTCAACATGGTATTTGTTTATTGTACATAATTATACCATACTATTTACTATATTCTTAATATGATTATGTAGAGCATTTTCAAATTTAATTCAAATAACATATAAAATCTTACTAGAGGTTAGTTGTTTCTCTTTGTACTAGATTAGTTCCTATTATATAGTGGTTTTCCTTTATATTATCTTTAAGCCTATCCACTAAAAGCTTAGATGCATAATATCCAACTTTTCTCACATTGATATCTACAGATGTAAGAGATGGTCTGTAATATTCTGCTTGTGGGGTATTATTAAAACCAATTATTGATACATCTTTAATTTTATTTTCATGAAGGCATCTTATAGCCCCAAAAGCTAAAAGATCATCTGCTGCAACTACTGCCTCTGGAACTCCAACCTTAAGTATCTCTTTCATAGATTCGTATCCATGTTCTTCCTTAAAGCCAGGAACTTCCTTAACAAAATCTTTATTTATATCTACTCCATTTATTTTGTGGGCTTGTATATATCCACTAAGTCTGTCCTTTGAAACACTTATTTCAGTTTTCGGTCCAATAAATGCTACAGTTTTATGCCCTTTAAGTAAAAGCTTACTTACTACACTATACATTGCTTTAAAGTTATCATTATCTACCCACAAAATGTTATTTGTGTTTTCTGGCCTTCCAATAACCACAAAAGGAAATTCCACATCCTTTAAATACTGTATGCATTTGTCATTATCTACCACGGAACTGAGTATTATACCATCTACCAAATTGCCATTTACATAATCCTTTGCGCACTTTAGCTCTTCCTCATAGTTAGTACAAAAAGTATACATTATATAATATCCTTTTTCTTTTGCATAACTACTTATTCCTGTCATAACCTGAATAAAAAATGGATTTTTAGTTAAGTCATCAATTTCGCTTGTCATAATAATTCCAATTACGTTAGTTGTATTATTAGCAAGACTCCTTGCTATAACATTTGGATGATAGTTCAACTCTTTTATTACTTTATTTACCCTTTCTTTTGTCTCATCACTTATTCTAGGGCTATTACTTATAACTCTAGATACTGTAGATGGGGAAACACTTGCTTCTCTAGCAACATCTTTTATAGTAACACTCATAATTTTTCACACCTTATTTATATAATTTTAAAAGAGAACCTATACAACCGTTTTCACTGATAAACAGCATATATAGTAATATTATCACTTTTAATATAATTAAAATCAATTGTTATTTTACATAAATTTTTTTTGAAAATTTATCTTATTGTATATAACTTTCATGTCACAATATATTTGACATGAAAAGGTTATTTTAATATAATAAAATCATGTGCAAACGTTTGTTTACCGCTTATTGTACCTTTGCAAAACATTGCCATGAAATCCTATACACGTCTAGGATTTTACTACATTAATTAAGGTATTAAAGGTCAATTTAAACTGATTTATTTATAAAAAGGAGTGATCACAATATGCTTGGTAAAATTCAAGGTTATAATCAAAACAAAAACAAAATAGAAGTATTATTTGAACATAACAAAGCAATTATTGAAGTCATAACAGCCTCCATTATTAACTTTTTCATTCCATTAAAACAAGCCGAGCACAATTCAAAGGCTATAGATGATATAAAAGCAAAAGAAACAAACCTTAAAGTCAAAAGGGATGATTCTAAAATTACTATTTGTACTAATAAATTAAAAGTAAATATATTTGACAACTTTAAGGTGGATATTTATGATCTTGATGGAAATATGCTCTGCGAGGATTATAGAAATCGAAGAGATCCTTTTATAAAAAGAGGTGTAACTCCTAAATCTCTGGAGCTAGCCCTTAAAGAAGGACATGAGATCAATTCAGAGCTTGGTAATTATAAATTTAATGTCTTAAAAAAATTAGACGATAATACCTTCTTTTATGGTTTTGGAGACAAAACCGGTCACTTAAATAAGAGAGGTTACCATTATAAAATGTGGAACACAGATAACGCAGCTCCTCATGTAGAAAGCTTCGAGGCACTCTACAAATCAATTCCATTTTTTATAACTTTAAAAGATAATAAAGCCTTTGGAATATTTTTAGACAATACTTTTGAATCGCACTTTGATATGGGAAAAGAAAACAGCAATTACTATTCCTTTGGAGCCGTAGATGGAAACTTAGACTACTACTTTATTTATGGACCTTCAATAAAAGAAGTAATTAAAGATTATACATGTTTGACTGGTAGAACTCCTATTCCTCAAATTTGGACACTTGGATATCAGCAATGCAGATGGTCTTATACACCTGAAGAAAGGCTTATTGAAGTATCCAAAAATTTTAGGGAAAAGGATATTCCATGTGATGCACTATATTTAGACATTGATTACATGGATGGCTATAGGGTTTTTACTTGGGATAAGGATAAGTTCAAAAATCCTAATAAAACTTTATCTAAATTAAAGGAAAACGGTTTTAAAGTTGTAACAATCATTGATCCTGGAGTAAAAAAAGACAAGGGTTATAAAATATATGATGAAGGTATAAAAAATAATTATTTTGCTACGGATAAAGATGGGGTTCCTTATGTAAATGAGGTTTGGCCTGGTGAATCACTTTATCCTGATTTTCCAAATAGCAAAGTAAGAAATTGGTGGGCAGATAATCAAAAAATAATGATAGATTACGGGGTAGCAGGTATATGGAATGACATGAACGAACCTGCAAGCTTTAAAGGTCCACTTCCAGATGATGTTATGTTTGATAATGATGGCACTAAAGTATCTCATAAAGAAATCCACAATGTTTATGGGCACTATATGTCAAAAGCTACTTATGAAGGCATCAAAAAATTCACAAATAAAAGACCTTTTGTAATAACAAGAGCCTGCTATGCTGGTACGCAAAAATACTCTACAGTATGGACTGGAGATAATCAAAGCTTATGGGAACATCTTCGTATGTCCTTACCAATGCTTATGAATTTGGGTTTAAGCGGCTTTGCATTCTGCGGCACAGACGTTGGAGGCTTTGGCTTTGACTGCAGCGCTGAACTTTTATCAAGATGGATACAAGTTGGTACTTTTACTCCCCTATTTAGAAATCACTCTTCAATATTTACAAGAGATCAAGAACCATGGGCTTTTGATGGCAAAACAGAGGATATCTGTAGGAAGTACATCAAATTAAGATATAAATTAATTCCTTATTTTTATGATCTTTTCTGGAAGGGAGAAAGTGATGGTCTTCCAATAATAAGACCTTTATTAGTTCATTATGAAAAGGATGCAAATACTTATGAAATAAATGATGAATTCTTATGTGGTAATAGTATACTTGTAGCACCAATTGTAGAGCAAGGTAAAACAAATAGAATGGTTTATTTACCTGAAGGCGATGATTGGATT
The DNA here is from genome assembly GCF_021043395.1 of Clostridium guangxiense. Taxonomy (GTDB): domain Bacteria; phylum Bacillota; class Clostridia; order Clostridiales; family Clostridiaceae; genus Clostridium_S; species Clostridium_S guangxiense. Next base: position 74,301 of record NZ_JAJNKE010000007.1, read on the forward strand.
GATTACTGGACAAATGAGTATTTCTCTGGTGGTCAATTTATAATTAAAAATGCTCCACTAGATACATGCCCTATATATATAAAAGCTGGAAGTGCTCTACCTAACTATCCCGTACAAAATTATGTAGGTGAAAAAAGCATAGATGAACTTACTTTTAATATCTATCTATCTAGAAATGGCAAAAATATAAGCTATATTCATTATCAAGATGATGGTCAAAGCTTTGACTATAAAAATGGTAATTACAATTTATATAAGCTTGAAGCTTATAAAGAATCAAACTGCATTAAGATTAAAATCAATGAAACTAAAAGCGATTATAGAAATCATTACAAAGGCTTTAAATTCAATATTATTACCAACCTAAAACCATCCAGCATTTTAGCAGATGGCAAAATAACTGAGTTTACACCTTCAGACAACACCATAAACTTCAATGTTGAAAGAGTCTCTGAAATTGTAATAATATAGGATGATATGAAAAAAGAATACCTATATTTTCACATGCTTGTGTATAGATAAACAAATCAATTTCAATAGTTAAAGCGGTTTATCTATATATAACCACCGACGCCTTATATTTATAAAAAGACCACACTAACCATTTAGTGTGGTCTTTTGTTATAGTCACTCTGCACATATAGTAATATCTTTTAATGAATTAATAAAATATGGTTTATTTTTAACTAATATCTTTATATCCTTCTTACTTTCATTGCTTATTTTTATATTATCTTTTCCTACTTTTACTTTAATTAGACATCCTCTAAACATCACCTTAAACGAAAATGACTTCCACTTACTTGGTATAAAAGGATTTAACGTAAGCATATTATTTTTAACCTTTAGTCCACCAAAACCTTCTACCACAGACATCCATGTTCCTGCCATACTTGTAATGTGACATCCATCTTCTGTATCATTGTTGTAATTATCCAAATCTAACCTAGCAGTTCTCAAGTAAAGTTCATATGCTTTATCCTCTTTATTGAGTTTAGCCGCCAATATTGAGTGAATACATGGAGATAAGGAAGATTCATGTACAGTCCTTGGTTCATAAAATTCAAAATTTCTTCTAATTGTATCTTTATCATATAAATGCTGAAGAAAATATAAGCCTTGAAGTACATCTGCTTGTTTAATAAAGCAGGACCTTAAAATTCTATCCCAAGACCAATGCTGATTAAGCGGAAGCTCCTTTGGATCCAAATCCTTTACTAATATCTGCTCCTTATCCATATACCCGTCCTGCTGTAAGAATACTCCAAACCCTTCATCCACAGGATAATACATGTTGTTTATGATGTCTTTCCATTTGGCTATTTCTTCTTCCTTTAAACCTAATTTTTTAATTAACTCTTCATATTTTGAGGTTTCATTATTTTTAACATAATCTAAAGCCTCTATTGTATATTCTAAAGTCCATGATGCAATTCTATTTGTATACCAATTGTTATTGACATTATTTTCATACTCATTTGGTCCTGTTACTCCTAAAATCACATACTTATGCTTTTCTTCTGAATAGTTAACTCTTTCTTCCCAAAATCTTGATATTTCCACCAGTACATCTAATCCATATTCACTTAAATACAATTTATCACCAGTGTAATTTATATAGTTATATATAGCATAAGCTATTGCACCATTTCTGTGTATTTCTTCAAAAGTAATTTCCCATTCATTATGACATTCTTCTCCATTCATAGTTACCATAGGATAAAGTGCACCTTTTTGAAATCCCAGCTTTCTGGCATTTTCTTTTGCCTTTTCAAGCTGCTTATACCTATAAATTAGTAAATTTCTTGCTATTTTCTTATCTGCAGTAGCCAAATAAAATGGAATGCAATAGGCCTCTGTATCCCAATAAGTGCTTCCACCATACTTTTCACCAGTAAATCCTTTTGGCCCAATATTTAATCTATCATCTTCTCCTGTATAAGTTTGATTTAATTGAAAAATATTAAATCTTATTGCTTGCTGTGCAGATACATCACCTTCAATTATTATATCGCTTTCTTTCCACTTTTCTTCCCAAGCTTCAGCTTGTTCATTTAAAAGGTTTTCATAGCCTTTATTGTAAGCCTTCTGTAGAATTTTTTCTCCAACTTCAATTAATTCATTAGGTTTAAAATCTCTTGATGTAACATTTGCAACATATTTTACAATAGCTACCTTTTCATTTTCTTTTACTCTTACTTCTACTGTATTCCCTACAAACTTTTCTTTTTCAAAATGTTCAACATTGCACTTACATTTTTCGGCTTGTTTTAAAACATCATATTTCATTAAAGAACAGAGATAAAAGTCCAACTTTTTGGTTTTAATTAAAAGCAATGCTTGCCCATCTTCTGTTTTCTTTGAAACTTCACTCCAAAACTTCTCGTCATAATTTGAATCTGTATTTTTTACGTCTCCATCCAAATATGGCGAAAAGCTTATCATTCCACTAAAATTTAATGGAGTTATGGAATACTTTATAGCCCCAATTTCCTTATTCACTATGCTAACGAATCTCTTCGCTTCTACTTTTATCCTTTTGCCACTTGAAAATTCTGCAGTAAATGTTCTGCAAAGATATCCTTGTTTCATATTGAGCACTCTTTCAAAATTCTCAACCTTACACTTTTCAAGGTCAAGCTTATCTCCATCAACCTCTACACCTATGCCAATCCAATTTGTAGAGTTAAGTACTTTTGCAAAATATTCAGGATAACCATTTTTCCACCAGCCAACTCTAGTTTTATCAGGGTAATATATTCCTGCCATATAGCTTCCCTGAAGTGTCTCACCACTGTAATCCTCTTCAAAATTTGCCCTTTGACCCATATAGCCATTTCCAATACTAAATATACCCTCTGCAACTCTATTATCTTCAGGTTCCAGCTTATTCTGTATAATGTTCCATGGATCTAATTCAAAATATTTTTTCAATTGAATTCCCCTCGCTCTCAATAAAACCTTATTTTATGATAATACTACTCTTAAAGTAAATCTAACATTCCTATTTTCATATCTGCTAATGAATCAATAACAATATTAGCTCTACTTAATACTTTTTTACTTCCAATACCTATAGAATACATTTCTGCATTAATAGCAGCTTCAATTCCAGAGACAGCATCTTCAAAAACAACACAATTTGCCTGTGGTACTCCAATTTCCTTAGCTCCTAATAAAAAAACCTCTGGATTTGGTTTCGCATGTGTAACTTTATTACCATCAATAATAGCATCAAAATACTTTGCTAAATTAAGTCCATTAAGTATCGTCATAGAATTCTTACTTACAGAGCCTAATGCTGTCTTCATTCCATTATCTCTTACAATTTGCAAGAACTCCTTTGCCCCCGGTAAGATTTCATTACTATCCATATTAGATATATACTCAACATACCAATTATTCTTTTTTTCTGCTAATTCAATTTTCTCTTTATCGCTAAAGTTAAGGTTGCCAATCTCTAGAAGTATATCAAGTGATTTCATTCTACTTACACCTTTTAATCTTTCATTTTGTTCCTCTGTGAATTTAAATCCCAACTCATTTGCTAACCTCTTCCATGCTAAATAATGATATTTTGCTGTATCTACAATAACTCCATCTAAATCGAATATACATCCTTCAATTTTACTCATTTATTATCCCCCCATATATATCTGAAATTTAAAAATCGACTTTATGCAATCGATTGCGCACTTTTAATCATTATAGAACATTTTTTCCTTCTAGTCAATAAGTATTGCAATCGTTTTTATTTTTATAAAACTTTATTTTAAATAATGTAATAATTAATATTTTATACTGACACTCATATTTTTTACACTTTGTTCATATAATCTAATACAACCGATTTCGCATTGGTGCTTTATATATTTATTATTGGTTATTTAATTTGAAAAAGTCAATTATAGTTTTAGATAAAATATGGAACTAAAGTAAGATATTTTATCCAAACATTATATAATTGACTATATTGAGCATAATAACAAATTTGACATAACTAACCATATTAACTATAATAAGCATAAATGCAAGCGATTGCATTATTTATTAAAACTTGGAGGGATATATATGAAAAAAATTAGAAGTTTAACCGCACTTGCCTGTGCATTAACTTTAACTACAGGATTGTTCACTGGCTGCGCAAGCAGTAGTGGGGGAAGCGATTCTTCAAAAAAGGTTACCGTAAATATATTTCAATTCAAAGTTGAATGTAAAGCTGCTCTTGATAAGGCTGTAAAGGATTACGAGTCAAGTCATAAGAATGTCACTATAAACGTACAGACAGTTGGGGGCGGTCAAGATTATGGTGCCGCACTCAAAACAAAATTTGCTTCTGGTGATGAGCCAACAATATACAATATTGGCGGTCCACAAGATGTACAAGATTGGAAAGCAAAACTTGAAGATTTATCGGATCAACCATGGGTTTCAAAAGCATATGATGGAACTTTAGATGCTGTTAAATCAGATGGAAAAATATATGGTTTGCCATTTGATATGGAAGGTTACGGTTTTATATATAACAAATCTATATTCAAGAAAGCAGGTATTGATCCAGATTCAATAACCTCATATGCAGCTCTTGAAAAGGCAGTTACAACTTTAGATTCTAAGAAAAAAGATCTTGGACTTGACGCTGTATTTGGAACCGCTGGGAAAGAAACTTGGGTTGCAGGATTACATGATTCAAATGTACCATTTGCATTAGAATTAAAAGATGGTGTATCTGCTTTCAAAGCAAAAACTATTAACTTTACTTATGCCGATGGCTTCAAGAAATTACTAGATATACAAAATAAATATGCATACAAACCTGATGGAACAAATAAATCTATAAACAGTGTTGATTATTCAACTCAAGTTGAAAAGTTATTCTCCTTAGGTAAAGTTGCAATTATTGAACAAGGAAACTGGATTTATTCTACAGTTTCAGGAATTAACAAGGACATAGCTGATAATATGGGATTACTCCCAATGCCAATAGAGGGTGTTAAAGAAGATTCCGTACCTGTTGGTGTTCCTATGTACTGGGCTGTAAATTGTAAGAAAGACTCAGCAACAAAAAAAGCTGCAAAAGACTTTTTAAATTGGCTTTACACATCTGACAAGGGTAAAAACATGATAATAAATGATTTTAAATTTATACCAGCATTAAAAGGTTATGATGCTTCAAACTTACAACCTATAGATCCTATATCAAAAGAATTAACAAAGTACTCTAAAGCAGGCAAAACAATACCTTGGGTATTCATGGGATATCCTACTGGCTGGGGACAAAACAAACTTGGCGCTGACATTCAAAAATACACTTCAGGTGATATGACTTGGGATCAATTAGTTAAAGATGCCAAAGATCAATGGGCCGCTACAAGGTAATCATATACGAGGTTTGGGCGAAGCCCATTATCCTTCTAAAACAAAATGTTATGCTCTCTTTGCAATATACGAGGTTTGGGCGAAGCCCATTATCCTTCTAGAACAAAATGTTATGCCATCTTCGTAATATACGAGGTTTGGGCGAAGCCCATTATCCTTCTAGAACCTCAAAAAAGCACTTTCTCAGTAACACCAAAGGCTGAGATTTGGTATCAACTATCATCAAGGGGTTTGGGCATAAACCCATTCCCCATATATATTTAATTCTTCTTTAATAACAACAATAGTAGTAACAAACCATTACTAATTAAAAGTGTAGGGTTTTGATCATAAGCTCATTACCCTCCTGTAATAAATTGAATACATAGTTCAAAACCTATAAGGGGGAATTTTAATGAAAAAAAAGAATTTATCATTTTGGTTATTCCTAGCTCCAGTTCTTATTGCCTATATAGTAGTTCAGCTTATACCGCTTGTTTCTGGAATATATTATTCATTTACAGATTGGAATGGAATTGATTCAGATATAAAATGGACTGGTTTAAAAAATTATGCTAAGGCCTTTAAAGATCCAACCTTTATGCATTCATTTTTATTTACATTAAAATTTACGGTATTATCTCTTATCGTACTAAATTGTATTGGCTTTGGCTTAGCACTTTTAGTTACAAGAAAATCTAAATTAAATAACATTCTAAGAACAATATTCTTTATGCCAAACTTAATAGGAGGACTTATACTTGGATTTATATGGCAATTTATATTTATACAAGTATTTGCAGCAATTGGTACAGCTACCCACACAAAATGGCTTTTGGGTTGGCTTTCAACTAGTAGTACTGGTCTAGCTGGTCTTGTTATAATTATGGCATGGCAAATGTCCGGATACCTAATGGTAATTTATATATCATCCTTGCAAAACATTCCTGCTGAAACACTGGAAGCTGCTGAAATTGACGGTGCTAATGCATGGCAAAAAATCAAGAACATAACAATACCATTAATAAGACCAGCATTCACTGTAAGTATTTTTCTCACCCTTTCAAATTGCTTTAAATTATATGATCAAAACTTGTCTTTAACAGCTGGCGGTCCTGCAAATTCAACTGAAATGCTTGCAATGAACATCTACAATACAGCTTTTCAGTTTAACCTTATGGGGGTTGCCCAAGCAAAAGCAGTTATATTCTTTTTACTTGTAGGCGCCGTTTCCCTAACACAAGTATATTTCTCAAAAAAAGGTGAGGTGGAAGTATAATGGCTAAGAAGAACAAACATAAAATTAAAATTTCTTATTGTATTATTTCTATAATAGGAATTGTAATGGCATTACTATTTTTATCTCCTTTCTATATAATTGTTGTAAACGCATTTAAGACAAAGGCCCAATTGTTTGCAAGTACTCTTGCACTTCCAAAATCCATAATTGGGGCTAACTTTAAAGATGCATATAGGGAACTTGATTTTTTTAATTCTCTATTTCACTCTTTATTTATTACTATTGTCAGCGTCGCCATAATTATAATCTTTTCATCTATGGCCGCTTGGATGTTAGAGAGAACAAAGAGCAAAATAAGCAATATTATTTTAATGTTGTTCGTAGCTTCAATGATTGTTCCTTTTCAATCCGTAATGCTTCCGCTCATAAGATTAATGGGGAAATTACATTTTTTAAATGTAGGTGGATTAATTTTTATGTACCTTGGTTTTGGAGCTTCTCTATCAGTGTTCTTGTATCACGGATTTCTTAAAAGTATTCCAAAGGAACTTGATGAAGCCGCAGTACTAGATGGATGCAGCAAATTTCAAACCTTCTGGTATATAATATTTCCTCTTTTAAAGCCTATGTCTGTAACTGTTTCAGTTCTAAACGTAGTATGGATCTGGAACGACTACCTACTTCCTTCACTAGTAATTAATAAGCCTAATACTATGACTATTCCATTAAAAACCTTCTTCTTCTTTGGAGAGTACACAAAGCAATGGAACTTAGCTTTAGCCGGATTAATATTAGATATAATACCTGTTATTATTTTCTACTTCTTCGCACAAAAGCATATTATAAAATCCGTTACTGCTGGAAGTATAAAATAAAAAAAGCTACGTAACAATATAGAAAAAATATTAAATAAAATTAATAAATCTAAGATAAAAATATCCAAAATCCTAAGACGTTTCAATAACTCGCTAATCGCTCAGACAAATTGAAACCTCTAAGTATTTTGGATATTTTTCTCTAAGATTTATAAAATTTTATTTAAACAGTTTCTTCAATATTGTTGCTTCACTTACGGCCTTCACTTCATACCAGCTTCCTGTTCACAATCTCAGTTACTGCAAAAGTTGCTACATCTTCCGCAAACTTTCCTGGACCAAAACCTGCATCATATCCAAGTTCCTTTGCAAGTTCATGAGTTATTCTAGCGCCGCCGCAGGCAAGTACAACCTTATCTCTAATTCCTTCTGCTTCAAGTATTTCAACTAAATTCACAAGGTTTTTTATGTGAACATTTTTTTGAGTTACGGTTTGAGAAACTAAAAGCACATCCGCCTTAAGTTCTATTGCCTTCTTTACAAAGTCCTCATTTTCAACCTGACTTCCAAGATTGTAAGCTTCTATCATGTCGTACCTTTCAAGTCCATAGTGTCCCGCATAGCCTTTCATATTCATTATTGCATCTATACCTACAGTATGGGCATCCGTACCTGTACTTGCTCCAACCACTACAATTTTTCTCTTTATATTTTCTTTTATATATTTATCAACTTCACTCATGGACATTGTATCTACATCAACAGTTTGAACTACTATACCTGTGTAATCAACAGTGTGCTTAAGAGAACCATATAAAACATAAAAGGTAAAGTTTTTATCAAGCTTTTTATGACAAACAACATCGATATCATCAAGCCCCATTTTCTTAGCTAAAATTCTTGCTGACTCCGTCGACTTTTCGGAATCAGAAAGAGGAAGTGTAAAACTAACTTGAACCTTACCATCATTCATCGTATCTCCATATGGTCTTACTTTTGTTAAATCTAATGTTTTATCAAACTCTTTTTTCTCAAGAGAATATAAACCTCCACTCACAATGCATCTCTCCTTTCATTATTTATTTAGCATTAAGTCCAAAAATGGGTTAAAGTATTCTTCAGATTTTTCAAAAACTCCATCAAGACCTTTGCCCATGTCTCTTCCTCTTCTTATCCCTGCAAAAGCACCTTTTTCAAGGGTATTAAAAATTCCATCTCTCTCTATTTCCTTTAAAAGTTCATAGGATTTTTTAAGCACAAAATCTGCTCTCTTTTGAATAATGCCTTCTTCTTTAAATTCTATCTCATCTCCAAGAGATTTCATTGCCTTTGAAACATAAGAGGCATTTTCAATAGAAAGGGCTCTATCCGACATAAAAGGAGTGTGAATTGCTTCTGTTAACATTCCAAGAAGGTGAATTCTCTGGTTTGTCAAAACAGTGATCATATTAAATAAAGTATCCTGAACGTGGCCCCTAAATATGTTTCCTGTCATGTACTTTGTTGGAGGCATATATTTAAGAGGGGCTTTAGGGAATATCTCCCTTGACATTTGTGCCTGCGAAAGCTCATACACAAAGGAATTTTCAAGCTCTGGGTCCATTTCAAAAGCATGACCAAGTCCCATTTGTTCTTCTTTTAAACCTGCCATAAGTGCAAACTGCTCATTTATAAATTGTGAAGATAAAACTGTGTGAGCTTCTTCATAGGCATCTGACGTAGTTAAATAATTGTCCTCCCCTGTATTTATGACTACTCCTGCATAACCGTTTATTACCCGTGAAAAATATTGATCTACAAAGGTTCTCTGCATGTTTATATCTCTAAAAAGTATTCCATACAAAGCATCATTTAGCATTACATCAAGCCTCTCAAGGGCTCCCATCGCTGCAATTTCTGGCATACAAAGTCCAGAACAGTAATTACAAAGTCTTATATATCTTTTAAGCTCGGCTCCAACATCATCAAGTGCCTTCCTCATAAGCTTGAAATTTTCCTGCGTTGCATAGGTTCCCCCGAAACCTTCCGTTGTAGCACCATATGGAACATAGTCAAGAAGGCTTTGAGCTGTAGTCCTTATAACTGCAATTATGTCTGCTCCCTGCTTAGCTGCTGCAACTGCCTGAGTTATATCCTCATATATATTTCCTGTTGCCACTATTACATATAAAAGTGGACCTTTTTTGTCCCCATAGGAATTTAAAAATTTATTTCTCTTTTCCCTATTCACCTTTATTCTTTCAACTGTTTTCTTTGCAATGGTCATGGCATTATCCATAGTCAAAAATATATCTTTTGAATTAAAATCCGTTAAATTTAAAGTTCCATTAGAAACCTTCTTAGCTATCTCCTGCATTGAAAGTCCTGTGCTTAGCTGAGCATTGCTCAAATAATAAGCTGCACCCTTTGATAGTCTATTTCCCTTTTTTATATTTTCAACCACTACATTTGGAAGTGGTATATTTTCCTCATTAACTCCATCTATTCCAAAAAGTCTGCATATAGTTCTTTCAACGGAAACTGTGGTATTTTTATCGATAAAATTTTGAACCTCTGCTGCTATATTGTGAGCACAATTTCTAGCCTTATTAACTGTGTTGAAATCAAGATTAAGCTTACTTTTCATCCTTACCCCTCCTCGTAAAATTCCCTTGCTGTATTTATTATTTCGTTGTCTAATCCCATAAGTGTACATATATTAAGTGCATCTTTAGGAATAGCAGTGCCTTTTTCAACCTTTTCAAGAGAATAATCCATATATCTATTTATGAGCATTAAAAATTCTTCTTCTTTTTCAATGTCCTTTATAACGCTGATGTCTACATTTTTAAGACCTTTTACTTGATAATGAACGTCTGCAAAACTGCACACTCCGTCATAATGAGTAGAAAGTACGACTATAGAATCAAACTTGCCAAGATACTTAACAAGAGCTTTAGTTATATTGCTCCCCTCTTCTGGGTTTGTTCCACGTGCAAATTCGTCAAAAATTATAAAGCCTTTCTTATCCTTAAGTTCATCTAGAATCCTCTTAAGCTTAATAACCTCTCCGCCAAAGGTACTAAGTCCATTTTGAAGTGACTCTGCATCTTCACTTAAAAAGCACATAAAATCAAGGGGGGCAAATTCAAAGCTGTCTGCAAAAACATAAAAACCCATGTATGCAAGAAGATAGTTGAGTGCTGTTATGCTTAAAGCTACAGTTTTCCCCCCCATATTTGCCCCTGTAATAACTGTAGTTCCCTTTAAAAGTTCAAGGGTAATAGGCTTAAAACTGCCTCCCTTTTTCTCAACTTTATCTTTTACCATAGGATTTATGCCATTAACTATTTTTATCTTATTTGAAAGTACAGGTCTGCAAAGTTTGTAATCAAATGCACATTGAGTTTTAGCTATGATAACATCTAGTTTTCCAAGCATATATGTGCTTTTAATTAATTTATCAGCATATTTTGATATTTCATTTGTGAGACTTTTTCTTATAGCAAACTCCTCTTCTTTTTCATGATTTACTACTTCTGCTCTATCCTTTAAAAGCTGTACTCTTTTACTGCTGTTCTTCTCTTTATAAATAAACTTTTCTATTTTTCTTTTTTTATCTCTGATTTTAGATAACTTTATAGAATATTCATCATATATAAAAAAGCTTGAACTTCTATTTTCTATTGGATTTAACAACTTATATATTTCATCAAAATCACATAGCTTAATCCCTTTTAAATTAAATTCAAATGCCTCATACAGATTATTTATTTCCGATGACAAAATAACAAAATTTTTAATTTCAAACAGCTCAACCTCATCAAGGATATTCCCAGTTTTACTTCTCCTAAAAGTATTTTTTATATCTCTAAATCTCATAAGTATATTTTCAAATTGGTCAAAACAGTTCTGTTTATTTATGCACTTTTCGATGTTTTCGTACTCATCTAAAAGTTCTTCTTTTGAAGTTATTGGCTTTAATGCTGCAAAAGTTTCCTTTCCAAACACACTTGAAACATTGAATCTATCCATTACATAATAAAATCCTATTTTTTTCTTAGCTTTATCCTCTAAAAATGTCATTCTATCACATCCATATCAAATTGCTTTACATTAAAAATAGGTATATTAATTTCGTTTTTTAACTTCATATATATATCCTCATACTCAAGTACAATTCCTTCTGATGACCAAGGATTAACACTTATTCCAGCTAAATTTATATTATCTACTGCTCTTATTATTCCACCTTTCAACACGAATCTATCATAGGTACTCTTTTTCATAAAAACTTTTGTAGCATCCTCCACAACAAAAGCAGCTTTTTTAACTTTAAAATCTGAATTAAGTATTTCTGTCATAAACTTATCCGTAACTATACCTTTTATAAATACATATTTTAAATCACCACTATAACTTGAAATAACCTCTTTATACGCGTTTATTGAAGTATTGGCATGGCTCTTCTCAATGTAATCTTCATATACAAAAGCAACTCTGGTTTCTTTCATTGTTTTTTCATAAAGTTCTATAACCTTTGAATCAGCCTTAGTAATTGAAAATAATGAAACTAAATTTTCTGTTTCCTCTACTAATTTAAAAATATTATGAGAAAAAGCTGCACCAATGCAGAGTACTACTACTTCTGTAACTGTTGGCGCTGCAAAACTTTTTCTTGAAAGTGCTCCATCTACAATAGTAAACTCCGCACCGCATTTCTTTAACGCATCTATTACAGCTTTTATTTTCTCTTTAGTTGATGGTCCTGCTATCTCGAGAAATCCAGAAGTGATGCTTTCTGCAATAACTATATTTCCAAGAGGTGTACTTATATCCATAACCCCAATTATTTTAAAAGTAGCATCACTTTTTAAAATCATGCTTTTAGCAGTAGCTACGAGAGTTCCAGTTTTAACGTATATCCTTGGTTTATGGGTAAAGGTTACTGCATCCTGTTCCTCCCCATCTCTTCCTATAGACGTTATGGCAAGCTTTTTATTTTTTAAAGCCTTCATAATAAAATTAAGCGTTGTAGTTTTACCTGTATTTTTTTCAAGCCCTATAATTGATAGTGTCTTATACTGAGAAATTCTTTGAATAAAATTTTCAAATTCCTTATATTTCTGCGCCATTATTACTCTCTTTATATTTTTCTATTCTTATTTCTCTATCTAGGTTTTCTGGCTCTATTGACATTTTTTCTCCACTTAAAAGCGCCGAAATTCCTATTTGATGAATCTTTTTCTTACCTCTACAGACCTCACAGTGACAGTCTGGAGAATAGTTTTTAGGTTCCTTATAAGTTGTTATAACACCTTCAAAATTTCTTAGTATGAGCCTATCATTGCTTTGGCTTATAACATAATTAGGCATTACAGGTATCTTTCCGCCTCCACCTGGAGCATCTACAACAAAAGTAGGGACACAGTATCCAGAGGTATGTCCTCTAAGTCCTTCTATTATTTCAATTCCCTTTGATACGGGAGTCCTGAAATGTCCAAGTCCCATTGATAAATCACATTGATAAATGTAGTATGGTCTTACTCTTATTCTTACAAGCTCATTTACAAGCTTTCTCATTACATGAACACAGTCATTTACTCCCTTTAAAAGCACAGATTGATTTCCAAGTGGTATTCCTGCATCTGCAATAGCCTCACAAGCTCTTTTAGACTCCTCTGTTATTTCATTTTGATGGTTAAAATGAGTGTTTATCCATATTGGGTGATATTTCTTTAGCATATTTAAAAGCTTAGGTGTTATTCTCTGAGGCATAACCACTGGCACTCTTGAACCAATTCTAATTATTTCAACATGCTTTATAGCTCTTAATTTCTTTATTATATATTCAAGGAAATCATCGTCTACTAAAAGAGCATCCCCTCCAGACAAAAGTACATCTCTTACTTCTGGTGTTGCTGCTATATAATCAATGCATTTATCTATTTGCTCCATAGAAAGACAGCTATCAGTATGTCCTGCAAACCTTCTTCTTGTGCAGTGTCTGCAGTACATTGAGCACTGATTTGTTATGAGCAGTAAAACTCTATCTGGATACCTATGAGTTAAACCAGGTACTGGAGAATCTCCATCTTCGTGAAGAGGATCAACTAAATCTCCTGGCGAAATAGTAAGTTCATCTACAGTTGGTATTGCCTGTTTTCTTATTGGGTCAAACTCATCCTCTGGATTTATCAAAGAAAGATAATACGGTGTTATAGCCATTCTAAATTTTTGAAGACACTTTTTAGCTCCTTCTTCCTCTTCCTTTGTAAGTTTAATATATTTTTTAAGTTCATCTACATTTTCTATTCTATTTTTAACCTGCCATTTCCAATCATTCCAATCACTATCTGGCACATCTTTAAAAAGTTCAAATCTTCTACTCTTGTTCACTGTAAACCCCCCCGATTTTTGTGTATACCCGTAATATTTAGATTCTAAATATTGCGGCGTTGCAAGTAATTTTTAAAATATGAGAGTACAGAGTACAGATGACAGAGTACAGTGAAGGTGGATTTATCTTCCTTACGTCAGATAAATCTTAGAACTTAGTAATGTTCAGCTTCGCTGAAGGAGATAATTATTTTTAATTTAGATTTTCCGCAGCAAAGCGTAGGAAAATCAACCTTCACTGTACTCTGTACTCTGTACTCTGTCAACTGTACTCTGCCTCAATTGTATTTTTCTTCAAATATTTTTCTAAGCACACTTGATTCTCTGAGTTCATTTATTGCTATCTCTGCATGTCCCTTTGTGTAACCATTTCCTATATAAAGGGATACATCCTTGCCAACACCTTCAGCACCTAATGCTGCCTTTGTAAAACTTGTTGCCATTGAAAAAAAGTATGCGGTTCCTTCATCTTTTACTGGAAGTATTGTGGACATTTCTGTGTTTGGTACATTTACACAGTTAATTGATATGTCATATTCTTTTCCGTCATTTGCTTCAAGTGCCTTTTCTAAAACTTCTGTTGGATTAACCGCATTTGCCATAATAACTTCATTGCAAAAGCCTGCCTTTATAAGTTCTTCCCTATCTTTTTCAAATGCTACAAGTCCAACTACTCTTCCTGTAGGTCCAACCCTTTTCCTTGCCTCATAGGAACAAAGTGTTCCTGATTTTCCGAAAGCTCCTAATATAAGCACACTATCTCCTGGCTTTACCATCTTTGAAGTTTGTGCTGGTGCTCCTGCAACATCTAGAACTGCAAGTGCCAGGTTTTCGCTTAAATCATCTGGAAGCTTGACATATATACCGCTTTCAAATAGCACTGCCTTACCTTCAATTTCAACTCTATCTATTTCTTTCTTTATGCTTTTTATTTTTTCAATTTTAAGTGGAGTTAGGGATAATGAAACAAGTGTTGCTATTTTATCTCCAACTTTTATATCTACCTCCGAAACTAGATCCTTGCCTATTTTTTCTACAGTGCCTATTAACATTCCGCCTGAACCTGTTACAGGGTTCTGCATTTTTCCACGTTCATCTACTATTTCAAGTATTCTTTTCTTTATCTTTTCTACATCTCCGCCCTGTTCATTTTCTATTTGGGTAAAGCTTGCAGAATCTATATTAAGTGCCTGCACATCTATTAGTATTTCATTATCCATTATGTCCATGTTATTTGAAATTTTTTTAGCTGCCTGAGGAAGTACCCCTTTTGGCTCCATTACTCTATGTGTTCCATATTTTGATGACTGCATATTATTTCCCCCTCTTATCTGCTATATTTAAATTACATGTAAGCTTTCAACTCACTTAACTAGAATTTTTGAAGTAACTCATAAAATCCAGAGGACAGAGTACAAAGTACAGAGGACAATGAATGTGGATTTTTCTCCGCTTCACTACAAAAAATCTTTAATATATTTCTGGCATAATCCAATTACATTTAAACTACTTGAAAATTTAAAAACTGAATTACTACACATTTAACGCTTAACTTACCTAAATAAAATATAATTACTTTTTATATTAATTGCGCAAGCATCAATAAGTTTAAGATTTTCGGCATCAGCAGAAAATCAACCTTCACTGTACTTTGTACTTTGTACTCTAACTAAGTAATAATTGTTGTAAAAACTATTCTAGTTATTCTAAAAGTTTAATGTTCTTTCCTTATATCAGGTGCAAAATTTCTCTTGCTTCTTTTGGAGTTGCTATTTCTCTTCCTATTTCTTTTGAAATTCTAACTGCCTTTTCAACCATCTCTCCATTTGACTTAGCCAGAACTCCTTTTCTTATGTATACATTGTCTTCAAAACCTACTCTTACGTGCCCACCTGCTGCTATAGCCATGGCCGCCATTGTAAATTGCGCTTTTCCTATACCAGTCACAGTAAATGCTGAACCTTCTGGAATACTTGCTTTCATGAATGCCAAATCCATTAAGCCTGCGTTTATTCCTCCTCTTACTCCCATAACAAAATTAAATTGAAGAGGTGCCTTTAAAAGTTTTTCTCTATAAAGTCTTATAGCTGTATCTATCATTCCCTTATCAAATACCTCTATCTCTGGCTTTACTTCAAACTCTTTCATTTTTTTAGCAAAGTACCTTATGGTTTCTTCTGTATTTACAAAGATATCATTCTTACCAAAATTACAAGTACCACAATCTAAACTTGCTATTTCTGGCTTTAGAAATATAGGACTTAATCTTTCGTCATTATCCATTCCAACTGCTCCACCTGTGGAAGGTTCTATTATTACATCTTGACATTCTTCTTTTATTCCATCTATACATGCTTTAAATCTTTCAAAGCTTTGTGTTGGCGTCCCATCATCTTCTCTTACATGTAGATGAATTATGCTCGCTCCAGCTTCATATGCAAGTCTAGCTTCTTTTACAATTTCCTTAACTGTATATGGAACATTAGGATTATCTTTTTTCATAACCTCTGCACCGCATATTGCAGCAGTAATTATTAATTTTTCCATAACATCCACACCTTATTTCCTTTGTTTATCTTTAGGAACAACACATACTCCAGTGGCTCTACAAACAACTATTGGTTCCTCAAGAAAATCTGCAGCCGAGTCATTTATATCTGTTCTTTGTGAAACTACTTTTCTAGCTTCAAACTCCATTTTTCTCGATGTATTCCCTACCTTAACAATTTTGCCCACTGCCTCTATATAATCTCCTGCATAAACTGGAGCTAGAAAATCAACGCTTTCATATGCTCTAAATAAACCTTCGTCACCATCATGTCTTATTAAAAGTTCTGTTGCCACATCTCCAAACAAAGCAAGCATTTTTGCCCCGTCAACAAGATTTCCACCATAATGTGCATCGCTAGAACCCATTCTAAGTCTTACAACTACTTCTTCCATAAAAAATACCCCCTATTAAAAAGTCATAAAATTATATATTGTATATTTTGAAAGTCACTAACAAATTCTGTATCAAATAATTGCATTTATTGATATAATATTATTTAGCAAGATATATGTTGATAATTTTTATGCTATTAGCCTTAAATATTATTAATTTATCAATTAACTTTATTATAATTTATTTTTATCTAGTTAACAATAAACGCCATGTACCTATTTATTCGCGAATATTGGACATTATGTACAACCGTATAAAAACAGTACACAGTACACAGTTCACAATAACTGTGCATTGTGAACTGTGAATTGTGCACTGGACTAAACTTCAATTTATCAGGATGAATTTAGTATTACTAATTTCAAACTTTCACGCTGTCTATCTATAAAAGGAGCTGATTCTTTTGCCTTTACTTATTAAAAATTTATTTGAACTAGATTCACTTAATGGGATTAAATTACTGACAAGCCAAAATGGAATAAATAACGAAATAGCATGGGTAAATATAATGGAAATATTAGACGAAATTAGTTATCTCCAAAAGGATGAGCTTTTATTAACTACAGGCTACAAACTAGATGATGAAAACTTAAACAAAGATTTGATATTAAAGCTTCATTCAAAAGGTTTAGCTGGAATGGGCATTCAAACAGGATATTATTTAAATAAAATACCTGAATATATAATAGCCGATGGAAATAAATATAACTTTCCCATATTTGAAATTCCAAAGAATTTAAGTTTTTCAATAATAACTCAAGTTGTACTTAAAAACGCATATGCAATAAATATTAAACTTAACGATGAAATTCATAGTGGTAATTACAAGCATATTTTCGAAAACTTAAAAGCAAATAAAGAACTTAATTTTCATGACACATACCAGCTTAAAAATAGCTTGCAATTAAATTTAAATTCAAGTTTATGTTTATTTATTTTATCGATTATAAATACTTATGATACTCTCATTTCTGAGAATACAATGCTTAACGTAATTAATAATCTCAGAAATTATTTCCACTCACACAACATTACTACTGTTATTGAAATTTTAGATAATAAAATAATGTTTTTAATATCCTCATCTCAAAAGCTTTCAACTCACAATTTAAGCATAGAATTAATTGAAACTTTAAAATCATCCTGTAAAAATGAGTCAAATCTTGCATTACTGATTGGAGCAAGTAATATATTTGGTTCAATAGAAAATTTGCTAAATGCATATAAGGAGTCGTGTTCAAGCTTATCTACATTAGAAAAAATAAATATTAAGACAGGAATTTGTTTTTATAAATATTTACCGCTTTTTAAATCTCTTGGACTTATTAATTCTGATAGCTATATTGCAAAATCTCTACAAGAAAAAATATACACATTAATAGAATACGATAGGCTGCATAACACAAATTATTTTTACACCCTAAAATCCTTTATAGACAATGAATTTAATATAAATTTGGCTTCAGAAAAAATATACATTCATAGACATACTTTAAAAAATAGATTGGAAAAAATGAAGCAAATATGTGATATTGATTTTGATGATTACTACTCAAGACTGAGCTTAACCTTGGCAATTTATCTTTATGAACTGTTTTCGTAAATATTAAATCAGTGCACAATTCACAGTTCACAGTGCACAATTTAGGTTGATTTTTCTACTCAAACGTAGAAAAATCTGAAAAATAATAAACTGTAAGATTTTCTGCAAAAGCAGAAAATCATCCATAACTGTGAATTGTGCATTGTGAACTGTGCACTGGTTCTAGATTACTGTGATTGCATTAACCGGGCATGACTCTTCTGCTTCCTTCGCGCCTTCCTCTGCTTCCCTAGGCACATCTGTAATTTTAACAAATGCCTTTCCATCATCATCATCCATTTGAAAAACCTCATTGCAAAGATTTGGACATAGTCCGCAGCCGATACATTGACTTTTGTCAACACTAGCTTTCATTCTAACGCCTCCACCATGTTTATTCATACTCTTTATAATAGCCAACTAATCATGTTTTTATTCTATTTCTATAGATAAGCTATATATGAAATTTAAATTAATTAAATCGGCTTTGTAAATTTGAAATTGTTATTTTTAGTATTAATTTTAATATTAATATTGCAGTTTTGTACAAAATATGTTAACATACTGTTAATTAATTATTTACTAAATTGTACTTTTGTCAATTAATTGTTTATATTTAAATTTTATGACTATCCATCTATATTTATCCTTTCTTAGAACATAATAATAATAAATTTATTATAAAGGAGTGCATAAAAATGCCAAAAAAAATAATTACTATACTACTCGTTATCTGCTTAAGTGTTGTTACTTTAGTTGGTTGCGGTGCAAAGACCAATACGTCATCCAATGCAGACAATTCCCTCGATAGAGTAAAAAAAGCTGGTCAAATGGTTATAGGTATTGATAACACATATCCTCCAATGGAATTCAAAGATAAAACAACTGGTACTAACAAAGGATTCGATATTGATGTTGCAAATGCAGTTGGTAAAAAACTTGGAGTGAAGGTTAAATTTGTTCCAAATGCTTGGGATGGAATTTTTCTTGCTCTTAAATCTAAAAAATTTGATTTAGTTCAATCAAGTGTAAGTATAACAGATGATAGAAAAAAGACTATGATTTTTACTGATCCATATATATATGGTGGAAATGCTATATTTGTAAAATCAGATAATACCACTGTAAAAAGTGATAAAGATTTTCCCGGAAAAGTAATAGGCTGTCAAGCTGGAACAACTGCTCAAGATGTACTTAGCAAATTATCTGGACTTAAAGAAGTAAAAAAATATGAAGCAATGACAGACGCATTTTTAGATCTTCAAAATGGAAGAACTGCTGCAGTCGTAACTGACCCTATGGTTGGAGATTACTACAACATTACTGCTCCAGGTAAGTTTAAGAAATTAAAATCTTCTTTAACAAAAGAACCTATAGGTGTTGCTTTTAGAAAAGAAGATAAGGGTTTAAGAGATGCTTATAATAAAGCTATGAATGAATTAAAGAAAGATGGAACTTTATCAAAGTTATCTAAAAAATGGTTTGGACTTGACATATATGCAGAGTAAAAAAAGTGCGAAGTAACAATGCTTCGTCACACATACGCGGGGTTTGGGCGTAAGCCCATTATCCTTCTAGAATAAGATAAAAGTACTTTCAATAATAAATTCCATAAATCTAAGTTAGGAAAATGACAAAATCCTAAGATATTTCAATAATTCGCCTTTTGCTCAAACAAATTGAAATATCTAAGTATTTTGCAATTTTTGAACCAAGATTTATTAGGGTTTTTTTAAATCGTTCCTTCAGCACTATTACTTCAACCACACAGTAGTTCAAGGAAAAAATTCCTCCCTATCTACGGAATTTTAGGGGTGAATTTTTGTAATCAATTAAATTTTTATACCATATTCCCTAATTAATCTTCATTAATTAACCATATTTACAGTATATCTTTCGTAGAGAAACGGAGAAAAATTTCAAATATATTCCAATGTAAGTCCAACTCCTATTTCTTTTATATTTGTAACCTTTGAGAGCTCTATTTTGGATTTTAAATCTGTACAATGTCCTGCATGAACTTTGTTTATGTTATTTTGCTTCATATATTCGCAAGTTTTTGTAATTACCTCTCTAGAAGGGTTAAGAAGGTGAAAACTACCAATCACATCTACAATCCTGTCATCACTGCACACTTTCTTTGCATATTCAATAATATTGCAAATACCAGAATGAGAACAGCCAGTAATAATAACTAAGCCTTCTGCACTTCTATACACAAGTGCAGAATCATCTAGTACATAGTCATCTATCTCACCACCACTATGCTCCATTTTCCCAATTGGCAACTTATTTTCGAAGTCATTTTTTCTCTCTATTTCTCCCAGAAATACAACTTTATCAGTTAACCACACAGGATTTTTGCTTAAATTCACTTCAAAATGCCTCTTCAGTTTTTCTTCCGATACCATACTTCCTATGTCCTCTGCATCAGATACCCATTTATTTAGAAAAGTCATTGGATGAGCAATTAATTTAGGTTTATTATACCTTGTACTTTCACTATAGTGTTTAATTAAAAAAGGTAATCCCCAGGTATGATCATTGTGCCCATGAGAAATAACTATTGAATTTATATTATTTATATCTATATTCATCTTATAGGCATTTTTTATAAAAACATCTGAATAACCTGTATCAAACAAAATGTTATAATTATCATCTTGAATAAAATAACTCACTCCCGGTTCCCCTAAAAAGTATCGGTCAATAATTGTATTGTTATCTACAAGAACTGTTAGCTTCAAAATTTACCGCCTCACTACAAATACATGCTATCTATAAGATGTATCCCCGATTCTGTTTTAAAGTATTTATTTTTTATTATTTCTACTCTTTCTTTTTCTATTGAATCCTCAAAAATATTTATGATAAAATCTGCTTCAATAAGTATTTGATAATCTACGTCGTCTATCTTATTATATGTATGATGATGGCCTATTAAATAACAAACCCTATCGACAAAATTTTTATCTAAATTAAACTCTTCCAAAATATCTTTTGCCACAGCTGGTCCTTCTATCTCCTGATAGTTCCCTGCAGAAGAATTGTACTTTCTTTCGCTTTCCTTAATTCCAATATCATGAAGTACCGCAGCAACTTCAAGTATTAAAAGCTTATCATTACCTATATTTTCAAGCTCACCTATAGTTTTAGCAAAACTATAAACTTTCATAGCATGATTTATACGTCTTACATCCCCATCAAAATAAAGTATCATCTTATTTACGACATCACTTACGAGTTTCACTCTAACCACTCCTCCAATTTATTCATATTTGTCAGCTTTAAGCAAGGAAGCTATGTTTTAAATAAGCATAAAATCAGCACTTATTTAGAACATAGCCTATAATAAAAGTCGTATACTAGATAAAAATCGGTTCAATTTTAAGGTTAGTTTATCATATGCCTATATAAATTTCAACTATGAAAATTTATACTTCAATATAAATTAAATCCCATACCTTCAATGTTGGCACTTTAAATTTTATAGCCTTGCCTTGTTCATGAAGAATGCATTCATATTCAAGCTTTTGAGCTTTATTTGTTTCGTAATCAGGAGACGCAACATATACTCCTTTTACATTTTCTACAACTAAAGCTGTAACTTCAATATCTTCAATTTTATATGGTAAATTGGCCTTACCTTCATTCCAGCCCATATTTTGATAACCAGCGAAATTAACAAGGTTTATTATCTTATATCCTGGCTTTTCCTTAATTAACGTCCACACTTTGTCTCTCTCAGCTTTAGGTGATGCTTCACAGCCATTAAATACATATTCTCCATTTATTCCACCAGTATATGTCATGCTGTCATCTACTATATTAAAATCAAAAAGAAGTTCTTCATACCTTACTATAAAATCGTAATACTTCCTAAGCTTTTGTGAAAAGCTCTCTGAAACCACCGCATAATTAGGATAATATCCTTCAGTTAATACTCCATTTTTTTCTCCAAGTAATAGATGAAAACCGCCACTTGCAAATATAGTGGCCATAGTCATTATTGTGGCATTTTCTGCACTTTCCAACGATGTATTTTCTTCTTTGTTAAAAGGTTTCATATAAGCCGCTAATATAACCTGCTTTTTAGGTTCATACCTTTTAGCATTGTTAATTAAATTATATAAATCACCATAGGTTATATTGGGAGGCCAAACTTCAATATACATACAGTCTTGGTTAGAACAAGCTACAGTATCTATAGGCCAATTATTTACTGCATTAAAAATAAGATTTACCTTATATCCTTTCTCTTCAATGTAAGCTCTAGTATCATCAATTAATTTGGGAAAATCCTCTCTTAAATGTCTTATAGACTTATCATTGTTTATTTTACTTACTGCTTCCTTTGGAAAACCATATTGATCCATGTGTATGCCATCAAAACCAAGCTTGACTGCTTCATAAAATTCATTTATTATATGATCATGCCATGGGTTCTTTCTATTAATATCCATCATAAATATAAAATTTGCAAAATCCAAAACATTTCCATCATTTTTGTACATTGCCATTTCTTTATGCTCTTCAAAAAACTCTTTTTCCGAGCCATATACTGCACCATAAGCCAAAGCCTTCATGCCGTATTTATGACAATAATCTATTTTTTGCTCAACTACATCCATTGAAAGTTCTCTTCCCAATGGATCGTTAAAAACACTTTGAGGTGGATTTAACTTATGATGTCTATACATCCAATCATAAAATTGAACAACATTTATGTGATATTTATTTATCTGCTCTACATCTTTACTATCATCCAAGTCATTTTTCGAAAAATCTGATATAAATCCATACCTTGGTGCATCATACCATTCATGAACTATATCAAAAGATGTAGCTGCACTTTCCTTAAGGACATTTTCACTGTATAATTCAACTTCAACTCCATATCCTGATATAACATCATCTGAGTCGCTTACATAAATTTCAAACATTGTTTCATTGTTGTCCTCAATTTCTTTTCGAGTAGTTATTATTATATTATTAAGTCTATATACTTTGCATAACAAATAACTATTCTCAAGCTTACTGTAATCATTGATTTCTACCTTTATTTCAACCTTTTCTCCATGCTTATATTGTGATTTTAACGGAAAAATATCTACCACTTTTTCTGCCTCCTTACTTTTCAACACAAATCATATCCCAGTATTGTAATTTGGGTACGTTTATCAACAAATATTGACCCTTTTTATCACTTTTTACCTTGTATGATAAAGTTTCAATATTACCATCTCTTGCATCTGGTGAAGCAAGCCATACTTTTTTAGGTTTACCACTAAAATAGTATTTCAATTTAAGGTTACTTTGTATCGTTGGACTTTTTACATCTCCATCGTTATCTACCCATTCGTTGGATTCATTTCCTACATTATTTATAAGATGAATAATATTGTACCCTACCTTTTTCTTTGAAAATGCCCATACACTATTAGCATCCGCACTGTCACTTACCTTAACATTGGGTATTTCTATATCATTATCACTATCCTCTACGCCATCTCTCAAAAGATTCTCATAAGCCACTGAAAAATCATAATAATTTCTCATTGCTTTCTTAAGAGCTGGTGTCATAGATAAGTTTTTGTTTGGAAAATACTCATTGCAAAGCATTCCAGTATCACCAAGTTCTATATGTGCACCTCCAGAAGCAAATATAGAAGCGTCTGTAAGTCTTACTCCTGGTTCATTAAATTCAGTTCCACTCTTACCTAAGTTATAATTCATATATGCAGCCAGCACTATGCTTTTTTTATTCTTTGACAAATCTCTACTTGTATCAATGGCTTGTTTTAAATCTGCATAGGAATGACACTGATTGGGCCATACCTCCTTGTACAAGAAATCTACATCCACACTTGGCGCAACACTAATTTCTCCGTAGCCCCCTACAGGATTAAATAATATTCCTTTACTAAGCTCCTTTTTAGCTGTATTTAAGAAATCTTTATATCCATCGCTTAACTCAACTGTTTTGCCATTATAATCAAACAGTATCCCTCTTTCTCCTAAGGTATCTACATGAAACACATCAAATTTGTATACACTCATAGCTTGTTTTTCACGGCCTATTATATAATTTTGCCAACCTTTATTTGCAGGATTAAATAGGAATAGCTGGCTTGAAGCCCAACTTGATGGTAAAGGGTGAAAATCCTGTTCCTGATGCTTGTCATCCTTGTAAAGTCCCCACTCTTTTTTTACTCCATCAGCTTCATAATCTGAATAAGCTCCAAACATAAGATTATAATTCGCTGCCATCATATTTTTAGAATGGGCGAGATCAATATAGTCCTTTATAGTCTTACCATAAGTATCTCTGTTTGCAATATCACTCCACTTATCCTCCGGTTTCTCTACCGTCCCCGCAAGAGGCTTGTTGTGCTTATACTGCCAATCATAAAACTCCAGACCATCTATATGATATTTAGTCAAGCTATTTATTGTATTTTCTGAAGCTGATTTACTCTGATTTGGATAATCAGCTATATACCCATACCTTGGAAACTTGCTCCAATTTGACGACACATCAACTGCAGTGTTCCTATTATCATAAACGGTTATATTATTAAATGCATAAACCTCAATCTGGTATCCTCTAAAATCATTCTTAGGTGCATTCCATTTCACTTGAACAATTGCATTTTTATCGAGTGAATATTTTATCTCTTTACTATCTATAGTGCTGCTTAAATACTTAAAGTACATACTTAAGGTTCCTTTTCTAGCCCCTTTAAAGTTTTTATTAAGCTTTATATATATTTTTACTGTATCTTTAGGATTGTACCTTGCTTTATCAGTATAGACATCACATATAAGATTATCCTGATATTTTATTGCGCTTACTTTGTCAGGTCTAAAGCTCAAAAATCTATAAGCAAAATATCCTATAAAAATACCTACCAATACTACTACAATTAAGATTACTTTTCTCCTCATAACCATCACCCTTTAATTGATCCATCCATATTTCCTGTTTGAACCATGTACTTCTGGGTGAATGCAAATATAAGAATTTCAGGAACTATTGTTATCATAGCGCCAGCAAATACTAGTCCCCATGAAGTCGCATGCTGTCCTCTAAAAAGCTGCAATCCAACAGGTAATGTCCATTTGTTAGGATCTTTGATAAAGGTTAAAACTCCAAAGAAATCACACCAAGTACCAGTAAATACGCCTATTCCAAGAGTTCCCATTGCCGGCTTTGAAAGTGGAAGAACTATTTTCCTATAAATTGTCCATCTACTTCCTCCGTCTATAATTACAGATTCCTCTAAATCCTTAGGGATATCTTCAAAAAATCCCCTTAAGAAAAATGTATTTCCGGCTATTCCTCCGCCAACTGACAATAGTAAAAGTCCTCTATACGTATTTACTAAATTCATACTATTTATAACACTGTACTGAGCAACTATATTTAAAATTCCAGGAACCATCATAGTAAAGAGATATATATTGAATATAATTTCTTTTCCTGGAAAATCAAAACGAGCAAAACCATATGCAGATAAGGATGAAAAGAACAAAACAAGTATAGTAGTTGTTATAGATAAAAATGTACTGTTTAAAAAATATCTAAAAAAGTTATTGTCATTCCACACAGTAGCATAGTTGCTAAAGTTAAATGAATGCGGCAAGATTCTTGGTGGATACGGCATTGAAAAAGTATCCGTTGATAAAGATGTTGTAAACATTGATAGAAATGGTATTATAGATATAATTACAAATACCCATAATGCACAATGAGTTAAAACCTGACCTACTTTACTTCTTACCATAAATGCTGCTCCTTTCCCTAGTTTCTTTCATATTTAAAGAATTTATTTCTAAACAGAGTTAAAAGAATTATTGATATACCAGTAATCACACTTAAAGCTGAAGCATATCCAAAATGAAAATATTGAAATGCCTGGTTATACATGTAATTTTGCAGAACATCTGTAGTTCCAAGTGGTCCTCCTTGAGTGAGCATATATACTGCAAGAAAAACATTAAACGACCCTATTATGAGATTAATTAATATAAAGCCTGTTGTAGATTTAAGCAGTGGAACAGTGATTTTCCAAAACTTTTGAAATGCATTAGCACCATCTATTACAGCTGCTTCATACACATCTCTTGGTACCCCTTGAAGTCCAGCCAGATATATCATCATAGTCCATCCAACATTTTTCCATATACCAAAAATCCATATTACTGCATTTGCAGTCCACGTATTTTGAAACCACGAGATAGGGGTTTTAATAATATGCATTTGCATAAGCACATAGTTTATTAAACCTGCCTTACCATCTTGAAAAATGTACATAAATATTATAGCAACAACAATCCAATCAACTAATACTGGAAGGTAAATCATGCTCCTATAAAAAACAGAACCAGCTTTCACATTTCCAATTAATACTGCAATAATGAGACCTAAAATCATGCCTGCTGGAATTGTAAATACTCCATATAATATTACGTTTCTAAATGCTAGCCAAAAGTTTCCCCTCTCCGCACCAAATAACGCCATTTTATAATTTGCAAGACCTACAAATGGACTTTTAGCTCCAGGCATAATTTTATAATCCGTAAAACTCATATATATATTTTTAATTTGTGGATAGATAACAAAAACCGTAACAAGTACCATACCAATTAAAATGTAAGGTGACACCGCTATCCACTGTTTAAGTCCCTTTTTTAAGCCATCTTTCTTTTTAATCTTAGGTTCTAAGCCATATTCCTTCCTAGCAATTGACTGCATAATTATTACCTCCCATGTTACTTAGATTGGGCAAAAAGTGCATCCATGTCTTTTGCTAATTGATCAAGCAAATCCTTTGGAGTTCCTTTATGTCTTATAGCTGCTTCAAATGTTTTTTGTATTTTATTATTCATTTCCTCAAACTTTGGATTTGGTATTCTTGCCCAAGCGGTTTTCATTTGATCCAAATAAATCTTTTCAATTGGATCTGCGGTAACTTTAGGGTCATTTGCTGCATCCTTATTTGTTGGCATCAAGCTTGCTTTCTGTTCAAGCTCTACTTGAACTTTCTTTGAACACATAAACTTCATGAATTCCCATGATTCTTTTTCATGCTTAGTGTTTTGGAACATTACTAAATCTTCTCCGCCTATAACAGATATGCTTCCACCTTTTCCTTCAGGGATTAAGGCTGCTTCTGCTTTTTGTTTTGCTTCATCCTTTAGTATGCTGTAGAACCAAGGTCCATCATCTATCATAAGATACTGGCTTTTCTTTATGCCATCCCAAGTACCAGGTTGTCCTCCAAGCATAGTCTTGCCAATAACGCCTTCATCATTAAGCTTTACTATTTTTTCAAGAGCAGCTACACTATCTGCACTATTGATGTAACCATCAGCTTTTGTATATTTATCATCACAGTACTTACCACCTAAAGATAAAAACCAAGGCGACATTGCCCATGCTTCTGTTCCAGCAATACCAAGTAATCCCGATTTATACTTTCCTTTAAGCTTTTCAGCAGCTGAAATCAAATCATCCATAGTTTTTGGAGCTTCATTAAGTCCTGCTTCTTTCAACAAAGACTTACTATAAAGAGCTACTTTTGTATTTGTATCTTGTGGAACTCCATAATACTTCTCTTTCCACTTTGTAGTATTCATAGGAGCTTCAAAGGAACTATCCTTTATAGCTTTAAATCCATCCAAACCACCTAGTTCTTTAAGAGAACCCATGTTTGCAAATTCAGGTACCCATATTATATCCATTCTCATAACATCAGGTCCTGAGCTGCTATTTACTGCCTGAACCACTTGCTGTTTTAATCCATTTGTAGGCATTGTAACAGCTTTAACTTTAATATTAGGATGTGCTTTCTCAAATTCCGGCAAAACTTGCTTGTTAAATACTACCTTTTCAGTATCACTAAAGGTATGCCAAAAGGTAATTGTCACTTTGTCACCACTAGTGTTATTATTTGTAGAATTACTTCCACCACATCCAACTAATATTGAAGAAATAAGTGAAGCCACTAAAGTCAAAGATATAATTTTTTTTCTTAACATTTCTATTCCCCCTCAATTTATTAAGAACAATTAGCCTACGTTTAAACGCTTACATTGTATTTTTTTATTTACAATAATATTGTATTTAATTTACGCTTACTTTAAAATAGACTTAGAATACGTTTTTTGTATTATAGCGACTTTTTTAACTTTTTAAAAATGAAGGTGCTGTTATGAATGATAAAGATAAAATAAAACTATTTTCTATTGATATGGAGGTGATGCCAAAGGTAAGGCTTATTGGACATGTTAACTACTCTACTCCTTGGAAGCACTTTACTAGAACTATTAGCGAATATGTCATGTATTTTGTAAAAAATGGTGAACTTTATATGAGGGAAAATAACAGTGATTATGTACTAAAAAGAGGCGATATATTACTTCTTGAACCAAACATAGAGCATACGGGTTTTAAAGCAAGCAACTGCCACTATTATTATATACACTTTAAGCACAATGGGCTTTCTTCATATGGAGAAGATGACTTTACACAGATATGCAGTGATATTTATATAAAAAGGAAGCTTTCTTTACTTAGCAATGTATTTTCCGAAAAGCCTTCTACAGATTCTATACACTATCTTCCCAAGTGCTACCATTACAAAAACGTTAGTGAATTATTTTCAAAGCTTACAGAAAACGATTATATATTTTATCAAAAGCTAGAAGGTTATAAAATATCAGCTTCTTTAAAATTTGCGGACTTACTGATGGAGATTTGCAGGCAATATGCTTCTGAAATACTTGAAAATTCTCATCCACAATTTTCAAAATCAGCTTTAAAAATAAGAAAGATCATCAATTATCTAGAGAAGGCGTACAACTGCAAAATTACCAGCCATGATATAGAAGATTTGTGCGAATCAAATTACGATTATGTAAATAGGATATTTCAAAGGACAACAGGTCATACAATTTTTAATTACCTTAATTTGATTAGGATAAAACAAGCTATGGATTTAATATACACTACTTCCTTAAAATATTCTGAAATTGGATATTTGGTTGGCATTAATGATCCCTATTATTTTAGCAAGCTCTTTAAAAAGTATACTGGTATGACAGCAAGCCAATATGCCAAAAACAGATGTGGAAATAGCGATAATTTATAATTATCAGCTTTCATGAAATATGGAGTTAATGAGCAAAATTATTGAGGCAACAATTTTGGTTCTAATTATGTTGTAAATTATTAAATAACATAAAAATTATCCACACCTTAATCAATTATTTTAATGAAGGTGTGGATAATTTTTATTTAGGCTATGTTTTAAATAAGCACTTTCTTTTGCATTTACTTAAATAATTCTTCTCCCATGCCCACAAATGCTTGAAACATTATAAATGCTCTCATATCCATCTTAACATCTCTTTTTAATAGTTCCTTAACTTCATTCCGTGAAAGAAGCATCACTTCTATATCCTCATCATCCTCAAGAAATTCTTTTGATAAAGTTCCTTTGCAAGTGCAAAAAACTATGGCTGCAGATTCATCCGTCATACCTGCTGATGCATAAACCTTGCTCTTTGTTTTTTCATGATTTATATCAATAAGTTCAAGTCCCGTCTCTTCCTTAAGTTCTCTCGCTGCTGCAGCATCAAAACTTTCGTTTCCATCTATAAGTCCAGCTGGAAGTTCATAAACATAATCATTTAAAGGAACCCTAAACTGCTTTATGCAAACTAACTTTTTACTCTCCACATGAAATGCAACAATTATTGCAGCATCAACTTTTTCTTTCTTTCCTTCAAAATATTGTTCTTTAAGCGTTTCAAAATCTTTTCTAGAAGCCACAGTCCAATGCTTTAAATTTCCCAATTTATTTTTATATTCAATGTCATAAAGACTTAAAAACTTAGATTCCGCCATAGGCGTTAACTTTTTTATTTTGTTTTCGCTCATTATGTATCACTCTCGCTTTCCATAAAAATATCCACACTTATACTATATATTTTAGCATAAATGTGGATAACTATTTATAAAATGTTACTTATTTTTATAAACATTATTAAATTATAGTGCGCTATCTAATTTTTTAGCTAGCTCTTCTGATACTGATACTAAAGGTAATCTTAATTCGTGGGATTTTATCAATCCAAGCTTATAAAGGCAATACTTAACTGGCGCTGGATTAGGCTCTTCAAACAGCATTGGTATTAACCCAACTACATCTTTCCATATTTTAAATGCTCCAAGATGGTCATTTTGTATTACTTTATTATATATTTCAATATATTTTTCTGTATTTACATGCGCAGATGCCATAACTCCACCATCTCCACCAAGCATTAATGTACTATAGAAGAAAGCATCTTCTCCTGTTAATATAGAAAAGTTTTCATCAGAAGGTCTGTTCAATAAAAGCTCTGTAGTTTGTCCAAAATCGCCGCAAGCATCTTTTATTCCAACTATATTCTTAAATTCAGCAAGTCTTCTAACTGTATCATTTTCAATATTTCTACCAGTTCTATATGGTATATTGTATAATATTATATCCAAGGTAGTAGCTTCAGATATAGCTTTAAAGTGCTCATATATTCCTCTTTGATCCGGTCTATTATAATATGGACATACAGATAATATACCTTTTATATTATACTTTTCAAACATCTTAATACTCTGTGTCATTTTGCTTGTATTATTTCCACCAAATCCAACGTATACTGGAACATTTCCCTCATTACATTCAATTGTCTTATTAAGTACAGCTTCATATTCATAATCTGTAAGAGTTGGAGTTTCACCTGTAGTTGCAAGAGGCATAATGCCTGCTATTTGTTTTGAAGTATAATGTTTTATAAGTTTGCCATAAGATTCCAAATCAACTTCTCCATCTACAAAAGGAGTAACAACTGGTATTAACACACCTTGAATTTTCATTTACATACCTACCTTCCTCTTACCTGTGGGAAACAAAATATCAGCAAAAAACACAGCAGCAAAGGAACACCCTTGCTGCTGTTATTAACGTAACATTTAATAACCTTGCACGTGTACCTTGTAGCTCTCCACTATACTTTAGTGACAGTTTTATACATGTTCTATATAAAACCAGAAACCATCTTCGCCAAAATGACTTCTTCGGCTGATATTCCTTTCTTTGTTTCTAAGACGCCTGCCGGCTAAAAACAAATACTTATAATTACAGCACCTCTACCCTAGGTAAGAATTCAATTTATTTTTATACATAGTTTATCACATATTTATTTTTATTTCAACTTTATCTATTCTAAATTACTATGATTTTTCATAGCTTCTTCATTATGAAGTTTATCTTTATAACTAAGCTTTAAACACAGCGCATCCAAAACTATATGAAGGCTTTGATCAAATAATGAACTTAAAATTTGTATGGATCTTACATTCTTATCTGATTTTACGGCTCCAGGAACTATCAAAAAGCTCGATGAAATTTTTATTAGCGATGAATCTTTTCTACTGCTTACTCCTATTACGGATGCGCCTTGATCCCTAGATTTTTTTGATAAATTTAATACCATAGAAGTTTCTCCAGAACCAGATATAGCAAATATCATATCTTTTTCGGTAATAGATGGTGTAATTGTTTCTCCAACGACATACACCGTATAGCCTAAATGCATAAGCCTCATTGCAAAGCATTTTCCAACAAGCCCTGATCTTCCTTCGCCATATACAAATATTCTTTTATCTTTAGATATTAGCTTAACAATGTTATCTAATTCATTCTCATCAACATTTTTCACTACACTGTTTACTTCATTCAGTATTTCGCTTAACACTTCCATCAATCTCATCTCCCGATTTTTTAGCCTATAATATTGTTCTTAAACCTACAAGCTGCTAAACCTATATCATTTGATTTTGTTATAGCTGAACCAACAACCAAAATTTCCGGATTGATAAGTAATATATCTTTTAAAATATCTTCCTTAACACTTCCACCTAGTGCAATCCTTTTGATGCCTCTATATAAATCACTATTTTTATTAAAATTATCAATTAAATTTCCATGTTTATTATCCTTAGGTAGATGAATAAAGAATATAGCATTATCAAACTTCTTTAATTGTGCTATCTTACTTTCACTTGTTCCCATAAGGTCTATCATAACATCTTTGTTATATTCTTTTGAAACATTATAGCATATCTCTATAGTTTCTATTGGAGAATTTCCCATAACCGTAGCAATATCGGCCCCCGCTTCAAATGCGGACTTAAATTCATATTCACCTTCATCACAGGTTTTTATATCTGCTAATATGGTTTTATCCTTAAAATTTTCTTTAATAAAACTTACAGATTTTTTTCCGTAGTCTTTAATAAGAGATGTGCCAACTTCTATTATGTCAACATAATCTTCAGCTTTTTTAGCAACGCTTTTAGCTTTCCCTAAAGTTATTCTATCTAAAGCTAATTGTATCTTCATTTAAGCCTCACTGCCTAAAAATTTTTCAAGTTTTTCTCTTGTCGGATAACCATCATTATCTCCAGGTGACATTACTGCCATAGCTCCTATTGCATTTCCACGTCTAACAGCATCCTTTATGCTTAATCCTTCTAATATTCCACTTATAACTCCAACTGCAAATCCATCTCCAGCACCAACTGTATCTACTACTTTTTCTACCTTAAAGCCAGGAACTGTATGTGTTTCTTCTTTAGATTTAACAAATGCTCCCTTTGTTCCAAGCTTTACTATTACGATTTTAGCACCCTTATTTAAATAAAAATCTGCAATTTCTTCTGGCTTATCGCTTCCAGTTAATATTAATCCTTCACTTATGCCAGGCATTACTATATCACTTTTAAAAGCTATATCATTTATAGTTTTTATCATTTCTTCCTTACTGCTCCAAAGCTGCATCCTTAAGTTTGGATCAAAAGTAATTCTTATGTTGTTTTCTTTTGCTAGCTCTACTAACTTGTATGAAGCGTTTCTACTGCTTTCAGATAATGCTGGAAATATTCCTGTTAAATGAATGTGCCTAACATCACTTAAATCTAAGCTTTTAAGATCATCTATATTAAAATTTGCTGCAGCAGAATTTCTTCTGAAGTAGAATATTTTAGGATCACCATCACTTACCTTTGATTTAAGCTGAAAGCCAGTAAAAAATTTATCTGTAGAACTTATATATTTTGTTCCTATATTTTCTTTGCTTAGGCTTTCCTTAATAAACATACCAAATGGATCTTCTCCTAATTTTGTTATGTATTCAACGGAATGGCCTAGTCTTGATACACCAACACATACATTGACCTCAGCACCTGCTAAAAACTTTTTAAAATGATTTACATCTTTTATTTCCTTATCTATATCTTCTTCGCCCTCTGCCGCAAAAAGCGTTAATGGCTCTCCAATTGTTATAACTTCGCTCATAAACCATTCCCCCATTCTTAATATTTAATCAATTTTTCAATACCTTCTTCAACAACTGAAACACTTTCGCAAGGATATTCTAAACCAACATTAGTGTCCTTGGGCAATATATCTAATATCTTTCTCCATTCTATATTGCCCTTATCTAATGGAAGAGTTACATTTCCTTGAGATGTTTTTTTAACATCCTTTAA
The DNA here is from genome assembly GCF_021043395.1 of Clostridium guangxiense. Taxonomy (GTDB): domain Bacteria; phylum Bacillota; class Clostridia; order Clostridiales; family Clostridiaceae; genus Clostridium_S; species Clostridium_S guangxiense. The sequence goes on from NZ_JAJNKE010000007.1 coordinate 108,219, forward strand.
ATGTACATATGTTGTAAACTCTTTTAACAAATTTGCGTTTTCTAGTTCATCTTCATTTACCCAACACCAATTTCCAGCATCATACACATAACCAATATTAATTCTTTGAGCCTTACAATCCGTTAAGAACTCAATTATATTACGCGATGTTCCATTTTCATAAGTTTGATCGTTTTCTATATTTAAGTTAATACCATAATTTAAAAACTGATCTAAAGCTTCTTTTAAATTTGAATGGAAATTCTTATAATCTCCTATGCTAAACTTTATATTTTTGCAATTTATAATTTTTGCTTCTTGGAAATATTTAGCTAAATTTTCTTTATCTAATTTTCCATCCTTAAACATGGTATCAGGAACACTATAAAAAATATCAAGCTTCATTTCTTTAGCCAATTTTCTATAAAGGTCCAGTTCCTTACTTAAATCCTTTATATATTCCCTTCTGATCTCAATATTTTTTACTCCAAGATTAGAAACAAAGCTAAAAAACTTGTCTTGTGTAAACCCTTTGTCAAAATAATTCTTAAAAACCAAAGTATTTATAACTATTAGCTCTTTCTTCATTACATTCACTAAAGCCCTTCCACATTTTATTTTAGACTGTATAACCTAGTAATCCTTAGAATCCATTGATATTCTTTTAAGTCGCAGCCTATTTCAATGCATCAAATATTTTTTTAACCCTTATATCTATATCTGATAAATTATCCTCTGTTATATTCTTTGTGAAATATCCACCTAACCCAACTGCTACTACTCCATTGTTAAACCATTCTTTTATATTTTTTTCACTTACTCCACCTGTAGGCATGAAATTCATGAAGGGGAAAGGTCCTTTTAACTCTTTTATATATGAAGGTCCAAAAGCACTTCCTGGAAATAATTTTATGATATCTGCTCCCATCTTATACGCTTTGTATGCTTCTGTAGGAGTTGCTACACCTTGTGAACAGCATACATCATTCTTTACACAAAAGGCACACACTTCTTCAACTATACATGGTGAAACTATAAAATCTGCTCCATATCCTACCGCTTCTTTTGCTTCTTCTAAACTTAAAACCGTTCCTGCCCCAATTAAGCTGTCTGGAAACTGCTCTTTAAGATTTTTAATTAACTTTCCAGCATCTTTAACTGAATAAGTAACTTCAATCGCCTTTATTCCATCATCAATTAATCTTTTTGAAATTTTTTCAGCCAAATCAAAATCTGCGCATCTAATAACAGCTACAACGCTGCCTTTCATTTTTTCTTGAACTTCATTCTTCTTCATTTTTATTCTTCCTTTCAAAATTAAAATGTATTATTTTTGTAAATCGGTTTCTAAAATCCGTAAACCATACTTAGTCAGTTCACAATAAATGTTGATAAACCTATGCTCTGTGCATTTTAAATTTTGAGGTAATCCCACTATAGATAGACAACTTGAAACTTTAAAATTGCAATCTCCAAATTTATCCTGATAAACTGGAATTTAGCTCAATGCACAATTCACAGTTCACAATGCACAATGAAGGTAAATTTACCTTTCGTTACTCTCAGGTAAATCTTAGAACTTAATAGTGTCAGCTGAGCTGAACACTATATTTTAAGCGCTTTGCGCACATTAAATTTCTAGATTTTTCGAAGCATAGCTGAGAAAAATCATCATTCATTGTGAACTGTGCATTGTGAATTGTGAACTGAGTCAACTTCCAGTTTGTAAGGATAAATTTGGTATTGGTAATTTAAATATTTCAGCTTGTTTATCTATACATTTGTTATAGTTGATCCTCTTATTTCTAGTTTAGAATTAAGCTGTTTATGTATTACCTTCTGTGAAACTTCATTCTCAATTCTATCTAAAAGCAATTTCGCTGCTTCAAAGCCCATTTCATAAGATGGCTGCGAAATAGTTGTAATTCCCGGTGGTATAAGTGATGCCCACCCCCAATTATCGTACCCGCAAATACCCAAATCCTTTGGTATACTTACATTTAACTTATTTGCTGCCGCAAGAGTATCTAACAATATAACACCATTCACTGCAAATATTGCTTTCTTTCCAGTGTAGTTATTTAAAAACTTGCATAAATTGACGTCCAAATTTCCACCCTTGCTATAATCCACACTGCATACGCTGAAGCTAGATTTATCAAGCCTTTTGCCGCAAACATCTAAAAAAGCTCTCTCTCTTTCTTTTCTCGGCCTAACATTCTTTTCTTTTTCGGTAAAAAAACATAAGCTATTAAAACCAACATCAATTAAATAGTTTATTGTTTCAGTTGTACTGTCGTAATTGTTGCTAGTAACAGAATCAATTTTTTCTTCACATAAAGTTCGGTCAACCATTACTATAGGAATGCCTTTGCTTTTAATCTCAAGTAATAGTTTCTCATTATAGCCTGTACTATTAACTATAAGTCCTTCTACTCTCTGATCTAATAAAGATTTGATATACTCTTGTTCCTCTGTTTCATCGTTATCTGAATTAACAATAACCATATTATAGCCTCTTGTTTTGCACTCATCACCAATTCCCTTAATTATAATTGAAGAAAAAGGATTGGTTAAGTCAGCTATAACTACGCCAATTAGCTTACTTTTATTTGACTTCAAACTTCTAGCTATATTGTTGGGTCTATAATTCAACTTTTCAATAGCATCGCCTATTCTCTCTTTGGTGCTTTGAGACATATATTCAAACTTTCCATTTAGATACCTTGATATCGTCGCCTTAGATACCCCTGCCATCTTTGCTACATCATCTATTACAACTTTCTTATTTTTGTCCATTTTGACCTTCCTTTAGTAACCGGTTTCTAAATATATATTACTCCTATAATGATAAATTTGCAATATATAAATAATGCGAAGTAACAGTGACTTGTAACATTAAAAAGAATCCATAAATCTAAGTGGTTATTTAAAAAAAGTGGTTGCTTTGAGTTCTAGAAGGATAATGGGCAGAGCCCAAACCCCGCG
>NZ_JAJNKE010000070.1 GCF_021043395.1 Clostridium guangxiense
TTCAAAAGAATTGCTGGTTTACTTAATTCTTCTCTGTTTAATTTTCAAAGTTCAATGTGCTGCACGAGACAGCTTATATATAATATCATGTTTAATTTGCTCTGTCAACACTTTTTAAAATGTTTTTTCAGAACTCATCAATCACTGTCATCTCGCGACGACGTTTAATATAATAACATATCCTTTAATATTATTTGTTTTAAAATAAGCTTTAATGCAGAAGCAATTCATTTATGCTTGTCATATAATCAAAATGCTCCATTTTACGCATACAGATACTCTAGGCAAAGTATATTTGGTTTTACAGCCCATTATTCTTTTATAAGCTAAAAAACCTTTTTTTCAACTGTACCATTAACCTTATTCGTATCTTGGCTTATTATCATTAGCCTCATCGTCTTCCTCTATTAAAATTTTATTATCCAATATCAATATGTCCTTCACATTGCAAATTCAACACATCATAATTAGATATACTAATTTCTTCTTTTTAAAGTAGATAATCTTTTAATAGCAGAATCTCCATATTTTTGCCTTATCAAATCCATGGCTTTGTCTAATGCAATATTTTTTTCATCACTATTATTATCAAATAAGGATATCTGTTTAACTTCGCTATCACACAAACCCGAAAGCTGTACTCCTAAAAGTCTTATAGGTTCTCTCCTCCACATTTCAGAAAATAAAGAATTCGAAGTTTCAATAATATTATTTGTACAATTAGTAGGGTTTTTCAATTTCTTTTGATGCGAATAATTTTTAAAATTATTTGTTCTTATTGACACTGATATAGCTGTACAACATCTACCACTTTTTCTTAGTCTTGAAGAAACATTCTCACAAAGCTCAATTATGACTTTCTTAATTTCTTCTAATTCCGTGATATCACTTGAAAGAGTTGTTGAATTGCTTATAATTTTCACTCCTTCTTCACAGTTGTTAACTGTAGAATTGTCTATTCCATTTGCATATTGCCATACCAATTTTCCATAACTTTTAAACTTACTAACCAAGATATCCACATCAAAGTTTGCAAGTTCACCTATGTTGTGAATAAATAATTTATTTAACTTTTCTTTTCCACTCTTTCCAACCATAAATAATTCATCTACTGGAAGCGGCCAAAGTTTAGCTTTTATTTCCTCCTTATATAAAGTATTTATTTTATCCGGTTTTTCAAGTTCTGATGCCATTTTAGCAAGAAGCTTATTTGTTGATATACCTATATTTACGGTAAATCCAAGCTCTCTTTTTATCCTATTTCTTATAATTTGAGCAAGTTCTAGTGATGTCATTTTACCTATATTAAAGGTTAAATCCATAAAACATTCATCTATAGAATATTGTTCTATTATAGGAGTATACTCTTTAAGTAAATTCATTAACCTCTCGCTTGATTCCTTGTAAACATTAAAAGAAGGCGAGAAAATTAAAGCTTTAGGGCATTTTTTTCTTGCTGAATAAAGGCTTTCACCTGTAATAATTCCATATTGCTTAGCAGGCATGGATTTTGCCAGTACAACTCCATGTCTTGCTGCCTCGTCTCCTCCTATAATAGATGGAATTTTTCTTATATCAACTTTTTCACCTTTTCTCAATCTTTCTACTGCTGTCCATGAAAGAAAAGCTGAATTTACATCTACATGAAATACTATTCTATCTTTTTTCATATATTCCTCACATCTATATAACAGTTTCCAATACTTTTCCTATACTATTACTTATAATTAAATCTGCATCTTTATCATAAGTTATAGAATGCAGGCCCTCTTTTAGATTAGTTTCATAACTTCATTAAATACTTTTCCTATAGAATCATTAATAACTAAATCAGCTTTGTTATCAGCAAAAGTTGTACTTTTATTTATAAGAATAAGATTCTTACCTTTAAAATAGTTTATAAGACCAGCAGCCGGATAAACTACAAGGGATGTTCCTCCTATTATTAAGGTATCAGCTTTAGAAATTGCGTCTACCGCACCTCTAATTATATTATCATCTAAACCTTCCTCATAAAGAACTACATCTGGTTTAACAGTTCCCCCACATTTAGGACAAGTAGGAATCTCTTTAGCTTCTAAAATGAATTTTTCATCATAGAAAGTACCACATTTCATACAGTAATTTCTTAAAACAGAACCATGTAATTCATAAACTATTTTAGAACCAGCAGCTTGATGAAGTCCATCGATATTTTGAGTTACTATAGCTTTAAGCTTACCCATTTTTTCTAATTTTGCAAGAGTTATATGAGCTGCATTTGGTTTTGCTTCTGGGTAAATTAATTTATCTTTATAGAATTTAAAAAATTCTTCTGGATATTTCATAAAAAAAGTATGAGATACAAGTTGCTCTGGAGTAAATTTAATTTTAAGTTTTTCATTCCATAATCCATTTGAACTTCTAAAATCCGGTATACCGCTCTCACAACTACAACCAGCACCACCGAAGAATACTATATTGTTACTATCCCTTATAATTTCAGTCAATTTTGCAATTTTATTTTCCATAAAATAATCATCTCCAAAATACAATTTACTACCTTTATTATGACATAGTTTGTGAAAAAATAAAATTACTTAAACATATTAAAAAGTATCAAACACTAAGAATAAGGGTGCTGCATTAGCATAAAAAATATGCTAATGCAGCACCCTTATTCTTTTATATTATATTAAATCATGGGAAATTCTATCATTATTTAAGTATTCCTAATCCTTACACCTAATTAACAACATAAATTTTTGTCAACACTTTTTAACATAGCATACTATTTATCTTCCAATTATACCTGGCTTAATCATTTGAAGAGGATTTATCAAATCATTAATTTGTGCTTCCTTTAAAATCCCCTCACTTAATATTATCTTCTTTACAGATTCTCCTGTCCTTATTGCCTTTTTTGCAATTTTAGCAGCAGAACTATATCCAATATATGGGCAAATAGCCGTAACAATTCCTACACTATTATTAACAAGTTCACTGCATCTTTCTCTATTTGCTGTTATATCCAATATACAATTATTAATGAAGGTATCAACGCCATTTGTAAGTGTTTCTATAGATTGAAATATATTATAGAAAATGACTGGTTCAAAAGCATTTAATTCAAGTTGTCCTGCTTCAACAGCCATATTTACAGTAACATCATTTCCAATTATATTGAAAGCTATTTGATTTATAACCTCTGGTATTACAGGATTTACTTTTCCCGGCATTATAGAAGAACCATTTTGCATAGCAGGAAGATTTATTTCACCTATTCCAGTCCTAGGTCCAGATGACATAAGCCTTAGGTCATTTGCTATTTTAGATAAATTAACCGCACAAGTTTTTATTACTCCAGAAATAGCACTAAAACTATCTAAGTTTTGGGTTGCATCTATTAAGTTTTCTGCCTGATGCAATTCTATCCCAGTAACCTTACTTAAATTAGAAACTATTCCCTTCACATACTTTGTATCCGCATTAATTCCAGTTCCTATGGCTGTTCCCCCTATATTCAAAACTTTAAGTTCTTCTTGAATTTTTTGTATTCTTTTTATGTCCCTTCTTATTACAGAGCTATATGCTTTAAATTCTTGACCTAATGTAATTGGAACTGCATCTTGAAGTTGAGTCCTTCCCATTTTTATTACATCTTTAAACTGATCAGCTTTCTTATCAAAGGCATCACAAAGCTCTCTTAATTTAATTATTACGTTTGAAATTAATTTTAGAGATGTAATTTTCCCAGCTGTAGGTATAACATCATTTGTAGATTGTCCCATATTTACATGATCGTTTGGATTAACAATATCATAATTTCCTTTTTCTCCGCCTAAAATTTCTATGCTTCTATTTGCTATCACTTCATTAGCATTCATATTCATGGAGGTTCCCGCCCCTCCTTGAATTGGATCTATTATAAAGTCATCATAAAAATTACCTTCTAGTATTTCATCACATGCACCTATAATAGCCTGTGAAATGTCTAATCTCAGTAATCCTATTTCTTGGTTTGTTATAGCGGCTGCCTTCTTAACTTGAACAATACTTTTTATAAATTCTACATTAAGTTTAAGTCCTGTGATATTAAAATTATTAGCTCCCCTTAATGTTTGTACTCCATAATAAGCATCTTTTGGAACCTTTTTTTCTCCTATAGAATCACTTTCAATTCTAAAATCCATAAAATATACCCTCCCGTAAATAAAATTGTTTTTTACAATTGAATTTTTTTAATCATAATTTTAGTATTAATGATTTAATCATTTCATATGCGACTATATTTTTAAGTATAACAATTTTTATTTAAATATACAAAAAATATCATTTTATTAAAAACCGTCTTTGTAATTACGTTGTTTTTATCACATTATCATTTAGTTCACATACATATTAACACATTATTAAAGATATTGCTATATTCAATTTATACAAATGTACTTATTCTCATTAGTTTGTTTCGGATATGCCCACGTAGAAAATGAAGTAAAATAGTTAATTTTAAATATTATTATTCATTTTTCATTAAATTCAAATTTATCTAAATTTATATTCATTGGCATTTATACGCAAGTTAGTACATCTTAAGTAAATATCTAAAATATTTCTGAACGAACATTATTAATAAACCTTCAATTTTTAATATTTATTTTTTGCAAAAAATCTTTTCAAAATTTATATTTATCAAAACTTTTGCAACCTTATTGTTAATTATATAACAATTAATTATTGTGCATAAGAAATTACTACCATATTATTATTTAAACTAATAATTCATTAAAAAGAGGCTATTTTATGACAATTAAAGTACTAAGAAAGGAAATCAGATTAGAAAATCCAGACGAAGTTAACTCCTGTTAAAGCCAGTTAATACTGCTAAAGGAACAATTTAAAAAAATCATAAAATACTTAGATATTTCAATCTGTTTCACCGATAGGAAGTTATTGAAATATCTTAGAATTTTATGATTTTTTTATCTTAGATTTATAGAATTTTTTTAATGTTGCAAAACAGTATTCCTTCGCATTATTTCTATTTAGAGCATCTGTTCAAAGCGCACACAAGTGCATTAAGTGATGCCGTATCTATGTTATCTGATATTCCAACCCCAAAGTATCTTTCTTCATTATTTTCAACCTGTATATAGGCAACGGCTTTTGAATGTGATCCTACATTTAATGCATGTTCATCATAAGATATAAACTTGCATCCGTTTATATTATTTGAATGCAGTGCATTAAAAAAAGCATCTACAGGACCATTTCCTATTCCTTCTATTTTTATATCTTTTCCCTTTACAGAAACTACAGCTTCAATATCTACTGTATTTTCATCTTGTTCAACATTCTGAATTGAATGTTGCTTATAATTTTTAAGATAATACGGAGTTTTTCTATCAAGATATTCTGCTTTAAAAAACTCAAATATTTGCTGCGGAGTAAGTTCTGTTCCAAGCTCATCTGATTTAGCTTTTATTATTTTTCCGAATTCAGGATGCATTGACTTTGGAAGTATAAATCCAAAATCACTTTCCATTATATATGCAGTTCCGCCTTTTCCAGATTGGCTGTTTATACGTATAATTTCTTCATACTCTCTACCAAGATCATGCGGGTCAATTGCAATATATGGCACTTCCCACTTAGTACCATTTTTCTCCTTCATCACGTGGAGTCCTTTCCTTATAGCATCTTGATGAGAACCAGAAAATGCTGTAAACACAAGTTTACCCGCATATGGATGACGTTCTGATACTGTCATTTTTGTACATTCTTCATACAAGTCTACAATTTTATTTAAATCCGAAAAGTCAAGTTCTGGATCTATGCCTTCAGAATACATATTAATAGCCATATTCATTATATCAAGATTACCTGTTCTTTCTCCGTTACCAAAAAGTGTTCCCTCAATTCTATCAGCTCCAGCAAGAAGTCCAAGTTCACTTGAAGCTGTACATGTTCCTCTATCATTGTGGGTATGAAGACTTACTATTACTGCTTCTCTATTGGAAAGATGTTTACAAAACCATTCTATTCTATCTGCATATACGTTTGGTGTTGACATTTCAACAGTAGATGGCAAATTTATAATTGCTTTATTATCTTTAGTAGGCTTCCATACATCAAGTACAGCCTCACAAACTTCAAGTGCATAGTCAAGCTCAGTTCCAGTAAAACTCTCTGGTGAATACTCAAAAGTAAATTTTGTATCTGGATATTTTGTACTATAATCTTTAACCATTTTAGCACCATACAAAGCTAAATCTATTATTTCCTTTTTATTCTTTCTAAACACAACTTCCCTTTGAAGCGTTGATGTAGAATTATAAATATGAACAATAGCCTTCTTTATTCCTTTAAGAGAATCAAATGTCTTCTTTAAAAGATTTTCCTTGCACTGTGAAAGCACCTGTATAGTAACATCGTCTGGAATAAGCTTATCCTCAACTAATCTTCTCAAAAAGTTATATTCAGTATCTGATGCAGATGGGAAACCAACTTCTATTTCTTTAAATCCCATATTAACAAGCATTTTAAACATTTTAATTTTTTCATCAACATTCATTGGAATAGGCAAAGACTGGTTTCCATCTCTCAAGTCAACGCTGCACCATATTGGTGCATTTTCAATTTCCTTATCTGGCCATTCACGATTTTTGATATCAACCTTTGGATATTTACTATACTTCACATTCTGCATTGCAAAACACTCCCTCTATTTTATATTTTATATAGAAATCTGAATTTTTTAAATTATCATTATATTAATCTTATAAGTAAGCTTGGTAAGATTACAGTGAAGGTTGAATTTCCTCCATTTCATTGAGAAAATTCTTTAACTTATCCTATTTATATTTAAAATTATTTTTCGTAAAAAATACACCTTCACTCTACTCTATAAAAAAAGCCTCATCTCTAAATAAAATAAAGAGACGAGGCTAACCCGCGGTACCACTCCAATTGGTTTAAATTAAAAACCCACTTTTCAACAGCACTCCACATTTTAAAAATATAGTTTATACCATCTATCCTTATAACGGTGGAATTCCGTTTAACCTTAAAAATTCAGGCAACTGCTCGCAGATGAGTTCAAAATCTAAAAATTACCGTTTCACAGCAAACCCGGCTCTCTGAAAATCCACTCGATTCCTAATACTTCTGTTCATCGCAATATTCTTTAATTAACTTATTTTGTATTTTACATTATGCATATTTAAAAGTAAACTTTATTTTCTGAAGAATAATGATTTAATTTTTTATTCCTAATTTTTTATTAATTTATTAGTTTAAATATTATTTTTTTATAGCAATTGCAAAACCATCACCAATAGGAAGCATTGTGCTAAAAAGTCTATCATCATTTACAACAAGTTTATTAAATTCTTTGATAGGCTCTATAAGGTTATGCCATCTTTCTTCTAAATCAAGTACAGGAAACAAGGTATCTTCTGCTGCCAAAACTCCACCATGTTTTAAAAGCTTCATACAATCTTCAAATAAAACAGGATAAAGTCTTTTATCTACATCTTGAAAAATCATATCAAATTCTTCATTTAAATTTGGAATTATAGTTTTGGCATCTCCCATTTTAATTTCTATTACTTCATCTAACCCTTGCTTTCTAAAATTTTCTTCAGCCTGACGTGCTACTTTTTCATCATATTCAATTGTAACAATCTTACCACCATATTCCTTTACTACTCTTGCCATAGAAGAAGCTGAAAAACCTATGCTTGTTCCAATCTCCAGTATTTTTTTAGGCTTAATTAAATATATAATTAGTTTAAGCATTCTTGCAACATCATTATCAACAACAGGTATAAAATCTTTAAGTTCGGTACCTTCAATAAAAGTCTTTCTGTCCATTTCGCTATCATTTTTGTACAAGTCCTCTATATAATTCATAATTTTATCAAAATCTATTTTTTATTCACTCCTCATTTTTTTATATAATTTTTCTAATCCCTTTAGCAAATTGTCAATGTCACTTTCTTCTAAAGCTGAAATAGAATCAAGCAAGAATTTGCTGCTAGCTTCTTCATTTATATTATTAATAAGCTTTCTTCCTTCGTCCGTGAGCATTACCCTGCTTATTCTTCTGTCTTCATCGCTTTTTACTCTTTTAACGAGTCCTTTTTTTTCAAGTCTATTTACCTTCTCAGATACTGTATTTTGAGAATTATTAATATTCTTTGCAATATCACCTATAGTAGGCGCTGACATTTCATCACTAAGATTTAATTCAAGTTCATCAAGTTCAATTAACAAATGAAATTGTTCAAGACTAAGATTGTACTTCTTTGCAAGCTTATGATATCTACCATGTATTAATCCATCTACTTCACTTCTTAATTTTATTACCTTTCTTGCTTTATCAATTTTATTCATAGTCCACCTCACTTATATCGTGTAGCGATTATATCTTTATACGATATATTATCATATGTAGATATATAATTCAAGCAATTTTTTACAAATACTATAAAATAAGAATATCTTGGAATATAACTATGCAGTTAGTTGTAAGTGTTTAACTCACATACTTCTTGAACTAAATAAATACATTTTCTATGTAAAAATTATTAATCGCTCATCTTCCGTAGGCACGGAGGAAAATATTCCTTGCCTTTCCCCCTTTTAGTGAAGTAATGGTATTGAAGAAACAGTTTAAATAAAACTCAATAAATCTTAGGGACAAATTCTAAAAAGCCTTAGAAATTTCAATCTGTCTGTAGAGTAAGTCGGTGGCGAATCGCCACCTTCTCCTCATCAAACCGTGCATGCGGTTTTCTCG
>NZ_JAJNKE010000071.1 GCF_021043395.1 Clostridium guangxiense
TTTACATTTTATAAGTAATGATCCTCAAAACAAAGATAATTGGGATAAACTTTTAAAAGTTGAAAATGATATAAATTATTAAGGTAAATTAAAAATAGGAGGCAAATTTTCATAAAAATTTGCCTCCTATTTTTAATATGTTTTATCGAGAAACATAAACGTGACCTTGATCTACATCTTTTGAAAGGTTCCATGATACACTTGGTATTCCATGTATATCCATACTTATACCTCCAAAAGAAACTTGCTCGTGTAAATAATTTCCAGTTATCCATCCTTTATTAACATTTGAATTATTATAAGATACACCTGTTGAAATCATGCAATCATTAACATCTCCTGTTAAATAAGAAGCTCCATATGTTTTAACATTAAAGGTTGCCATAACTCCATTTCCTTCGTTATCAATTTGTACAGAAGGCTCAACATACCCTGATTCTGAGCCATAATCAATACCTGCTGTGTCATATGCATACTCGTATCTGGCCATTCTTTTTCCGCTATTTGATATTATTAATCCATCTGAAGTTGATATTCCAATAGCATCAGTACCAGCAAAAATTGGTTTAGTTAACCATGAACAATAATTGTATGCCATATAGTCAGCAGATGTACCCTCATGCGCACCAGTATATACTTCTAACGACATTCTCATCCATGAACAATTTCCGTCAACTTGACCACCAATATAATCCATTGCTCCTAATTTCATTTCATCTTCATATTGCTGTTTAGTATATTTTGTAACTATATAATCCTTTTGAGCTTCAGCTGCACTAGCATAAAACTTTTTAGTTTTAACATTTGATTTAGGTGTATATTTAAAATATGTTTCTGTACTAGATACTAATTTACCAGTAGTATTTTCTTCTAAATCTTCTTTTACTTCGGGAAATTTTTTAATCATTGATAACGTTGTTGGATCAGTTATAACATTTCCTCTTATTACTACTTGTCCATCTTTGTTCGTGGCAGCAAATGCATTTACTGGAATAATTATTAACGCAATCAAAAATGTACTTATTACTATTTTTATTTTCTTATTGATGTTTAATTTTTTCATATTATCACTTCTCTCTCAATATATGTAATTACATGTATAATATACCATATATTTGTATTTGTAAACTCTGCTTTAAATTTAGTAATATTTTCCGACGTTACTGCACCCCAATAATATATAATTGAAATTTTAACAAAGAAGGAATGTATATATACATTCCTTCTTTGTTTTTATAACAACTCTGTCTTATTTTTCATTGTCTCTCGGCTAGGATTAGTGTATAACAGTGTTGTTTGTATACTACTATGTCCTGCCAAATTAGCAACTTCGTGCACAGCAAATCCACTTTCTAATGCATTGGTGCAAAAGAAATGTCTAAGTTTATGAGGTGTTATTTTATTACTATACCTTTTAAACTCTTTATTTATAACACTTCTATCCACCCTATCCGATTGCCTGGAAACAAAAATATAGTTGCTTACTGAATTTCTTATTTTAATGTATTCTTTTAATGCATTAATGACTTTTGTATTCAAATATACAGTCCGCTGCTTTTCTCCCTTTCCATTTCTCACAATCAATTCTTTTGCTTCTAAACTCATATCTTCTAATTTAACATTAAGAGCTTCTGAAATTCTTATTCCGGTATAAGCCAACAGCGTAACAATTGCATATAATCTTTTGTCTCCTGCCTCCAGAATCTTCTGTCTAAAGTTCTCAACATCAACTTTACTTACATCTGTCGGATTGGCATAGTTTGTTTGTATTTTTAACATATCATCATCTCTAATTACAACATTCTCTTGTATCTGATTTTCTATCAAAAACTTATTTAACAATCCTAAAGAACTAAGTTTAGCATTTATTGTTTTTCCATTAAGGCTTTTACCTTTATGTTTTTTTATATGCATCAAATAACTTTTATACTCTAATACATTTTCTCTATATAATTTATTGAAGTCAAAACCATACGTATCCTGGAACCACTTAATATATTCTTTTATATGTAAAATATAACTTTTTATAGTATTTTCACTTTTTCCCTCATTAGCCATATAATTTTTAAATTCATTCACAAGCTGCTGCATATTATCACCATACCTTTACATTTCAAAATTATGTTGCACTCACATTTTGTTAATTTCATAATAATTATGTTGCACTCAACAAGGTGATTATATCATATGGACAGCACAAGTGCCACATAATTTATGTTATGTGGCACTTTAAAAATATTAATTTTAGCAACACCTTCAGAAAGTCTTGCCTAAAATAAACACTCACTAGGAATTACTTACAATTCTCTTTTTGTAGATGTTCCAATTCAATTTTGGTATTTTCTAGTTCCTCAATCTGTTTTTTATATTTTGCTATTTTATCATCTGCTCTAGGAGTAGCTGGAGTAATGAACATCTTTAGGCTTCCAATTACTTCACAAATTTTATAAATTACTTCATTATATGTTTCATTCAATACATCAATATTATCCTCTTCATCATTTAAAAACCTTACTGGTTTTATAAGATTTAATTTATTTTCATCGATAATATTGTTTATTTTTCTTATATCGTTATTTATACGTGTATTTAATCCTCCACCCATACTTTTTTATACCTCCATTTCAAAATTTTACTTTATTATATCAAATATAAGAATAAAAGTATCAACCATTTTTAAACGTACATAAATAAATTTCACCACTTTTTTAAACGCTAATATTTATATAAATATGCTGTCCAAGAAGATGTACCTTTTTAAACAAATTTAAGCAAAAAATAAAAAACTGATTAAGCCTAATTTTTAAGCTTAACCAGTTTTTATTGCTTTTATACATAATTACATTGCCTGAAATAATTTTTCATCTAACTGTTTAATAAATCTAGAAGAATTCTGAATGTTTTGCTTAGGATCATCAGTAAACGCATCTACATAAGAAATAAACAAATTCTTTTTAGCCCTGGTTATCGCAACATAGAAAAGCCTTTGCTCTTCCTGAAGCTCTGCCAAGGTTGTACTCATTTTAGATGGAAATATTTCATCGTTTAAATACGGTAAAAATACATTTTCCCATTCAAGTCCTTTTGCCCTATGAACAGTAGAAATAGTTACTGCATCCGATTTATCATCATCTTTCTGATTGTCTAAGATCAAATCTTCTATGAAACTATCTATTGTTATATATTCCTCTGCCATTTCAATAAATTTTTGTACATCGCTTATTCTGTTGTCAATACTATCATTGTCATATTCCTCATATAAGTAATCTTGATAAAATTGATTGAAGATATACTCTATTTTTTTAGCCGGAGAGGGTATTTTACTAACTTCATCCATAATATAAAAGATATTTTCAATATAGTCTTTTGATTTCTTAGGTTTTTTGATAAGCTGAACTGAATCATAGTTAAAGTTGTAAAATTTGAAAGCCTCATATATGCCTTCGGCTGTTTTAGGTCCTACACCATTGGCCATAGTTATAATTCTAATAAATGATATCCTATTCTTGTTATTATATTCAAACTTTAAAAAAGCAAAAATATCCTTGATATGAGCTTTTTCATAGAATGGTGTGCCTCCATCAACTTTATATTTTATGTGTTTTTTCCTAAAAGCAAATTCTAAATCCCTCATAAGTCTATTGTTTCTCACAAGTACTGATGTTTCTTTTAAATTGTATTTACTATTTATTATCTTATCAGCAATGGCCTCGCCCTGTTGCAGCTCATCCAAAAATCCTTTAATCACTGGTATTACCTTCTGTTTTTGAAAAGGTATCATAATCTTTTTATTTTCTTCTTTTTTTACATTTAGATTTATAGCATTTTCAGCAAGCTTTACAATGCCCGAAGCACTCCTGTAATTGTAACGGATAGTATATATTAAGGCATTTTTATGGTTTTCCTTAAAGCTTAATATATAGTTTATATTGCTTCCACGCCATCCATAGATAGATTGTCCTTCATCTCCAACAACCATCTGATTATTGTTTATATCAATCATATCTATTATGTCTTTCTGGATATAATTCACATCCTGGTATTCATCGCACAAGATATATGGATAAGCAGAATGTATTGTTTCTCGCACTTTTGTACAGCTTACAAGCAGCTTTCTGAAATAAATGATTAGATCATCGAAATCCAGTGAGATAGATTCTTTCTTGAAATCTTCGTATTCCTTAATTATTTTCTCTGTAAGATCTCTACTCCTAGGTAAAACCTTATTATTTCTTAAGAATATATCAAATGACATATCCTTGCTGAATTTATTCCTGTAAAAAGAATATTTTGATAATAATTTAGGAGCTGTAGGAAAATCATTCGGTATTTCATTTTTAGGAATTTCTGATAGTATTTCTTTACGTGTTCTGCCCATAATAGCCTCTGCATCAGACTGATCAAGTATGCTGAACTTATTGTCTATTCCTATTGCTTTAGAGTATCTTCTTAGAAACACACAAGCCATGTGATGAAAGGTTCCTGATATTATTCTAGTATTAATATTATTTCCTACTAGCTTTTGAACTCTTTCTGTCATTTCTTTTGCTGCTTTATTAGTAAAGGTTAGAAGCATGATACCACTAACATTTTTTAATGTCAGGTATGCAACTCTTGAAGAAAGTACTCTGGTTTTTCCACTTCCGGCATTTGCTCTTACACATGCTGATCTATTCAATGGAGCTGTTACCGCTGCTCTTTGGTCTATGTCCAATTCACTTAATAATTTTTCTTCACTAATCATTAATTTTCCCCCATTCTCATATTAAAAATTCTTCGTAAAATACAAAGAAGACTAACTTATAAAGGTTAATCCTCTTTTATTACGATGTAGTTGAAATGCGAACTAAACTTCTTTAACCGTAACAATCTTTTTTAAATCCAATATTTCTATAGTTTCTCCACTTGGGAATGTATACTTGTTTCCAACTTTAAAATTTTTATTGTAGTCAGTACCACCAACAATAGTTCCATCTTCTGTTACATTTAAAACCTTTAATCTATTTAGATCATATCCATATGGATTCTTTAAACCAAACATTACTATCCCTCCAATCTTTGAAATGCGTAATAATCTTATTCTTGAAATTTGGCTGTTACAATAACTTTATTCTTACTTCTTGTAACTATAGTTATATCCTCTTTTGTTTCCTTAATATCGAGTTCTAATGCCATACAAGCACCCATTAATGTACCTTTTGTATAAGTGTATGCTTCAGCATTTTCCCTTTGAAAAACAATATTTTTGTATTTTTCTATTACATAATTTTGGACTAATGCTTGTATTAAGTCATTTCTTTCTAAGGCTGTCATCTTATCACCAACTTAACAATATATTCACTGTATTTGAATTGCGAACTACGATAGAAAACAGCCACAGCCTCCAACATCTATTAATTCATAAAAATCTAACTGCTTTCCGCTTTCTAATTCTAGTCTCAAATCCTTTAATGTTAAGTTAATCTTTTCGCCATTTCGTGTTCTCCTTAAAATACTTACGTCTTTGCCTAAATAGGCCCTCATTTCCTGCTCTTTATTTTCATGGAACAAATATAATTTTCTGTTTTTCTCCAGTAAATTCTTAAAATGTCCTATGCCAGCTCTAAAGCAAAAACCCCCGCAGTTGTTATGTGCAAAACCCTTGGTATAAAGCCTAGGTCTTCTTATATAATCTTCCTTCTCTAATATATCCAGCATTTGTGGCTTTGTTAGATAAGGTTCTTCACACATAGGAAATCTAACTTCATATGGCAAATAATTTTTTACTGGTGCAGATCTTCTATGCTCTTCCGTCCAATCTATACCTAAATATAAAATGCAATCTTCTGGCTTGAAATTATCTTTTATCCATGTATTAGCCATTTTCTGCTTTAATAGATGGCTACACTGTGCAATTCTACTATTAGGTAGAAATCTTACGTCTTTAGCAACATCCCAAGGTGTCCTTCCATCTGCCAATTTGACTAATCTTGCACCTAGTTTTTTACTTGTTTCATCTATAAATCTATATAAATCTTCATCTTCCATTTTTGTGTCTGTAAAAAGAAGTATTACATTCTCTTTGCCTTCTTTTTTTACAACTCTTCTAGCTGTAAAGTAACTTCCAATACCGCCAGAATAAAATATTATATGTTTCCTTTCCACATAATCGACCTTCTAAATGCTTTTGCACATTTAGCAAGGTCATTTCCCCAGGCTACCCAAGGATTTATTTTAACTTTTAAATCCGCAACTAATAGGGAAATTTATGCTTAAACTAAACACCTTAGCGGAGCTATTCATATAGGATTGTTAATCTATTGCCCTGTGTAGGCTCACTCCTTGCAACCTGGTTTACCAGGATTGAAAACGTGGAATCTTATTTTTACATTTCATATACTTTTTCCTCCCGAAGGTTCACAATATACTCATAGCAATTATTAAGCCAATCCTCTTGCCTTGTATTGTTTTAAAACATCTTCATACCTTGGAGCATCTTTTTTCAAAAATCCTATTTCTTTACCCTTGGTAACAACCTTTGCCATTCCTTCTGCTGTATATCCCCAATGCGGGCAATATAAACCGCCATAGCCATTATTACCATTTGAAAGTTTTCCTGTTATTATCCACTCTCTAAAATCATTTACCAATCCCCATAATGTACCGCCATGACTAAACTTTTTTCTTCCACTATAATACGGATATACTTTCTCACCTGTATATTCATCAATACAAAATAGCTTCTTGCCTTCAATAAATTTTCCTGTCCTATCTTTGCTTTTCGAATAGAAAAATCTTCTATCTACACTGGCTATAACTTCTATAAGTTCATTTATTTTATTCATTCTCTCTATTTGCTCAGTCTTCATTATTTCATTCTCCTTTCATACTCTAGGTTCACAATATATTCAATATCTATACCTACATGTATAGAATGTAAGCATATTCATACTTTAACTTTGTTGATATATAAGCAAGGTATATAACTATTTGCCTTCCAGATAGTATATTTGATATGCAACCATAAATATCAATGATATACAAAGCGTGTAGTCACGTCATTGACATTTATGAGCATATCAGATTTAAAGTTTTTAGGGCAAATAGCACCCTTATACAAATGCTTTGTATACTTTAAATAATTAGTATAGTTATCATGTCTACAATGCATTATTTACACCTATTTTAATATCATTAAATACTATGAATACTACTATTTTTTTAGGTATAGTTAATATTCAGATTACGTATTCTCATTTTTTGCTATCTTGAGAGCTACTTGCCAATAAGCTTCTAGCAAGTTTTTAGTATTAGTTTGATATTCTTTAAAACCAAACATAGGTGTTCCCTCTAGTTGATAATTTCCTAATGTTATTAAATAATCCCTATTTCCTTCAAGAATTAACATTGAACTTATTTTTTTCTTTGTATTATCTTCAATAAATCTTCTAAGCTGATTTTCTGACATTAATTGAACTAGTTCATCACCAAAGCATTCAAAATCTACATATTTAACTATTTGTGGAAACTTATTTTTATATGATGGATCTTTCCCTGTATAGTCAAACAGATCTATATCCTCCATATTGTCATTTTCCCATTCATTAAATATTCTCTGTATCTCTTTGGGCTGTTTTAAAAATTCTTCTTTGCTTATACAATCCATTTTTATAATTCCACCTTTCATTTCTTGAATTTAGATATAAAAAAACTGCATATAAGCAGAAAATGCCTACACACAGTTTTGTTAGCCAATTTGACCTAAAATAATTGTTACTAAAAATAGTAAAATAAAAAACTCTTTCTATTACTCTTATATGTTATTTTGATGAATTTATCGGAGGAATTTATAAATTTATAGTTTAATTATCTATTTTGATTTATAGCTCTCATAATGTTCCCATCAATCTTTTTATTCTTGTGATCAATTGCTTTTATTTTAACTACATATCTTTCACCTATATTAGGAGAAAAGTTTGTCCAATTAGGAAAAGGACACAGGCAGGACACTCCATTTATTATATTGAAAAACACACCATATTCCTGAATACCAGTTACAGTACAAAGATATTCTCCACCTTTTGTAAGAGAACCTATTAGATGCCCGTATGGATCTTCTTTTGCATCCTTGATTGAAACTTTAATAATATTTTTTCCCAAGTCTAATTCCTTAATTACGGCTAGTACCTTATCCCCTATCTGAACGTGTTTACTTATATCGTCAATATATCCATAGTCTATTTCATCTATAGGCACTTTGGTTTCTAAGCCATAGCAATCTACCCTGCAATTATCTCTACCAATAGATGTAACCCTAACTTGAATTTTATTACCAACCTTATGCTTTTTTAATTCCAGTGATTTTCTGAGTTCCATAGCTTCCGTTCGTGAAGCAGCTGCTATTTTGTGAGTTTCATCAATCTCTTTAACAATAAAGTCAATTTCTGCCCCTATCATGCTCCTTACAACCCTTTTATCTTCTCTCGATATATTCATATTCTTAAGAGGTATAAGCACCTTAAATACGTCATAGAAGACTACAGCACAATCATGTTCTACACCATCAGCATTTTTGTAAGTTTCTACCGCTGACAGTACTCCTGTTAAAATTTTTCTACTCTGTCTTGAAGCCATAATATCATAAACTTTTGAATTATTATTATTTGTTATCATAAAAACGTCTCCTAGTATAATAATGATATAGCCACTAAGGGCTATTCTTTTCTTCATAAATTTCTAAACTGAGTAACGGAAGAAG
>NZ_JAJNKE010000072.1 GCF_021043395.1 Clostridium guangxiense
TCATTTCCATTATAATAAAAAAGCTAAATATATTTATTATTCAGTTTACTGAATAATTAGGTTGATGGCTATGGGGCAAAGCCCAAACCTCTATATGGGTATATCTTAATTCTAAGTTTTGAGTTGTTATTTACATAGTGGTTTAATATAGTTCAAGAAGGATAATGGGCAAAGCCCAAACCTCTTATATGTTTATATCCTTTTTGTGAAAGACGTAGGCGGATATTGAATAACATATTGCTGAAAACACAATCAAGAATATGCAGCCGAATAGCGGTGTTATATAGGTTACGCCTGTCGATTGAATTATAGAACTATCTAAAATAGACGATATTGAGCCATAAGTTGAGAAGAAAAATGGTGTCGCTTTTGCTAAGTATGAGATTGAAGATAATATGTTTACAACTATAGTAGCAAGTATGCTTAAAGTCATTGATAATGTGCTGCTTCTTAAAATTGTAGAAAATAGTATAAATAATGAGCAGCAAGCCAATATATACAAAAGCTGAAATAAAAACATTTGAATAATAAATTTCCAGGTTGCAATGATATATGAGCTTCCCAATACAGGAATAAGTCCTGTGCTATCTTGAGAAAGTTTAATTGCCGATGACGTATATTTTGTACCAACTAAAACAGGATACATAGGGTTATCAAATCCGTAGATTATTCCCATAATCAAGTAGCTTACAAGTTCTATCACGGTAATTATTATTATTGAAGAAGCGAGTATTGCTACAAATTTTGAAATGAGTATCTTGCTTCGAGACGCAGGTCTTGTCAAAAGCATTTTCATGGTAGGAGGAGTGTATTCTCCAGATACAATATCAGCTGAAAGTATAGCGATTATGATTGGTATAAATAACGAACCCAATAGTTTGAACAAAGAATCAAGAAAATTAAAAGCTGAGAAACTTCCATTTGCTTGAGGTTTTATATTGTGGTCTATAAAATACTGATAAAAGATGATTTGCTTGTTATAGGTTTCCTTTGCATTATCAGAGGATATATCTGTTGCAGAATTTTTTTGATCTTTTAAACTGTCAATTTGATTTTTTAAACTAGCTTTCCAATTCTTGCTGCTAGTACTCGCCTTGCTTGTTTTTAGCTGGTCGATTTGACTATCTATTCCAGATATAGATTGCTCTAGTTGTTCTTTTTTAGTGCTATCAGAAGTTGAATCTTTTTCGTTTTGAAGCTGAGTTTTTGATTTATTAAGTATGCTTATTTGAGCATCAGGAGTGCTATATTTTTGAACTTTTGAATATGCAAAAGAAAAAAGACCGCAAATTAGTGCAAAGATTATTATAGTAATAACAAATTTTTTTCTATAGTGTAGTTTTATAAATTCATTTTTTATTAACTTATGCATTACTTATTCACTCCCTTTACAAGTTCCATATATCTATCTTCAAGCTGCTGATGTTTTTTGTATATTTCTTCTATACGTATATTTTTCTTTGCTAAATCAATTACTATATCTGGAATTGAACCAGCTTTTGCCTTTACAACAAAACTTGAAGGAGACTCAGTTTCACTTTGCAATTTAAAATCTGATATATAGGAAATATTTTTTAAACTTTCGCTGCATTTATCCTTTTCTGTTGTCTTAATTATAAATTCTTCAAAATTTTCCGTTTTAGAGTCATTAATTGTTGATTTATTTAGACTTTCAATGGATTCAATAACACCACTTTTTATGAATGCTACCGTATCACAAAGTTGTTCTATTTCAGATAGTATATGAGAAGAAACAAAGATACCTGTATTTGTCTCTTTAGCAGTTCTTTTTAGTATGTTTCTAAATTCAATTATTCCAGATGGATCAAGGCCATTTGTTGGTTCATCAAGGATTAAGAGTTTCGGTTTACTTAAAAGAGAAGAAGCTAAACCGAGACGCTGCTTCATACCAAGTGAATATTTCTTTACTTTATCATCTAGCCGACCTTTTAAACCGACTAAGTTGCCTATATTTTCAATATCATCTTTAGTTATATTATCGTAAAAACTTGCCACTTGCTCTAAGTTTTGTCTTCCTGTAAGATAAAGATATAACTCAGGATTTTCAACTACAGCACCAACAGAGGAAAGTGCCTTTTCTCTTTCAGCTTGCACATCATAATTATTTATCTTTATAGTTCCTTTGTTAGGGTACAATAAGCCAACAATCATTTTTATAGTGGTAGTTTTTCCAGCTCCATTTGGACCTAGAAATCCAAAAATTTCGCCCTCTTTTACTGAAAAACTTATACCTTTTATTATTTGGCTGCTACCTAATTTTTTATGGATGTCAGTTACTTCAAGGACATTAGCCATGAGGGTACCTCCTTTATTAATAAAGAATATTGTGGTAAATAAAATTTATATACATTAAATAGTATATATAAAGCTTATGAATGTCAATCTAATCGCTTTTGGGGAATAATAAAAATTAAAATATATAAATGGGGCAGGAATAACGTATAATAGTATATGCGGTAATAATAACATATATATAAATTTCAATATTTTAACAAAAAATTAATAAATAAAAAATGTACATGTGTTGAAAAGGCAATAAAAAATAATTATAATTAACTCACCTAACAAAAAGTAAAAGATTAGAGATAAACCATTTGAAATATACAAATTATAAGTACAAATGTATCCTGTTAAATGAGAATTTGTAAGGATAAACTTGGAACTTGCAATTTTTAGGTCCTAGGTTGTTTATCTATAGGAGCATGTGAAAAATATAGGTATTCTTTTTTACGGGCCGCTCATAAGGCTTTATGTGTGGTATAGTAAAACCTATAGAATACCTTTTTTCACATTGTCCTATGTTAACTATATAAATTATAATGAGGGATGTGGTAATTATGACAAATAAAAACAACAAGTATGTGCCTGAAGTAAAAGGAATTTTAAGAAGTCATATGATTGAAGTTCCACCGGTTATCAGAAATGCAACTGGAATTAGAATTTTTGGCAAAAGACTTAAATCATTTTTGTTTTCTACAGATGTTGCCGTCATAAGAAATAATAATGCTGATGCAGTAATAGCTGTATATCCATTTACCCCACAACCTGTTATAACAGCAGCACTTGTTCTTGCAGCAGATGTACCTGTATTTTGTGGAGTTGGTGGTGGTCTCACGTCAGGAAAAAGGGTTGTTAATCTTGCATTAGATGCTGAATTTAAAGGGGCAATGGGAGTTGTTGTAAATAGTCCTATTCCTAATGAAGTTTTAAAAGCCGTTAGAGAAACTATAGATATTCCTATAATTGTTACTGTGGTTTCTGAATATGAGGATATAAAGGCTAGAATAGATTCTGGCGCAACAATACTTAATGTGTCAGGTGCGAAGAAGACAGCCTATATAGTGAAAAAAATACGAGATCAGTTCCCGGAAATCCCCATAATAGCTACTGGTGGACCAAGCGAAAAAACTATTGCAGAGACGATAGAAGCAGGAGCAAATGCAATAACTTACACTCCAGAATCAAATGGAGAAATTTTTAGTGAAAAAATGAAGGGTTATCGCGAAAAATATGAGATAAGGTAATAATTTAGAAATAGACGAAGGTGAAATATTTGATTATAGTAGAAGGTTCTAATTGTAAGCATTGTCCAGAATTTAAGGATAAAAACTGTGATGGAAAAGTAGGCGACTGTATGTGTAGAAAGTGTCCAAGAAACCTTGGTCAATGTCTTACAACTAGATATTGTAGGGAAACAGAATCCGTTATTATGTAAGGGAGGAATTTTAGTATGAACGAAACTTTAGAAGAGAAAATAAAAGAACTTAAAAGCTATATAAATAAAATTGACTATATGTATTCTGCTTTAGCAGTATTTTCGTGGGATGATATGGTGAATGCTCCACGTAAAGCAGTTGAGTATAGAAGTAGTGTAAGTGGGCATTTAGCTGGGGAGGTATACAAGCTAAAAACATCGGAAGAAGTTAAAAAGTTTATTGATTTCTTTGATGGGGTTAAAGATGAGCTTGATGAAGTTATGCTTTCCACAATTGATAATTTAAAAAAAGATTATTATAGAACTAAAAAAATACCTGATAATGAATATCAAGAATATACTAAGGAATGTTCTATTTCTCTTGCAGCATGGCAAGAAGCAAAAAACAAAAGTGATTTTAACATATTTAAGCCTCACCTTAAAAAGATATTAGATTTCAACAAGAAGTTTGTCAATTACTGGGGCTATGAAGGAAACAAGTATAATGCATTATTGGATGACTATGAGCCAGGAATTACAACAGAAAGGTTAGACAAACTTTTTGAAGAAATGAAAAATGGAATAATGGATGTGCTTAATAAAATAAAGAAATCTGGGTATACTCCTAGAATTGATTTCTTTGGTAAAAGTTTTCCTAAGAAGGATCAGGAAAAATTCTCAAAGCTAGTTCTCAAAAAAATGGAATATGATTATGAAGAGGCAGGAAGAATAGATGAATATATGCATCCATTCACAACTAATTTTGGAAATAAGGATGTAAGAATAACTACTTTTTACTATGAAAATGATTTTAGAAGTGCTCTTTTTAGTTGTATTCATGAGGGCGGTCATGCAATATATGAACAGGATATACCTGATGAACTTCAAGGAACCCTTCTTAACCGTGGAGCATCAATGGGAATTCATGAATCTCAATCTAGATTCTATGAAAATATAATAGGTAGAAGTAAAGCCTTCTGGAGATATTTCTATCCTGAAGCAGTAAAAATGTTTAAACAGTTTGATGGAGTATCATTTGAGGAGTTTTATGATGGAATTAACTATGTTGAGCCTTCACTTATAAGGACTGAAGCAGATGAATTAACATACAGCTTACATATCATAATAAGATATGAAATAGAGAAGATGCTTATTAATGATGAAATAACTGTTGATGAACTTCCAAAGGTATGGAATGAGAAATATAAGGAGTATCTTGGAGTAGAACCATCAAATGATGCAGAAGGTGTTTTACAAGATATGCATTGGGCAGATGGAAGTTTTGGATATTTCCCAAGTTATGCACTTGGAAACCTTTATGGTGCTCAATTCCTGAATAAAATGAAGAAGGATATTCCAGATTTAGATGCGGAAATAGAAAAGGGAAATTTGAATGTTATACACAACTGGCTTAAGGATAATATTCATAAATATGGAGCTATATATAAGCCAGCGGAACTTATAAAAAAAGTTACTGGAGAAGAACTTACTTCAAAATATTTTATTGAATACTTAGACAGAAAGTTTGGCAAAATATACTAAATTATAAATTTGAAGTTTATCCTGACAAATTGGAATTTGTGAAGTAACAATGCTTCGTCGCGTTAAAAAAATCCTATAAATCTAAGTGGTTATTTAAAAAAAGTGGTTGCTTTGGGTTCTAGAAGGATAATGGGCAAAGCCCAAACCCCACGTATGTTTATACTCGCTATTGCTCAGACAGATTGAAATATCTAAGTATTTTACAATTTTTGAACCAAGATTTATTAGAATTTTTTTAAATCGTTCCTTCAGCATTGTTACTTCGCTCCCACGGTAGTGCAAGGAAAAAATTCCTCCGTACCTACGGAATTTTAGGCATGAATCTTTGTAATACGTTATTTAAGCAATTTATAATCATTTTCATTGTTAAATCTTGCTAACAGTTGTATTTTTCGTAGAGAATCGGATTATAGAATGTACATAATATTTCGTTTAAGAAGGATAATGGGCAAAGCCCAAACCTCGTATATGTGTATATTCCTTGCTTTTTCGATCTAAGTGAGATGATGTTGACTTGGGATGGTTTAAATAAAGCTTTATAAATCTTAGATTTTTAGGATTTATCGTCTTAGATTTATTAGCTTTATTTAATATTCCAAATCAATATCACCTCGCTAAATTCTAGTTTATCGGGATGAATTTAATATTAGCAATTTTGGCTTTTTAGGCTGTCTATCTATACTAATAGTCATTATGATTATGAAAAATAAAAAATAATTGAAAACAGGTATTGAGAAAATAAAAGTTATATGATATAATGTAAACGTAATCAGAAATACTGATTATAAATTTAGTACTTAAAAGGTTAAGGGTTTTTAAGGTTAAACTTTGAGAGTTGAAGTATTTATAAATTATTCTTTCATTTGTGGGTGGTGAATGAATAATATAGGTTCAATCAAGTGTGGTCGTGAAGGCTAAATTACCGGTAATAAGGTGGGGGTCTTGTTAGTGGTAATAAGTTCAATTACTTTAGCTGCGTCTGCGGTAAACGTTTTCTAGGGAATAGGTGCAGCTATCAAACTTATTGTTTTATTTATTTTTAAACTTAGGGTTTTTAATCAAGGGAATAGTCAAATATAATAAAAACTGCTGATAAGGCAGTTTTTATAGTTTTTTGATGTGTTTAAAATAGCAAGAATTACTGAACAAAGTGAAAATAAGTATATTTCTATAAAAAATTAACCTTAACGATATATTTAGAATCATTATTTAGAATGGATTTAATGATATTTTCCATTGATTTTTGTGAATTAGTAAGCGCTTTGTTAGAATATTCATTTTCATTCATCTTTTCACGCATAGCTTTTTTTACATTTTCTATCATGATTTCATGTTCTTCAGGTGTTAGTTTAACATCTCCAAATCTTAGCAACCCCTTTTCGGGTGTTTCATAAACAGTTTTACTCTCATCGATAGTAACTAATTCTACTTTTGGTTTTAAAATTTTTACAGTTAGTATATTGTTGTTAGAATCTATAGAAACATTAGAAGATTTTAATAAGGATAAATCAACTACGTAGACTCCTTTTCCAGTGAAAGAGATGTTTTGCATTTTTTTAAAAATTCCTATATTTCCCCAACTATTATCTATAGTAACTTTTTCATTTATTTCAACTTCTGTTGTTATGAGCTTCTGCTTTTGCTGAATTTTCTTTATAACGGTATCTTTTGTGATAAATTTTTTCGATGCATCATTTGCATCAGCTACTATCCATGGTTTTGCATGGCCCTTAAAAATTTTTACTATTTTATATGAGAAAAAAGACAACAAAACGATAAGCAATACAACTGTTAACATTGTTCTCTTTCGTATATTAAACTTCATGAATGTTATTACCTCACTTCTTTCAAAATTTATAGGTTCTTGTTTAAATAACTTGGACTATATTAAATATATTTTATCATATTATGAGACTATGTGATATAATTTAAAATGTATCTTTATTATGAACGAAACAGGGGTTAATATATGTTGAAAGGCAAAAATATAATCATTGAAAAAGCAAGCGGAATAAAAGGAGAATACATAATATCAGATAAATTTGGAATTACGATAGGAAGAATATTTATAATTGATATAAATAATATCAGCAAGTTTTGTTGTATACGTATAAAAATATATAAGCAAGGAGAAAATGTTTTTAAAAGCATTAAAGAGATTTTAAAAACTTTTTTGGATTTCTTATTTAATAGTAAAGACTTTAATAAAGTCAGTGTCGTAGTAGATGAAGAAATAGCAACTAAGCCATTTACTGATATAGGATTTGAACTTGAGGGGATAGTAGATAAAAGCATAGTAGAAAAAAATATATATAAGAATGAACTGATATTTGGAATAGACTATAAAGTTTATAATGATAATCAAAGAATAAATATTTTAAGGCTTTCTGGTAAAGATATAAATGTAAAAATTTTAACTCCTGATGATGCAAGTTCTATGTTTGAGTATTATGTAAGGAATAGACAACATTTAAAACCATTTGAACCAAGTAGGGAAGAAAGCTTTTATACATTTGAAATGCAAAAGCAAATACTTATGGAAAATTATAAGCAATTTTTAAATGGCGAAGGAATAAACTTTGGAATCTATATGGAAAATGATCTTGTTGGTAAAGTTCAAATCTCAAATATTACATATGGTGTTTTTAAAAATGCAATTGTAGGATATTCTATGGATGAAAATTATCAAGGAAAAGGATGGATGAAACAGGCACTTTCTTTAGTTTTAAATTATGCATTTGACGAAATGGAATTACATAGAATAGAAGCATCAACTTTAGTAGATAATATAAAATCTCAAAGTGTTTTGATTGGATGTGGCTTTGAGAAGTTAGGATTAAATAAGAAGTATCTGTATATAAATGGCGAATGGAGAGATCACATAACTTTTTATAAAATAAATACTCAGTCTTCTTAAATTTGAAAATAATGCCGAATTTAATTATAAGTGATATGTGGCAAGTTTAGAATGGTTTTCTTTTGCTTACTCGCATACTTACTTACTATGAAAGTTAAATTAAGTTGAATTAAATAGAAATAACCTATGCCTGGAGTATCATTATGAAAAAAAGAGAGAAAAACAAAGAAAAATGTTATTTTATAATGATGGTTTGAGTAGATCATGATTTTCTACACAAATTAATATTATAAACATGTTATTATATTAAACGTCGTCGCGAGATGACGGTGATTAATGAGTTCTGAAAAAACATTTTAAAAAGTGTTGACAGAGTAAATTAAACATGATATTATATATAAGCTGTCTCGTGCAGTATATTGAACTTTGAAAATTAAACAGAGAAGAATTAAGTAAACCAGCAATTCTTTTGAATAGAAGAAATTCTATTTAATA
>NZ_JAJNKE010000073.1 GCF_021043395.1 Clostridium guangxiense
TGCTTAGCAGGTTTGAGCGTATGCGAGTTATTGAAATTTCTTAGTATTTTACAATTTTTAAGCCTTAGATTTATAGGGTTTTTTTAACGCGACGAAGCATTATTACTTCACAACTTCCAGTTTAGCAGAATAAATTTAGTATTAGTCGTTTCAATCTTTCAACTTGTTTATCTATACAAAGATTCACGCCAAAATTCCGTAGGTACGGAGGAATTTTTTCCTTGTACTACCGTGGGAGCGAATTAACAATGCTGAAGGAACAGTTTAAAAAAGCTCTAATAAATCTTGATAAAAAAATCCTAAAACCCTTAGATATTTCAATCTGTTTGAGCCAAAAGCAAGTTATTGAAACATCTTAGGATTTTAGGATTTTTTATCTTAGATTTATAGAACTTTTTTATTAAAAGTGCTTTTATATTGTTCTAGAAGGATAATAGGCTTACGCCCAAACTCCATGTATGTGTATGCGACGAAGCATTGTTAATTCGCATTCTTTCTACTTAATTGTAACTTCTGCTGCTGTGTTTCCTTGTGATGTCTTTCCTTCTTTTATTTTAATGCCTTCAACAATATTCATGTTAGTAACAATAACAGGTGTAATAGTATTTTTACCTTTTGCCTCTATTGCTGCTTTGTCTATAGTAATAACTTTATCACCTTTTTTAACTTTGTCACCTTGCTTTACATGTGCTATAAATCCCTCACCATTAAGTTCAACAGTATCTATTCCTATGTGAACTAAAAGTTCAAGTCCACTAGTTGTTGTAACTGCAAAAGCATGTTTTGTTGGGAACAATACAGTAATTTCTCCATCTGCCGGTGAGTGTATTTCATTACCAGAAAGTTCTACTGCAAATCCATCTCCTAAAGTTTTTTCAGCAAAAACTGCATCAGGAACTTTTTCAAGAGGAACAATTTCTCCATCTGCAGGACTTACAAGTTCATGAACTCCACTTGATACTTTTTTATCTTCTTCTATTGCTGCTTCATTCTCTGAAGAATCTTCTACAATTCCACCATTTTCAATTATTGCTTTTATACTATCCTTAATACTTTCTGCCTGAGTTCCAAAAACAACCTGAACACTATCACCTGATTTCATAATTCCTGCTGCTCCAAGTGCTCTTAATGTTTTTTCATCTACTGCTGATGGGTCATTTAAGTTAAGTCTAAGTCTAGTAATACATGCATCTAAAACCTTTATGTTATCTTTTCCACCTATAGCTTCAAGGACTTTAGCTGCTTTTGCATTTCCTTTAACATTTATAGGTTTTATCCCCTCTGCATCGTCATCTTCTCTTCCTGGAGTTTTTATATTCATTGCTCTTATTGTGAAGTAGAATACCACAAAGTACAGCGCAAAGAAGGCAATTCCAACTGGCCATATAAGCCATGGGTGACCAGCATATTTAAAGCCCAATACATAATCAATAAAGGATGCTGAAAATGTATACCCAAGTCTTATATTAAGTAAACTTGTAATAACACCTGCTGCAAAAGCTGCAAGCACATGGAATACAAACAAAATAGGTGCAACAAATATGAATGAGAATTCAATCGGTTCTGTTATACCTGTTACGAAAGCTACAAATGCCGCTGAAATCATCATACCCGCTATTTGCTTTCTTTTTTCTTTTTTAGCTGTTGCAATCATTGCTAATGCTGCGCCAGGAAGACCAAACATCAAAATTGGATATTCAGAAGCCATAAAGTGTCCCGCGTTAGGGTCCCCATGGAAATATCTTGCTGTATCTCCAATATAAGTTACACCATTAGAAACAAAATGCCCAAATTGATATAAGAATACTGGATAATAAATATGATGAAGTCCAAGTGGTATTAAAAGTCTTTTTCCAGCTGCATACATTCCTGGTCCAACAGGTGAGCTACTTGCAAAACTTGCAAAATCATTTATCCAACCTTGAACTGGAAGCCATATATTAACTCCAATTATAGCAATGATAACTGCTGCTACGGATGTAATTATTGGAACAAATCTCTTTCCTCCAAAGAAACCGAGCACCTGTGGAACTTTGATATCATGAAATTTATTATATAAAAGTGCAGCTACTAAACCTATTATTATTCCACCAAATACGCTCATGTTTACTGAAGTTCTCGTAACTATGTTACTATATTCTTGAGTAGCCTTAAATGCAGCAAGTGTCATATGTTTAGCCGCTGCAGCAGCCTGAGCTTGACTCGCTGCTGCAGTTGTACTCGCTAAGGTTTCAATTGCCTGTAAAATTAATTGTCCTACTACCGCTGCAAGTGCTGCGACAGCTTCTCCTCCTGAAAATCCTATAGCAACTCCAACTGCAAAAATCATTGGAAGATTACTAAAAATAGCATTACCTGCTTCTGCAATATACGGAATATTAAGAAGGTCTGGCTGACCAATTCTAAGAAGTATTCCTGCTGCTGGTAAAACAGATACTGGAAGCATAAGTGACTTACCTATTCTCTGAAGTACTGCAAAAGTCTTTCCTTTCATATGTTCTCCTCCTATTTTTTAATAAATATTAATTACACATATAAGACACAAATTCTACTATATTTTGTTTTTTTAAATTTAACATACGTATATTTAAAAAAATAATCTAAGAACTTTAATGTATTATATATTTTTAATAATAGTGTTAGTTTTTAGTATTTAAACTATACACTCCTGAGACTTGCATATCTATAAAGTCCAAAAAAATAAAGCACGAGCATAGTCATAATATAATCTTACATTATGAACAAAGCTCGTGCCTAATTTAATAGTAACACTACTTTATAAATCTTCTAATCTTTTAAGATGTAAAGCCAAATAGCCTATTTCATCTTCTGGTACTTTTATAGAAAACAAATCTTCAATTTTCATAGCAACCTTAATTGCTAAATCGTACTCATTATATAATTCTTCTTTTATATTGTCAAGCAAATCATTTCTAATAGTTTTTTTATTAATTACCCTATCTAAAACAAAACTTATATGGGTAACAGTTCTTACATAAGCTAGTGAATCTTTATCTAGTTTCTTTTTTAAAAGTTTTAATATAAGTTCCATTATGTTTCCTATCTTTTTCGTGTATGCAAGTGTATCACTTACTCCCCTTTGCTTTATTGCTGCATTTATATGCATGCATATAAAACCTATTTCATCCTCTGGAAGATTTACCTCAAATCTACTATTTATCATATCTAGCGCTTTTTTAGCCAGCCTATATTCCTTAGGATATAAGGCTGAAATTTCATAAAGAAACGGATTTTCAATTTTAATCCCCTTCTCAATTCTATGAAATGCAAAATTTATATGGTCAGGAAGAGATACATGTATAGCCTCACTAAACTTTACATTAAACTCTTTTTCGCACATTGAAATTATTTCCTCACAAATTCCTATAACTTTACCATCTATATTTTCAATAACTTCATCAAAATTTGTTTTCTTTAAGGACTGTTTAATAAACATGCTTTCAATTCTGTCGTTTGAAATTTTACTACCCTTTTTGGCATTAAAACCTATTGCTTTTCCAACAAGTACAAAATCACTATTCTTGCTTGTAGCTATAACAACATTGTTATTTAACACTTTTTTTATTATATATTCTTTCATATTTTTTCTCCCTGAAACACTTAACAACTTAAAGATATATTTCTTCAAGATCATCAGGCACTATAATATTTCCATTAAAATAATTTTTTCCTTCTTCTGAATACAAAACTTTTCTATTATCTAAGTTTTCATCTTCAGTGTGAATTAAGACGACATTTTTAACTTCTAATTTTGATGCATTAGTACATGCATCTTTAACCGTCGAGTGATGCTTTTCATATGGTTTAAATTTTTCTCTTTGAGAATACAGACAAAATGCTTCATGCATCAAATAATCACATTTATAAGCATAATTAGTCAAATCTTCGTTAAGTGGTTCATCTCCAAGAAAAACAAGATTTTTTCCACTATTAAAGTTAATTTTAAAACCAAATTGAAGAAGCTTAGTGCTTTTTATATCAAAAAATTCTACCTTCCAATTAAGTACTTCCATATAACTTTCATCCTCTATAGGAACAAATTTAACTCTATCTCCTATGTATTTTGTGAATTTATTTTGCAAAAGCAAATTACTTATAGTTTTTATTATTTCTATATTTTTATTATGACTATATATGTATAAATTATCCTCATATTTTCCGTCTATAATTTTTTGACAAACAGCTCTTATAATCCATACAATTCCCATAATATGATCATTATGTGCATGGGAAATAAACACATTATGAATTTTACTTATTTCAATATTCTTTTTTTCAAGGTTAGAAAGTATAGTATTTCCACCACCCGTATCAACTAAAAAATATTCATCAGAATCTAATATTGCAAAACAAGTATTATAGCACTTTGTTACCATTGCACATCCATTTCCAAGCATAATTATCTTTTCCATTATTATTCACCCCTTGTATATACAATAGCAAAATTAAAGACATAATACAATTTTTTGATAAATGAAAGCCTAAATGTATCTTTATTTCATATACAAGTTTACAATTATCTATTATAATATAAAAAGATGTGTAAATATAAAGCTGTGTTTTAAATAAGTGTAAAGAATAGCACTTACTTAAGACAAAGTCAAATAAATAAACGTGGAGGGATTCATAAATGAGTACAAAACTAAGAGTGGGTATACTTGGGGCTACTGGTCTTGTTGGTCAAAGATTTGTAACTCTCCTTGAAAATCACCCATATTTTGAAGTTAAATGTATTGCTGCAAGCAAACGTTCCGCTGGAAAAACTTACTATGAAAATGTAAAGGATAGATGGAAGTTAAGCAAACCAGTTCCTGAATACATTAAGAATTTAGTCGTAAAAGACATTTATGAAATAGATGAAATTTGCAGTCAAGTTGATTTCGTATTTTGCGCAGTAAATATGCCAAAAGATGAAATTAAAAAAATAGAAGAAGAATATGCTAAGCATGAAGTGCCTGTTGTATCAAACAACTCAGCACATCGCTTTACTCCTGATGTACCTGTTATTATACCAGAAGTAAATTCTGATCACTTTCAAATAATTGAAAAACAAAAAGAGAGATTAGGAACTAAAAAAGGCTTTATAGTTGCAAAGCCAAATTGCTCAATCCAAAGTTATGTACCTGCTATAAGCGCACTTCTTGATTTTAAGCCAACTAAAATACTTGTTTGCACTTATCAAGCAATATCCGGCAGTGGAAAAACATTTAAAGAATTTCCAGACATAGTTGATAATACAATTCCTTATATACCTGGAGAAGAGCAAAAAAGCGAAGATGAACCACTTAAAGTTTGGGGCCATATAGAAGGAAATAAAATTGTTTCTGTGTCAAATCCAACTATAACTTCTCAGTGTATAAGAGTCGCTGTATCAGACGGTCATCTTGCTGCTGTATTTGTTTCCTTTGAAAACAAGCCTTCAAAAGAAGAAATAATTGAGCGTTTCAAAAACTTTAAGGGTAAACCTCAACTTTTAAATCTTCCAACAGCTCCAGAACATTTCTTAACTTATTTTGAAGATGATTTTAGACCACAGCCAAAACTAGATAGAGATTTGGAAAAAGGCATGGGAATTAGTATAGGGCGACTCAGAGAAGATTCTCTATTTGACTATAAATTTGTAGGTCTTTCACACAATGCACTTCGTGGTGCTGCTGGTGGTGCACTTCTTACTGCCGAACTTTTATATAAAGAAGGATATTTAAAATAGCTAATATTTCATATGGTGGTGTCGCACTAAAAAAATTGCGATCATAATAGTGAAGGGTTTTAATGAGCAAAGAGAAGTTAAAACCTTTCACTTTAATTAGTTCGGAATTTTTTATATTTAGTGTGGCAACCCTTATTTTAACTTTCTGCAATTAATGGCATATAATATATTGAGCAACAAAATTTACTTTTATTTTGTAATTGGGAAGTGTTTTAATTATGCCAATATTGACATTTCAGTCGACTGGTACTACTTTTCTTTCTCAAAGCAATCCAGCAGTAAATCATAGTACAAGTCCTTTGATATATGTAGGTCAATTTTCAGGAGATACAGATAATTATAGAAGTATAATCCAATTTAATATTAGCAACATTCCATTTGGTTATTCTATAAATTCTGCAAATTTATCACTTTATATAGCAAGAAATGATGTTCCTGCATTATCAAAGCAAATAAATGTTTACAGAATTTTAGAAAACTATGATATTAATACTGTAAACTGGAATAATCAACCTCAAATCTACCCCATTGCTGAAGCTTCAACCACAATAACAAATGAAATCGGCACTGTGATCTCCATCAATGTTACAACATCCGTAAAAAATTGGTATAACGGTATCTCTAAGAATTATGGATTTCTGTTAAAAGGTGATGAAACCCAAACTTCCTTAGTTGGTTTTACAAGTGCAAACTACCCAATTAACACTTTTGCTCCTGTTCTCACTATAAACACAAGTAAAGGCACTATAACTCAATATCCTTCAGAGACAATTAACACAACGAACACTCTAACAGGTTCAACCTCTATTCCTCTTGGAACTAATTTCGGAACGTTTGCTATGCAAAATACTGGAACCTCAAACAACGGTTATGTTACTTTGCAGCTTAGTGCAGATAATACAATTTGGATAGATGATTTGTCACCTGTTATGACTCTCCCTTCTCTTGAACCGGGTCAAAGCATTATCCTAAACACTAGAGGTCATATGGCTTATGTACGTGCAGCAGTTCAATCTGTAACTGCTGGTCAATCAGCCGAAATTACTATTACGCCTAACATTTGGAGTATCTAATATAAAACTATGGGTGTATGTAAAAAACAAACTTTTTTACATGCACCTTTTAAAATGAACTTATTTCATAATATCTATATTGCCAGAACTTACTTTTGTATTTATCTTCTTATAAGGTTTATCTCCAACTTTCGCCCACGCTCTCTTTCCACCTTCATTCTTATTCATGTCAAAATTAGATTTTATATTCCCAGATAATCAGCTTCCATTAAACTCAAAATTCAAATAACTTGGTACACTTAACTTTACATTTCCCGAACTAGAACCTATATTATATTTTAATTTATTTAATTTTATATCAGATAAAAATCTAGTATTTCCAGAGGACTGCTCCACATTTAAATCTTTGTCGTAATCCCTAGGAATATACACATATACTTTTTCATTGAACTTAAAGTTAAACAAATGAAAGTTTACATTTTGAGAATTGAGTTTTATATTTATTATAGATAAACAAGCTGAAATATTTAAATTACCAATACCAAATTTATCCTTACAAACTGGAATTTGTCGATCACTATAGTGAAGGGTTTTAACTCACTTCGTTTGTTAAAAGACTAAGGTTTTCGCTATGCGAAAGGTGAAGGGTTTT
>NZ_JAJNKE010000074.1 GCF_021043395.1 Clostridium guangxiense
TAATATTAATCCGCGAAAGTATAATATTATGTTTATTTTTATGAAAATGTGATATAATATATTTAAAAGAAGCCGTTGCGGTTTTTTAGTTTGGATGTTTTTATTGGAAAATGTGCTTATGTCAGTAGGCACATTTTATTTTTTTGATTTTTTATCTTCAGCGGTTACTGCGATTTCTGCGTTAATTAAGTCTTTAATGTTTGCTTTGCTCTTTAATTCTAATTTTTCTTTCTTATAAGTAGAATAGAAAAACATTCCAGCTATTATTAAAGCTGTTATACAAAACATTGCAACAAATACAAGTTTATCACTCAAAATCTGTCACCCCCTCTGCTGCCAATTAACCGCAACGACTCCTTTGCAAGAGAGCAAATCTGGAGGATGACAACTTAAAAACACTTTATTCTCTCATAAATATTATACCATATATTTCTACTAACTTGTAAAATATAATAAGAAAATTATAGTTCGTATTTTTCAGTTTCAGGAATTTCATGAGGCTGTGATCCTGGTATGGAACCTAGTAAAAAACAAAAAAATACTGAACAATATTTAAGGATACCTATAAATATTGTTCGGTAATGTTTGTTTGATGAATTATTACTTATATTTAGTTGCTTGTTTATAGCTTTATATATAACTATTTTAGTGGATTGAAAGGAGTAATTTTGGATAAAATTATTAATTCTCAAATACCAGGATTTTGATAAAAGAAACAGATTGATAATTTTTAAAATAAAGTAATTCCTGTTGCTATTATTCCGTTACTACAAATACTTCTATTAAAATATAAATATATTTACTAATACTATTGTAATACGATGTAATTGGTATTATAATAGTATCAAACATTGATAAGTCAAATTTCAATAATATAAAAATATAAAGAATGGAGGAATTATGAATAAGGAATTATTAAAAGGGAGTATTGATATTCTAATATTAGCTCTTAGTAATAGGAAAGATGTATATGGATATTTAATAGCAAAAAAAATCAAAGATTATACAAACTCTTTATATGAAATGGGAGAAGGAACGTTATATCCAGCTTTGAAAAGACTTGAAGAAAAAAATTTTTTGAATTCTCATTGGGGTGAAACCGGCAAAGGTGGACGAAGAAAATATTTTTCAATAACAGAACAGGGTAAAAAAGAGTTAAAGGAAAAATTAGATGATTGGAATGTTATTAATAAATTAATTCAGGAATGTATAAAGGAGGATAATAATGATTAATATTGGTCAGTATGTTGACAACTTAGTTAATCCTTTACAAATATCAAACAAGGATAAAGATGAATATAAATTTCAATTTATTGATCATATAAATTCTTTAAAAGAAGAATTTATAAAGAATGGTGTTTCGGAAGATAAGGCAGTAGAATTAGCCATAAAAAGGTTTGGAGATAGTGAAAATATAAAAGAATTTTTAGAAAGTAATAAAGTTTATTTGAAAAGTAGAACAAAAAAGATTATTTTAGTTGCAGCATTTGTATATTTGTTTTTTTTATTTGGTCATTATATAAAAATATCAAGTATTGAACCAAATTCGGGAAAATCTATTATATTAAATAGCTTAATACCTTTTAAATCATTAATTGGAATAATTAATGGAATAAGTTTATATGGTTTCAATATAAATTATATAGATTTACTTATAACCTATACAATTTTATTTATTCCAATTGGGATATTTACTCCGCTTATATTTAATTATTATAATTCGTTAAAGTCTAATATAAAAATGTATATTGTTTTTGTGGTTATTATACAAATAATAAAGTTAATATTTATTGGAAAAGTTTTTAATTTTGATTTTGCTATAATGAATTTAGTAGGGTGTATTATTGGATATATTATCTACACTACAGTGTTTAAAAAGAGATTATTCTTTAGTACAGATAACTAAAAGATAAACCAATACTTGTGTATTTACCTTGATTTATCTTTTAGTATATCATTTAGTCATATACTTCACCATAGCTATCTGTTGGAAAATCAACATTTTGATTACTTACTCTTAATTGGTAGCTACTTTGAGAAACATATAATGAACATTGCCTGCCTGAATCTGGGTTATTACCATTTATGTTAATACTATTATATACATGGTCAGAGAATAAACCTCTTTTTACAAGAGCATATTGAATACTAGCTGTTGTGTAGTTTGACCATTGTCTAAGGTTAAGTTTAAGATAACTACCTACGGTTGTACTAAAAGAACTTGAGTATTGAGTATCAGGACCGTAAGGATCACTTGAACTTAGTAAAAAATTCCATGTAGCTTTTCTTGAATAAGATGCAGGTGATATTGAATCTGTTTTAACTTTTATTTTTGTACCTTGTTCTAATACTTTAAATTGATCTTTTACAGGTAAATCAGCATTAATTTTAACTTTATAAGTGCCGTTATCTTTGCTCACACGAAATGGTATATAGTCTACTTCATTATTTTTAAATTTTACGTTTGCAAATAATATCGTAGAATTATCTTGTTGAAGTTGTCTGTCATCAACTGTAAAAGATTCAATTTGTTGATTAAGATCATTAAGATCTTCTACTAAAATTTGTTTCTTGTCAGAGATGTTAGCAGCTCGTGAGTCATCATAATAAGATAAAGCTTTTTCAATATCTTGATTCTTTATTGACGTTAGATAATTAGTTAGTGCAATTTGGACATTGTTAGTTTCAGTAGTTGTAGTAGGTGCAGCATGAACAGGTTTTGGTAAAAGCCCAATTGTTAAAATAAGAGATAAACTTATAATTGTTTTTTTAAAATTATTATGCATTTTTTATTCCTCCCTTTGATAAGTTACATTATATATTTTAACATATACTTAAATTATTTCAATAAATTTACTGTATTAAATTAATATTTATTGATAAAATTTCTATTTATATGTAAAAATAAGCTATATTATAAGTAACAATCCATAATATAACTCATCTAATGTTTGAAGGTGAAAGAAATCTGGCATTCGCAAATTTTTTACAATCAGTTATAAGTATCTAAAATAACATATTGATAAATAAAAAAATCAGCAGAGTATTAATTTGTAGTGATCTGCTGATTTTTTTATTCTTAAAATGCGTGTTTAACGTAATTAATTATAAACGGAATAGTATGTTACAGTTATTTATGAAAGTACTAGTTTTAATATTGACTATATTGTATATAAATGTTATATTATGTAAGAGGTGATAGAATGACACAAAAAAAGAAAAAATATTTAATGAATTTTATTATGGTTGTAATTTGTTTTGCTATGTCTGTTTTGCTATGTTTTTTTGTTTTTGATGATATATTTGTATTTATCTCTGGGTCACCTATTGGATTTATAGTTTTGAGAATATTTATAGCAGGTATTCTTTACATATTGCTAAAATGTATAATAAATAAAGAATTAAATGATAAACAGCTTCTATTTTTATTTATTACATATTCATTGCTAGTTATTAGTTTAACTTTATTTAAAACTCATGATTTGTCAACTCCAAGAGGGTATAATTTTAATCCACTTTCAATGTTCAAAGATTTGAATACAGTAAGTGGAGGAATTATGAGTGTTGGTAATGCTATTGCATATATTCCAATAGGTGTGTATATAAGAAAAACTGTAAGTAAAAAAAACAATGTCTTTTTAACTTTAGTTTTTTTAGTATATTGTACAAGCATTGAAATTTTACAGTATATAGCAAGTTGGGGAATTGCGGATATTGATGATATTATTTTAAATACA
The DNA here is from genome assembly GCF_021043395.1 of Clostridium guangxiense. Classification (GTDB taxonomy): domain Bacteria; phylum Bacillota; class Clostridia; order Clostridiales; family Clostridiaceae; genus Clostridium_S; species Clostridium_S guangxiense. The sequence goes on from NZ_JAJNKE010000074.1 coordinate 3,738, forward strand.
CTTGGTTTTTATTGTGGTATAAAACTATTTGAATTTTATAAAAAACATAAAAAGGGAGATGCGTTATGAAGAGTAAAATTAAGATACTATGCTTAAGCTTATTTTTTGGTTTAGCAGTAATAGGTACTGCTTTTAAAACATATGCGTATAGTGGATTGCTAGATACTTATAAAGCCACAGGTGTTTCTATAGTTGGTTTATGGGAACAAGATTCGTGGACAACTTCTGGACATGCATATGTGGAACATTGGAATGATGAATTTCAATCATATGAAGATGGAACAGTTTTAGCGTTAGAATATCATGGCATGTTTGGTTATAGTTTTGTTAAAAATAGTGAGCAAACAGCAACAGGAGGAGGAGACGATTTAGTATTTAGCTTACCTCAATACGGAACATATAAATTTTATTTTAAAGCAGCACATAACTATAATAAAGTTGATTTTCATGGAAAAGTATGGGATTATAGGTAATGCTAATGTCATGTAAAATAATAACGTCAATATCATATAAAATTTTATTAAACAAATGAACCGTTTTTAAGATAAACTAAGCATGAATTTATTATTACGTATATGTTGCAAAATATCAGTAGGACATTATAGTTCTACTGATATTTTTTGTTCTCAATAAGTAATTTAAAGACAGAAAAACTTCATCCTAAAAACTAGAGAGATTCATTTTGTATATATAAATTCTTTCTGGAGATCAGAGGAAACTTCCACGATGTGTATTTCATAAAATCACAATTTAACGAATAATTTCTTGAAATTACAATTTAACAAATATGATGTTTGGACATACATTTTTCTTACTTTACAGCATATATATTATAATAAAAGAAACGTAAAGGAGACGTAACCTATGCCTAAAGTTAAGAAAAAAGCTACTAGGATTTATGTAAGTTTTAAGCAAACAACACGAGATATGAAATTATATACGTATGTTGAAGGGTTAGAGGAGAAAAGTGACTTTGTAAAAGATGCTATAGAATTTTATATTAAGCATTTAAAAAAGTCTAACCAAAGCGGCTAGACTTACTTAAAAACATGATAAAAACAATATACTGAAAGTGCTACACAAGCGATTTCGCCTATAGTTAATGCAGTAATCATAAATTATTCCCTCCACTATATTTTATTTTCTAATTATATTGTTCCCAATATTAAGTAATTTTATAAAGGTGATTAAGTGGACTTTTTAATTATTATTCAAAAATTTTTATGGTTTACATTAGGATGTTGCGGGATTTATGGTGCATATCTATGTCACACAAGCAGAAATAAACTAGCAACTGCAAAACTAGGAAAAATATTAGAAGGTGAGGGACTTCATATATCTAAAAATGCTTATACGAAAAATCATACTGTTATTGTAGCTCCAACACGAGAAGGTAAAACTACAAGTGTATTTATACCAAACTTGCTTGAAAATAATCTAAAAGGCAGCATTGTTATTGCAGATCCTAAGCAGGAGCTTTACGAAAAAACGCATAAATATCAAGAAAGCATAGGAAGAAAAACAATTCTTTACAATCCATTCGATATGAAAATACAATACAATCCAATTAAAAACTGCAAAAATGACCGAGAAATAATAGAAATTTCTCAAAATCTTTTAATAAATGGAGCACTTTCATATGAACTCCAAACTGGAAAAAAGTCAGGTGGACTAGAATGGATACAGAGCAGCCAAGGATTATTCACTGCGGCTGTTATGCTTACAAAAAACATTTCAAAGGCTTTAGATCTTATAATAAGCTCAAATCCAATAGAGCTAGACAGCGTGCTTTCAAATGCCAGTGAGAATATAGCATCTCAATATAACATTTTTAAAACATGTATAGAATCTCCGAAGACTATGGCAAGTATAAAAAGTACATTAGCTAGCAATCTCCAGCTATTTACAGATAAATTAGCAATAAACCGTAGTGATTTTACAGCTCAACAATTACGAGAACAACCAACAGCACTATATGTCTCGTATCCAGAAAACAAATCAAGCTACTTAGCACCGCTTATGGCATGTATTTATAGCCAACTTATTGAGCAGCTTACAGATATAAAAGGACTGTCAATTACATTCCTTATGGATGAACTTGCAAATATAGGATTAATCTCAAACTTTTCTACAATTTTAAGTACTGTAGCAAGTAGGGACATTACATTTTTACTGTGTTTGCAAAGCATTAGTCAGCTCGAACAAATTTATGGTCATTTCAATACACTATCAATATTAAACAATTGTAAAACAAAAGCAGTGTTACCAAGTCTTACAGATCTTCGAACCATAGAATATATTTCGAAATTGTGCGGAACAACGGAAGTAATAATCCAGGATAAAAAAATGACTAAGCAGCTATTTACTCCAGACGAAGTTAGAAGAATTGAAAAGGGTAAGATCTTAATCATTGAAGATAATATGTTACCTTTCGTTGATGAACAAAATATTTATTATGAGCAAGATAAATACATGGAGGCAGCAGATTAAATTAGTTTAAAGGTTTTTTATTTTATAAAACCGTACTAAGTTACGGTTTCCTCTTTGTGTAACGAAGGAAACCACTTGCTAAGCAAGTGGAAGAAAAAAGGCTTATGCCGTTGAGCAGAAAAAAACTCCT
>NZ_JAJNKE010000075.1 GCF_021043395.1 Clostridium guangxiense
AGCCGTGTGCGAGAAAACCGCATGCACGGTTTGATGAGGAGAAGGTGGCGATTCGCCACCGACTTACTCTACAGACAATTGAAATATCTAAGTATTTTACAATTTTTGAACCAAGATTTATAGGACTTTTTTAAATCGTTCCTTCAGCATTATTACTTTACTCTTTACCCTGCTTTTGTGCTGTAATTTTGTGAAAACAATTACAAATGTCATATAAGACATTACATTTGTAATGATATATTGATGACAAATTATAGGTGTTTATAAGTCAAAATATTATTAAAATTAAAAATGTAAAAGTTCATTGGCGCTGGTGAGTTTAGTTAAATTTAAAATTATGCATATAAGTTATTGCTTAATTATATTTAAGTTAGGGGGGAAAAGATGAGATATGTAATATTAGTAAGTCATGGACAATTTGCAGCAGGACTTTATAACGCATTAACAATGCTTGCGGGTAAAGACAGAAAAGATGTATTATTTCAGGGCTTAGAAGATGGAATGAGTACTGATAAATTTGGAGAAAAATTTAAGACAGTTATTGAAAACGTTACTAATCAAGACGAAATTATTCTTTTTGGAGATATTATTGGAGGTTCTCCTTTGACTACAGCTGTAAATATATTAGCTGGTAAAGAAATGTTATCGAAAGCATTTATAATTGGGGGAATGAACTTGCCTACTGTATTAACAACAATTTTGATGAAAGATTCTATGAATATGGAAGAGCTAAAGAAAACGTTATTTGAAACAGCAGCAGAGTCAATAAAAGAATTTAAATTGGTAGATACAGAACAAGAGGACGATATTTAGGAGGGTTAAAAATGTCAGTTTCATTTTTAAGAGTAGATGATAGGATGATACACGGACAAACATGTACAAGATGGGCTTTAGAGTATCCATGTGATGGCATAATAGCTGTTAATGATGCTGCTGCTAACAATTCTGTATTGAAGGCAGCTTACAAAAGTGCCAGCGGCAAAAAAACATTTGTATGGACATATGAACATTGGAAATTAAAATGCGATAAGGTTTTGGAAAGCAGTACTAGGTATTTTTTAATTACAAAAGAACCTATTCTTATGTCTAGGATTTTGGTGGATGATAAATTTGATCCTGGTATTAAAGAGGTTATTGTAGGACCCTGCAACGATAGACCAGGAACAGTAAAATTAGGAAATAATCAATCTATAAATCAAAAGGAAGCAGAAGCTTTTGAACGTATTATGCAGGCTGGCTATAATGTAGAATTTGCTCTCCTTAAAGAAGAAGCAATAGGAAATTGGAAAAAGTTTAGGGGTCAATTTGGATTTAAATAGTTTTTAATAAATTTAATTTAATAAGGGGGAAAAATAACGATGGAGATAAATTGGATTCAGGCGGCATTATTTGGATTATTCGCATGTCTGTCAAGTATGCCTGGTATGGGTGGTACTACTTTTGGTAACTATACTTTAGGAAGACCTTTAGTAGCAGGTTTAGTTGTTGGAATTATTTTAGGAGATGTACAAACTGGTATTATAGTTGGTGCGGCAATTCAAGTTGTGTATATTGCGTTAGTTACTCCAGGTGGAACTGTATCTGCAGATGTACGTGCAATCAGTTATATTGGTATTCCGCTAGCTGTAGTAGCAATTAAAGGAATGGGTTTAAATCCAAGTTCTACGCAGGCAACTCAAATGGCAACTGCATTAGGTGCAGCAGTTGGAACTTTAGGAACTGTTTTATTTTATGGAACAGCAACTATAAACTTGGTATGGCAGCATATAGGATGGAAAGCAGTAGATAAGGGTGATTTTGAAAAGCTTTATTTAGTTGATATGGGATTACCATGGATTTCTCACATTATTTGTAGTTTTATCCCAGCACTTATTATTACAAGAATGGGTGCTAGTATGGTTAAAGTTATGAAGGTAGCATTGCCAATGAATGGTATACCAATGAAAACTTTATTTACAGTAGGAAGCTTACTTCCAGCAGTAGGAATTGCAATATTACTAAAACAGGTTGTATTAAAACCAAGTGATTTTATAACCTTCTTTTTAGGCTTCACTTTGGCAGCAGTTATGAAAGTTAACTTAATTGGAGCAGCAATAATAGGTATCTTCTTTGCATTAATTAATTATAGAATAAGAATGCTTCAATTGCAAAAACCGTCTGTAGCTAAAGCGACGGGTAACGATGATGATGAGGAGGACATATAATATGGAAAAGAAAAAAATATCTAAAAAAGCTTTAAGCAAATCTTTTAGAAATTGGTTTTATGGAAATTTAACTTGTTTTTCTCAAGAACATATGCAAACTTTTGGTTATCTTTGTGCAATGCTTCCAATCGTTAAAGATTTATACGAAACAAAAGAAGAACAAAAAGAAGCTATGGAAACTTATAAAGCATTTTTTAATACAGAACCTCAGATTGGAACATTAGTTGTTGGTATGACAGCTGGTCTTGAAGAAGCAAGAGCTAATCATGAAAATATTGATGGTGAAATGATAAATGGTATTCGTGCTGGACTTATGGGACCTTTAGCAGGTATTGGAGATTCATTAATAGTAGGTACTTTAATACCAATACTTTTAGGTATAGGTTTAGGACTTTCAACAGGCGGTTCTCCTTTAGGAGCAATATTTTATATTATAGTTTGGAATGCTTTAATGATTTTTGGAATGAGATGGGCTTATTATAAAGGATATGAGCTAGGTGGTAAAGCTGTTGAGATGGTTGTTGGAGAAAAAGCTACTGCCGTACGTGAATCTGTAATAATGGTTGGAACTATAGTAATTGGTGCAGTTGCTGCTACTTGGGTAAATATTAATACATCTTTGAAAATGTACAATTCTCGTGGTGGAGTAATTATAGATTTACAAAAGACTCTTGATGGTGTTTTCCCTAAAATTCTTTCAGCAGGCGCTGTAATCCTTGCATGGTGGCTTATGTCAAAGAAGAAAATATCTCCTACAATAGTAATGCTAATATTTTTGATAATAGCTTTTCTTGGAGTACTTGTAGGATTCTTTAATCCAGGATTAACTTATTAATTGACATGGGGAATTAGTATGATAGATGAAAAGAAAAAACAAATGATTTATGAAGCTGAGATGCAAAGTAAACTATTAAAAAAATTATCTAAATGGTCTATAAATGTTATGGGTTTATCTAGTATAGGTGTTGTAATAGCTTACTATGGATTATCACATTCTGGAATTAAATTTGCTTTTGGAATTTTTGGCATTTTAATTGCTGTAATTTCTGTTATAGCATGCCTTATAATTAATTTGGCAATAAGGAATGGCAAAAAAAATGTTAATCATATTTTGGAGTTGATTAACAAATAAGTAAGGTTAATATATTATAAGATTAAAGAATAATTATGACTGCTTAAAGTAAAGGGGCTGTCACACTAAAAAATTAGTGTGGCAGCTTTTGCTAAAAAGTAAATTAAATTGCTTTTGTGTTTTTTTTTGGATGCTTTTCTCAATGTTTTCAATAATAGTTGTATCTATATATGAGGTTGTGAAAAAAGGTATTCTATAAGTTTTACTACACCGCACATAAAGCATTATGAGCGGCTCGTAAAAAAGAATACCTATATTTTTCACATCCTCCTATAGGTAAACGTAATTCCATAGTCTTTATATATTTGCTCAAATATTCTGTATATGTCTCCATATAAATCATCGGAAACTATTAAATGATCTCCACTTTTAAAAATTGTATTGACATAATTAGAAACAATGTTATAATTTATCCATGAGCTAAACTGATATTTCATATTTGATTACTAGGAAAATAAGATTAAATGAATATTTAAATTTTATCAAAAGATACAGTGATATTTATAAAAAACATTTAAAAAACAATTAATTAATTGACATGAGATGAAAACATGTTATAATTTAACTCGTAAATAAATTATTAATCATATTAGAATTGTATGAAATAAATTTTTTTTATATCAATTCATATTAAATAAATATGAAAAATAATATTTAATTAAATAGATAGAATTTTTACAAGAGGGGGAACACAAATGAAACTAAAAAGAATTACTGCTATTGTTTCAGCATTACTTATTGCAACAACAGTATTAAGCGGATGCGGAACAAGTAACAATAGCACATCACAAGCAAAACCTGATACTTTTACTTATGGTATTGATGGAGACCCAGGAAATTCAGTTAACGTAATTACTACAAGCGATAGATATGGACTTACAGAAATAAAAGCATTGTATTCACCATTATATATGTATAATGCTGATAAAGTTCAATATTTTTTAGCTGAAAGCATGACTCCTTCTGCTGATCACTTAAGTTATACTGCAAAGCTTAGAAAAAATGTAAAGTGGAGTGATGGAAAGCCATTTACAGCAGATGATGTTGTATTTACATATGATCAAATGCTTAAAGAGTCAAATGGGGGCTGGGCATATAGCCAGTTAATATTTGATGGTAAGCCAGTTAAAGTTGAAAAAGTTGATAATTATACTGTTAAATTTACATTGCCTACAGTAAGTTCAGCAGCAATGGAACTTCTTGGAGATATATTTATAATGCCTAAACATATTTATGATGGGGAAGCAAATATAGAAAAAAGCTCTAAGAATGCTAAACCAGTTGGTACTGGTCCATATAAGTTAGCAGAATATAAGGCAGGGCAATATGTGAAACTTGTGGCAAATGATAATTATTTCCTAGGAAAACCTAAAATTAAAAATGTTGTATATAGAATAATTGAAGATGCTAATACTGCACAACTTGCTCTCCAAAAAGGTGAGTTAAATGCACTTGTAGTTCAACCAGCAGATATAAGTAAAATACAAAAATCAAATAAAAATTTAGATGTTATACCATATGGTGAGGGTAGAGTTGCATATATGGACTTTAATTTAAGCTCTAAGCTAGTTCAAAATAAAGATGTGAGAAAAGCTATACTGTATGCATTAAATAGAAAAGAAATAATAGATGCAGCTTATGTTTCAGAAAAATATGCACAGCCTGTATATACCTTCTTACCAAATGAAAGTAAATATAAATCTAGTGATACTGAAAAATATGACTATAATATGACTAAGGCTAAAGAACTTCTCCAAAAAGCAGGAGTAAAGGGTTTGAAGTTAAAACTTGCTTACACAAACAACAATGTGGCGCAGCAAAAGCAAGCAGCTATAGTGCAGCAGGAATTAAAGGCAGTTGGTATCGATGTTGAACTTTTAGGAATGGATTCTACAGCGTTAAGTGAAAAGATGAGAAAGGTTCAAACAGATTTCGATTTAGTATTTGGTGGATATATAATGGGAATTGATCCTGATACATTTAACTCATTGTTTACATCGAATAGTGAAGTAAACTATATGCATTATAAAAATTCCGAAATAGATAGACTTTTCAATGAAGGAAGAGTTGAAATAGATGAGGCTAAGAGAAAAGAAATTTATAATCAAATACAAAAAATAATGCAAGATGATGCTGTATTCTATCCAATTTTAAGCAATAACAGAGTTCTTGTTATTGATAAGAGAATTGGTGGAATTAAAGAGGCAGGATTAGTTCCAGTATATACATTTGAAGATATGTCAAAGCTTTATTACAAATAAGTATGAGAGTAATAAAGATAAACCACCGTGAAACTTAAAATTTATTTGTACCAAAATGCCATCTTCTGGGCATTATGGTGCACATGAATTTTAATAGTTGAAGCGGTTTATCTATATAGATAAACAAGCTGAAATATTTAAATTACCAATACCAAATTTATCCTTACAAACTGGAATTTGTTGAGTACTATAGTGAAGGGTTTTAACTCACTTCGTTTGTTAAAAGACTAAGGTTTTCGCTATGCGAAAGGTGAAGGGTTTTA
>NZ_JAJNKE010000076.1:0-1683 GCF_021043395.1 Clostridium guangxiense
TTGGATATATAACTCCTCAACAATGTGAGGAGCTATCAAGAAAAATTGCATAAAAAGTTCGACTTTTTGTGTCTAAATATTGACATCGATCCATATTTTAACATAGGAGTTTTTTTCTGTTCAACGGCATATTCCACTTGCCTAGCAAGTGGTTTTCTTCGTTACACAACGAAAATAGGAGCAACCTTTCGGTTACTCCTATTCACGGAACGTTCAATATCGTTATAAACATTCGATATGGTGCGACAGGCAGGACTTGAACCCGCAGCGCCTCGGTTCGTAGCCGAGTCCTCTATCCAGTTGAGGTACTATCGCATAGTAGCTAATTTAACGAACACCATTATATTACCATAATAGTGCATAAAAATCAAATTCCATTAAAAAATAAAACACCTAGCTAAAGGCGTTTTATGGCGGAGAAGGAGGGTTTCGAACCCTCGCACCGGTCACCCGATCTATACCCTTAGCAAGGGCACCTCTTCAACCACTTGAGTACTTCTCCATGTGCTTTACTTTGTATTTTTTATATAAAATATGGCGGAAAGATAGGGATTCGAACCCTAGGTGCGGTCACCCGCACGCCGGTTTTCAAGACCGGTGCCTTAAACCAACTCGACCATCTTTCCACGACCACGACAGATTATATTATATCATCTGTCATGAATACTGTCAATATATTTTTATACTTTTTTATATTAATTATACTTGCTAATCAATTTATCTATTCTATATTAAAAACTTTTTAATGTAATTTTAAAGGTTTTCACAAAATTTCTTAATATAAAAATTAAATAATGATATTATATATATATGAAAATACGAAGGAGAGTTTTATATGTACAAAAATATTATATTCGATTTATATGGAACCTTAGTAAATATACATACCAATGAAAACAAAAGTAACCTCTGGAAAAAGCTTTCACTTTTCTACAGCTACAATGGAGCTAATTATAAACCTAATGAACTGAAAAAAGCTTATTTAACTAAAGTAAAAAATAAAACTGATGAAAATACAAAAACTAAATATCGTGATATAAATCTTCCATTAGTTTTTAGAGAATTATATGCAGATAAATGTGTAAATGTGGACAAGGAATTAGTTAGTTATTCTATGAGGCTATTTAGAAGTTTATCTACAGAATACATAGGACTTTATCCAGGGGTTAAATCTCTTTTAAATGAACTAAAGTCTAGAAATAAAAAAATATATATGCTATCAAATGGACAAAGAGAATTTACAGTTCCAGAACTGAATTATTTGGGTATACATGATTACTTTGATGGCTTATATAGTTCTTCCGATATAGAAATTTGCAAACCAGATAAAGCTTTTTTTAATTACCTTATAGAAAATGAACATTTAAATAAAGAGGAAAGTATTTTTGTCGGAAATGATGATGTGTGTGATGTTGAAGGATCAAAAGCTGCCTCTTTAGAAGATTGTATTTATATCCATAGCAACCTTTCTAGAAAAGTCAATGAAGTAACAAGCAAATATGCAATTTGGGATGGAGACATAACTAAAATTTTAAAGATAATTTCTTAATAACAAAAACGACTGCTGTATACATAAAGCAGTCGTTTCTTATATATTTTTTCACCAAGCTATCTGTGGTTTAATATAGCTCTAGAAGGATAATGGGCTTCGCCCAAACCTCTTATTCTTGAAACATTCCAAAT
>NZ_JAJNKE010000076.1:1783-5626 GCF_021043395.1 Clostridium guangxiense
TTAAGTTTTTATCTGTTACTTACACAGTGGTTTAATATAGTTCTAGAAGGATAATGGGCTTCGCCCAAACCTCTTATTCTTGAAACATTCCAAATTTAAGTTTTTATCTATTACTTACACAGTAGTTTAATATAGTTCTAGAAGGATAATGGGCTTCGCCCAATCCTCTTATTCTTGAAACATTCCAAATTTAAGTTTTTATCTGTTACTTACACAGTGGTTTAATATAGTTCTAGAAGGATAATGGGCTTCGCCCAAACCTCTTATAGGATTACATCTTTTCCCATGTATTGTCTTAAAACTTCTGGAACAGTTACACTGCCATCTGCATTCTGATAGTTTTCAAGAACAGCAGCCACAGTTCTTCCAATAGCAACTCCAGATCCATTTAATGTATGAACAAATTCTGGTTTTGCCTTAGGATCTCTTTTAAATTTAATATTTGCACGTCTAGCCTGGAAATCTTCAAAGTTACTGCAACTTGATATTTCAACATATCTATTGTAACTTGGCATCCAAACCTCTATATCATATTTTAATGCAGCTGTAAATCCTAAATCACCTTTGCATATTCTAACAACTCTATATGGAAGACCTAACATTTGAAGAACTTCCTCAGCATCGTGAGTTAATTTTTCAAGTTCATCATATGAATCTTCTGGTTTTGCAAATTTAACAAGTTCAACTTTATTAAACTGGTGCTGACGAACAAGTCCTCTAGTATCTCTTCCAGCAGAACCAGCTTCTGATCTAAAGCATGCACTATATGCAGCATATTTTATAGGCAAATCTTCAGCCTTAAGTGTTTCATCCCTATGAAGATTTGTAACTGGAACTTCTGCTGTAGGAATTAAGAAAAATCCATTATTTTCTACTTTAAAAGCATCTTCTTCGAACTTTGGAAGCTGACCAGTTCCTGTCATACTGCTTCTATTTACCATGTATGGTGGAAGTACTTCTGTATATCCGTGTTTTTCTACATGTGTGTCTAAGAAGAAGTTTATTACAGATCTTTCAAGTCTTGCACCAAGACCTTTGTAAAAAGTGAATCTTGAACCAGCTACCTTACCAGCTCTCTCAAAATCAAGTATGTTTAAATCTGTTCCAACATCCCAGTGAGCTTTAAATTCAAAATCAAATTTTCTAGGTTCGCCCCATTTTCTTATTTCAACATTATCTTCATCTGACTTACCTTCTGGAACACTTGGATGAGGTATATTAGGAATTCTAAGCATTATGTACTCTATTTCTTCGTCTATCTTTGAAACTTCAGCATCAATGTTTTTAATATCATCTGAAAGTTTTTTCATCTCTGCCATTAATGCATCTGTATTTTGGCCAGCTTTTTTTAGCTTTGGTATTTCACCTGAGTCCTTATTTCTCTTGCTTTTTAAGTTTTCAACTTCAACTAATTTTTTTCTTCTTTGTTCATCAAGTTTTACAACTCTGTCAATTACAGAAACGTCAAAATCTTCCCCTCTATTTAAAAGAGATTTTTTTACCTCTTCAGGATTGCTTCTTATTTTCTTTAAATCTAACATACTTATTTCTATTGAACATCATATTCAATAGTTTCCTCCTCCCACATCTATATATGCATATGCCATCTTAAATTGATGACATACTATATTTTCGTAATAAGACTAAACATTCTAAATACTCATATTTACATACATAAAGTAGTTTATCACTAATACCAGAAAAATTCAATTGAAACTGCGCAATAAAACAAGCCATCAGTATATCCCTTTATAAATTACTTAAAGCTTTATCATCATATTCCTTACTCTTATCTTCTATTTTTACATTTTTATCTGTAAATAGTCCAAATATCGAAGATATCATTACTATTATTGAGGAAATTAAAAATGTTTTGCTAAAAGCAGTCGATAACTTATCATTCTTTTCACTTTTAACCTTATTCATAACACTTTGGATCGCACCTTTTTGCCCAGCCATTCCTATACTTGTTACTACTGTTTCAGTTCCATCCTTTATTTTATAAGATGCATCTACAAGTTTACTAGAACCATCTTCAAGTTTATCATTTCCAACTTTAGCCTTATACATGCCATTTTTTAGATTTGACGAGCCATCATATAATTTTGAAGAACCATTACTTAGCTTTGAAATTGAAGTATTAATAGTACCTATTCCTTCTTGAAGTTTTGTAAATGATGCAGCTGCACTAGAAAGCTTATGAGCTCCAGCTGCAAGTTGTGCAACTCCACTTTTAAAGGCTCCCCTGTCCTTAAACTGTGCTTCAACTTTAGAAGCTCCATTTTGAAGATTATCTGCTCCAGCTTTAAGAGTTTGGCCTGATGAAACAACATTTTGTGAAGCTGCTAGTTTACTTTCAAACTCACTTTCATTTGCAGATGATATTGCCGCGGTATAAATGCTTACCATATTTGAAAGCATTTTTATTTGCTGTATATCCTGTGATTTATCATTTTCTAACTTACTAAGATTAGTTCTATACTCATCAAGTACCTTAGCTGCATCTGCATTGTTTTTTACAAGCATATATAATGTACTATTTACAGCAGCCACATAATTGTTAACCCCGCTAGAAACTTTCTGCGTTCCATCACTAACAGAAGTAATGCCATCATATAAGCTTGGTTTACTTGTATCACCACTTGATGAAAACTGTCCTATAAGCTTTTGTGAGCCAGAATCTAAGGAAGTTATTCCATTAATTAATGCAGTTATACCTTGACTTCCATCTGCTAGCTTTTGACTTCCTGCTGCTAATTTACTAATTCCATCATTAAAAGTGCCTAATCCATAATTTAATGAAACACTGCCATTATAAATTCCATCCAGCCCATTATCTAAATTTTTCATTCCACTATTTAAAGAACTCTGACCATTCGCTGCCTTTGATGCTCCATCTCTAATTATGCTTGTTCCATCGTATAATTTCTTCAAGGTATCATTGTTATAAAAGGATGCATTCTTAGAAAACAAGCTTTTATTATTCTTTATTATATCTTCTACCGACTTTTCAATTGAACTCTGCGATATAGTATTTCTATTGCTATCCGTATTTTTAAAGTTGTCACTTACTACCTTTATAAGTTCTGTTCTCACAGGTTTGATTATCTCATTTTTATTGCTTATATACGAAATCACATTATTTTTGATATTATCCTTTGCAGTAGATACATTGCTATTTAATATACTTACAAGTATTGCAATACCAATACAACTTCCTATTTGTCTAGCAGCATTTATAATTCCAGAACCCATTCCGCTTTTTTCTTTAGGAATAAATTTAACAGATGAAGAAAGTGCTTGAACCGAAAAACCAAGTCCTATTCCACATATAATTAAATCCAATATCATTGTTCCTTTAGTCATATCTGCGTTCACATAGGATAGTTTAAACGTGGCAATTCCAAGAATTAATATACCAAGAAAATTTACAATTCTTGTACCAATTTTCTTACTTAAAATACTTCCAATTGGCGTTGCGAACATAGTTGTAAGTGAAACACTCATCATAATAAAAGCAGCCTTAAGGGTATCATATTCAAGTACATTCTGGATGTAATAATTAAAAATAAGAAGAGGACACATAATTCCAAAACCTGTTATTAAGTAACATATATTTGATGCTGTAAAGGTTGGTTCTTTAAAAAGACTAAATTCTACCATCGGTGCAGAAATCTTAAGTTCGACTATAACAAATACAATTAGAGAAACCGCAAAAATTGCAAACAAAGCTATTATAGTAGGTGAGTTCCAACCATAATCCTTTCCTCGTATAATATAGTTGTACCCACCAATAAAGATTAGACCAAATCTACTAACGGATGTTTATAATAATATTTTTAC
>NZ_JAJNKE010000077.1 GCF_021043395.1 Clostridium guangxiense
TACCATCAATAAAGCACCAGCAAAAGCTGGTGCTAATAATTAAAACTTTTTGGGACATTTTCAAAAATGCTTGACAGAAATTTAAGGAGGATTCTGATCAATAGAAAGAATAGCAGTAAGTTAAAGCTGCTATTTTTTATTTTTAACTTAATTTGTTTATGACGTTTGGAGAACCAGAAATTTTAACTTTAGGTTTTTCTTTTTTTAAGGTTTCCTCAATATGTTCAATATCTTCTATTTGCTGCTTATATATTGAGATATCTTCTAAAATAACTTTGTGCTTTGAAAACTCTACTTGTTCTTCATTTAGAGGTATTCGTATAACTTGTGTTTCTGCAGCTTTACTCTTTGAAGTATCTGGTGCAATGGATTTTTTCTCTATTACAAGTTCTTCACGTTGAATAGGTATAGTAAAGTTCTTTTCTTCAGAAAAAACTTCTTTATGAATCTTTACATCTCCTGTTTGTATCCATTTTTTAGCTATATCAAGCTGCTCTTCTTTAATTTGAAGTGTTGTTTTATTTTGAGATGCTAAATTTTTCCCCATGCTCTTACCCTCCATTTGTTTAAAAACACCTCACAAATCATAAATTGGATTGAGAGGTGTTTTTCTTTAGTAATTATTGTTGATCGGTTCCTTCATCCACTACGTTAGGATCACCAACCGTATTTATACGAGCTTCTTCATGTTTAAGAGTTTCGTCTATGTGCTCCGTATCTTCTATGGCACGCTTATGAGCCGAAACTTCTCCAGTTACTACAGTATGCTTACCTACATCAACCTTTTCTTCACTGACAGGAATTTTAATAGCTTCGCTGTCACCTATAGGTGTATCACTTGCTTCATTGTTTAAGGATTTTCGTTCAATTACTACTTCTTCATGTTTTACAGGAACATCAACGGCTTTGTGTTCTTCTATAATTTCTTTACCGAGTTCTACTTCACCTTTTTTAACGTTATTTTTTGCAATGTCAAGTTCTTCTTTGTGAAGACGAAGTTTTTTATCATCATCGTCAGATTCCTTTTTATTATCATCACCATTTCCAAATATATCTCCTAATATACTCATAATAACACCTCCATAAGTCAATAATTCTTTCCTTTATATATTTCCCTCTTAAGAAGTATATTATCCTATTTAAAATTGGGTTTTGTGTACAAGATTGGTTTAGCATACTGTAATTATATATTAATAATTATGAAATGGATGTTATACTAAAACGTATGAAGTTGAAATGGTTTATATATATTTGTATAATGAAAAAAAGAATTTCACTAAATTATATAAGTGTATTATAATGTATGGAATAAATATGTTATTAAAGCATTTTAGGGGGCTATTTTATGAAAGAAAAACTAAGTTTCAAGCAAAATTTGTTAATAGGTTCGCTGCTTTTTGGGTTATTTTTTGGTGCTGGTAATTTAATTTTTCCGGTACAGATGGGACAAGAAGCTGGAAGTCACACTTTTGCAGCTACCATCGGATTTTTAATTACAGGTGTAGGATTGCCGATAGTTGGAATTGTCGCATCGGCAATTTCAAAAAGCGGAAGCCTACTTGATATGACTAGTCCAGTTGGCTCACGTTATTCAAAAATATTTACCTGTTTATTATATTTAACGATTGGTCCATTATTTGCAATTCCACGTACTGCTACAGTTGCATTTGAGGTTGGAATTCATCCATTTATTTCTAACCAATATTTAAAGTTGGGATTATTTATTTTTTCATCTATATTTTTTATTTTTACTATTTATTTTTCGCTAAGACCAGGAAGAATTTTAGATTGGGTAGGTAAATATCTTACTCCTATTTTTTTAATACTTCTATCAATTTTATTAATTGCTGCTTTTATAAAGCCAATGGGACAAGTAAACAACTATGCTGCTCAGGGTAAATATATAACCCAACCATTAACTACTGGTCTATTAGATGGATATAATACTATGGATGCTTTAGCATCTCTAGCTTTTGCTATAATTATTATTTCTAATATACAAAAGATGGATATTAAAAATTCTAGCTTAGTTGCTATTGAAACATGTAAATCAGGTTTGGTTAGTGTTGTTCTTATGTCCATTATTTATGCATCATTAGCTTATATGGGAGCTGCAAGTTTAGGAAGCGTAAAGCGCGCTGATAATGGAGGAAGTATTTTATCCATGGTAAGTGAGCATTATTTAGGTCTTATTGGTGCAGTATTACTAGCAGCTATTGTAGCAATTGCATGTGTAAAGACAGCTATTGGGTTAATTACTTCTTGCTCAGAGATGTTCAGCGAAATGTTTCCAAAATCAATTCCATATAAAAATTATGCTATTTTATTTACAGCATTTTCATTTATAATTGCTAATTTTGGATTAAACAACATAATTAAATTTTCTTTACCAGTACTTATGTTTTTATATCCTTTGGCAATAACTTTAATTGTATTGTCTTTATTAACTCCAGTTATACATAAACAGCATGATATTTATAAATGGACAACTGGATTAACAATTATCGCAGCGTTTTTTGATTTATGCAAAGCACTGCCACAGTCTATTGAAAAAAATGTGGTAATAATGCATGTTGTCAATTTTGCTCATTTATATTTGCCAGGCTTTGATTATGGATTTGGATGGATATTGCCAGCTTTTTGTGGCTTTTTTATAGGAGTAATAATTTGTGGTGTCCACAGAAAAAGAAGTTTATAAAAATTGACATTTTTTCTAATATAATAAAAAATCCTATAGGCGAAGTAACAGTGTTTGGAAACTGTTACTTCGCCTATAGGATTTTTTATTTTTTAATTCCAGTATATATGAGAACAGCATCTCTCAAAAATTTTGCTAATCCTGGCTGATATTTATCATAGTAGGCTGTAAATCTTTCATCATCAACATACATTTGGGCAACACCAGCATGTGCTTCCTTTGTATATTCTCCCCACGAAAGGCTTAACCATTGGTGATGTAAATCTGCAGCTTTTTGAGCAAGTTTACCTGCTGGGTCACCTGTTAGAAAGGCAGCTTTCAAGGTGTCAATGACATCATGACCTAATTTTTCGAGATTATCATATTGTTCCTTAGTCAAATTCTTAAATACTTTATTTGATTTATCAATTTGTTCATTTCCGTACTTTTCCCTGATTTCTTTACCAAATTTTTTTTCATTTTCATCTATCATTTTTTGTTTAAAACCTTCAAATTTTTCTTTATCACGCATTATAATTCTCCCTTCGGCTTCTGCTATTGTTTTGTCAACATTAGCAATTAATAATTCCAATTGTTCACGTTTTGCCAGAAGTTTTTTACGATGTTCTTTCAATGCATTTGTACTATTGAATGACTGGGAGGTTAAAATATCTTTTATACATTTCAAGCTTACACCAAGTTCTCTATAAAAAAGTATTTGTTGTAGTCTATTAACTTCCTGTTTTCCGTAAATACGGTATCCTGAAGAATTAATTCTTGCCGGCTTAAGAATTCCAATTTCATCATAATACCGCAGTGTCCTAGTGCTGACTCCAGACATTTTTCCTAGCTTTTGCACTGTATATTCCATGTTCTCACCTCCTGACAAATTTAATATACACCTTCACGCAGCGTCAATGTCAATATACTTTTTTAGTTTTGTTTTAAATAAGTACAAATTGCAGCTGCAATGTAATATGCAAGTAATTGTAATGATATAACTGAAATTACAGGCATAAGAGCACTGTTTTTAGATTTTCTAATCTACCTTGTTTTTTGGATAAATTCATTTCGCCCATTTTGCTTATAACTGCCACTCCAGCTGAATCGTACCCTCTATACTCTAGTTTACTAAGTCCACTAAGGAGAATAGATACTGCATCTTTTTCGCCTGCATAACCAACTATGCCACACATAAATAAATACCACCTGAATCTTTAGCCTAAGTTAAGCAAATAATAATAGTGAAAATTGTATTTCAATTTTGTCATTTAAAATTGCAAATGAAACTGAAGTGGTTTAGATTGAAAACGAGTACACAAAATTGTATTATGATATCAGAAACACGAAACACAAAAGAAAAAACAAAAATTTTAAAATTTGGGGGGAAAACAAATGGCAGAATTATCAAGTAGAAATTCATCAGTAAAAGGAAAGATTCAAAAATTTGGTGCATTTTTAAGTGGTATGGTTTTACCAAATATAGGAGCATTTATTGCATGGGGTTTAATTACAGCATTGTTTATACCTACAGGTTGGATACCTAATGGAAATCTAGCAAAACTTGTAAGCCCTATGATAACTTATATGTTACCAATTCTAATTGGATATCAAGGCGGAAAACTTGTTTATGAGTCTAGAGGAGGAGTTGTTGGAGCAATTGCTACTGCTGGTGTTATCATTGGTTCAAGTATACCAATGTTCTTAGGAGCTATGATTGTAGGACCCCTTGGAGGATTTGTAATAAAGAAATTTGACAAAGCTGTAGAGGGAAAAATTCCAACGGGTTTTGAAATGCTAGTTAATAATTTTTCTGCTGGTATTATAGGTGGTGCTTTATCATTATTGGCATTTTCATTTATAGGACCAGTAGTGTCAGGTATTTCTATAGCGCTTGGAACAGGTGCTCAAATAATAACACAAAAAGGACTACTTCCATTAATAGCTATGTTAGTTGAACCTGCAAAAATTTTATTTTTAAATAATGCAATTAATCACGGTGTATTTTCACCACTTGGAATTGAACAAGTACATTCAATGGGTAAATCAATATTTTTCTTGCTTGAGCCAGATCCAGGTCCAGGGTTAGGAATACTTTTAGCTTATATGGTATATAGCAAGGGCTCAGCTAAACAATCTGCTCCAGGTGCGGCAATTATCCATTTCCTTGGTGGTATTCATGAAATATATTTCCCATATGTTTTAATGAAACCATTCTTATTAATAGCAGTAATTTTAGGAGGAATGGCAGCAGATTTAACTTTTGTATTATTGCACGCAGGACTTGTAGCAAGCCCATCACCAGGTAGTATATTTGCAGTATTAGCTATGTCACCAAAAGGCGGTCAGCTTTCAGTGTTAGCAGGAGTTGCAGTAGGTACTATAATTTCCTTCTTAGTTGCTTCAGTAATAATTAAGAGAGGCAACCAGAATGAAAGTCAAAATCTCGATGAAGCAAAAGAAAAGATGAAAGAAATGAAACTCGCTAGCAAAGCACAGAGTTCATCAAATGTAATGGTAGAAAATAATCAGACATCACTATATTCAGATATAAAATTAATAGTATTTGCTTGTGATGCAGGTATGGGATCTTCTGCAATGGGAGAATCTATACTTAGAAAGGCATTAAAAGATGCTGGTATTTTAGATATAACAGTAAAACATTCATCTGTAGATAGTATTCCAAGCGATGCAGATGTGGTTTTCACACAAGAAAATTTGGTAGAAAGAGCAAAAAAATCATCTGCAACATCACAAATTATTACAATAAAAAACTTTTTGGATAGAACAAAGTATGATGAGTTCATAAGTCAATTAAAAAAATAGGTGATTCGTATGAATATATGATTGAAAAGTGATAATGTCTTAGTGTACCACATTTGATTATGTCCTCAAAAACAAAATTTATAGTATAA
>NZ_JAJNKE010000078.1 GCF_021043395.1 Clostridium guangxiense
TATGCGGGTGTAGCTCAATGGTAGAGCCCTAGCCTTCCAAGCTAGTCACGAGGGTTCGATTCCCTCTACCCGCTCCATTTTTATATTTAAAACAAGGCGTATAAGCGCCCATAGCTCAGTTGGATAGAGTGACAGACTTCGAATCTGGAGGTCGTGGGTTCGACTCCCTCTGGGCGCACCAATATACATATTAAATAAGGCATTGCGTAAGGTTGATAGTAGCTTATCAGCCTTTATTTTTTTATAAAATAACACAACCGTAACACAACCCACAGGAAAAAGTTATAATTTAGTATGATTTTAAAAGCAAAAAATAAAAATAGCTTATTGAAGCTATAAAGCAAATAAGCTATTAATTTTCTCTACTGCTGCTATTTTCTGTTTAGGCATAACGTGAGTATATATATTAGCAGTTATTGATATATCAGAGTGACCAAGAAGCTCTTGAACTGTTTTTAATGGTACGTCAGCCTCGAATAATCTTGTCGCATAAGTATGGCGCAAAGCATGAAACTTTTTATGTGATATACCAGCATTTTTTAAAGCTCTTGCATAGCTCCTATCTAAATTTCTAGGATCTGTTGGTTCTCCTATTTCATTAGGGAATACTAAGTCATTATCAACGTAAATAAGCTTATTTTTTAGCTTTTCTGCTAATTGATTTTTTCTATGTTTTTTCAATTCAATTATTACGTTTGAAGGTATTGGAATGGTTCTTTTACTATGTTCTGTTTTTGGTGGCTGCTCTATTATTTCAGTTTTATTACCCTCTGTTTTACCTAATATAGTAACTCTTTTAAAGGTTCTTTTTACACTAAGCTCATTCTTTTCAAAGTTTATATCATGCCATTTTAGAGCGGTAACTTCTCCAAGTCTTAAGCCAGTGGCAAAGACCAATATAAACAATACTCTATGCCTATGATTATCCAATGATCTTATAAATTGCTGCTGCTCTTCAACAGTGAATATCTCAACTTCCTTTTTACTGGCCAGCTTTGGAAGTATTACATTGTTGCTGCAATTAAATAAAATATATGTTTCTTTGACAGCTTGGTTTAAGCAGCACTTAATAGTTTTATTTATTGTCTTAATTACGTTAGGACTTTTTTTATGTTTACTCATTAAGACATTATAGTATGCCTGTAAATTTGAAGTACTTAAGTCCTTAAGCTTTATAACTCCAATTTCAGAGTTTTTAATGTAGTTATTGTAAATGCCATTATATTTCTCTAAACTTGAAGGTCTTAAATCATTTACTCTATATTCATATAACCATGTTTTAAACCACTGCTGCAAGGTTATTTTATCATCAGATGAAAGGAGACCTGCAGCAGATTTATTTTTATAATCATTCATTTTATCTATAGTTTCAATCTTAGTTTTTCCATAGAATTGTTTTCTGATTATATTAAATATGGTCTAGTGTTTGGTATTTATTCTGAATTGAATGAATTAACTGTGAGAGATATTAATGAAATGATTAAAGAAGATAATGTGAATTTTCCATATGAAAAGTGTTTATTTCCAGAATATTATCCGGATGCATATGATTTTTTAAAATCTGAATAAGATTGCGACCAAGCAAAAAAGTTGAAACTAAAAATAAAAAGAAGTTTGCAATAAAACTAGAGTTACAGTAGATAAATTATAAATATAGAACAGTGAAATATTGAGATTATAGGAAGGGACCTGTTAAATGCAGATTCTTTTTATTTTGTGATGAGTTTATTGGGAACAGCTTAATTTTTAAAATTTGAAGCAAGAATAATTTAATATATGTGGAGTCATACAGAATGTAAAAGCTATTCTAGGGTTTATTTTAATTTTTTGAGGATGTAAAAATAAAAATTGTTAATTTAAAAAGATATGCGCTAGTTGGTATATTGGTAAAAAAGACAAAGTTGGAAGTAAGGACAGAATATGATAACAATAAGGGAGTTACATTTACACATAAATTCTATGATTCGGCGTCTATTTCAATTTTTACTATTTTTTTAGATAATCATAGAATGATATATACAACAAATCAAAAAGGTAGTCCAGACATAAGAAGTTTTAGTGCCACAGTAAAAGATGTATTTAAAAATTATGTTAAATTGTATAATAAAAATAAAAGAGAAAATGAAAGAATTGCATATCCTGTTGTTGATATAGTAAATTTACCTTCAAAGAAAGATATAAAAGAGAAATTAGAAACTGTTAAGAAAATAAGAAAATTAACGTTTAAATTATTTAATCCGAATGGTGATTTTAATATGAGTAATACATATGACGACATGCTAACTCAATTAGAAAAGGCTGGAGCTAAAAAGGGAAGCTTTGTTATAAATTCACCAACTAAATTTGAAAATGTTGCAGAAATGATAACAGACACTAAAGGGCTTGCAGAAGCAAAAATTGAAGTTGAGTATAAGGCAGGAGGAAAAGGTACTATAGATCATCAAACAATGGGTGAAAAAATATCAATAGATCTTCCAGAATATACATCAATAGGATCAGTATCTAATGTTGTCGTAAGTACGCTAAAAGATAAAAAAGAATTGAATGAAATAAGTGATGAAAACATTAAAATTTATGAAGAAAATAAACCACAAATTAATAGAATAATATCCAATCAAAATTAACAAAGGAGAGGGTGATAATGACTAAGAAGGAAATAATGACTGATAATTTAAAGGATTTAACAAAAGAAAAAAGTTTTAACAATATATTATGTGAAGGATTGAAGTTATTAAAACCCTCGAGAAGTAGAATAATATTTATGCTTATAATTTTAGTGATAATTATATTTCCTGTTTTTAATATTGCTTTTAAAAAAAATACTTTAGAAGAATTTTTGTCAATTATTGAATTATCAAATGATGTAATTAAAGATTTATTTGGAATAATATTTACTGGATATGCTCTTTTTCAAGCATTAGTAGGAGCCAATTTGTTAAAACAAATGTTAATTAGCAAAATAGGGAAAAATAGTGATTTTAAAACTTATAATTTATATTTTTTTATTATTAGTATAATGTATTTATTTATTATATTATTAAATTTTATATTAATTATTACCTTAAAAAATATAGATTATAGCTGCATTAAAAATATAAATGTTACAATAATAAATATCTTAGCCTTTATATTTATTATTGTGTACATAGAGATTAATGTATTTGCAATATTTGAAACCAAAAGTTTTGTTGTGAATATATATCATTGTTTTAATATAAGTGCCCTATCTGAAGGAATTGATATGTTAAAAGATGATATTGAAAAATCAAATGATAAAAATGATAAAAATGATAAATAATATTAAATAAAATCCTTGTAAAATGATAATAATAATAATATAATTATTATATAGTGAATGTGGCATATTTATAAATTGTGTAATATTTGCTATTACAAGATAATTATAAAATTAGACATAAAAACAGGGTGCTGGTAACACCCTGTAGTATACAACTCAGTTGTTAAAGACAACTGGCATAGCTTAAAATTTAATGTTTTAAAAAGTAGCCATTACCAATTGCGCAGGTGGGCTACTTTTTTATGTTCTTTATTAGCACGACAATTAAGTTTATCAATGCTATCAAAAAAGATAGAGCAGAAAAAACTACTATAAACATCTCGTACATATGCATCACCTCCCTTATAAAAGAGATAGCAATGCCAGTTGCCCACGCACAACTATATTGAATTGTATGTAAGTAGTTTAACATAATAAGGTATCCTGTATCAATATAATTTTATCAAGTATAAAGGCATATAGAACAAATATAATAAAAAATATTATAGCTATACTAATAAAAACAAAACACATTTATAAGGCTAATATGTGGCTTTAAATACATACCTGAATTGCTTGGAATTCAATGCTTTCAGCGTACAATAAAATAACACAACAATAACACAACCGAATGCGAAAACCGTATTTTTTAAATGAACTGTACATTGCCATATAAAGCATAAATACAGATAAATGGCCAGTTATAAAACTAAATAAATTATATAAAAACGTGCCTTTACGAATCTGGAGGTCGTTGGTTCAACTCCCTCTGGGCGCACCAAATAAACATATAAAATAAGGCATTGCGTAAGGCTGATAGTAGCTTATCAGCCTTTATTTTTTTCTTTTCCTGCACTTTATTCCCGCATTAAGCAAATAAATCATTTTTTTCATAGCTTGATCTTACTTTTAACTTATCCGTTTTTTAAATTTTTCCCGTTCTTATCTATATGAGATTACTTCCAAACTAAAAAATACAAATATCAAGGTTATACAAATAATACTTGTTCAGTTCACAATTAATAGCTAAAGATGTTTTTACATATTTACTATACTCTGAATCAAATTTAAATTTGGAATTTATAATTTTAAAGTTCCTAAAAAAGAGTAAAAGTATGAATAATAGAAAAAATAATATAAATGCACTTATGTATTCTCATATATTACATAAAATGTTATAATAGAGTAAAAAAGCTTGAGATAGATATATATGTATGGATAAGAATCGATTAAAATTATTCGGAATAAAAAGAATAATACTTATAAGACAAATAGATAATTGGTCAAAAGGAAAAAGATATATTGCCAGGACGTTATTTAGTAAATACCTAATATATGAAGAAGATACTAAGATAGTATCAATCTATAGACTTAAGGGATATAAAAGAGCAAAAGTAGTGTGAAACATACCCTAAATAGCATTGCCGCATTGCTATAAAAAATATGCCAATGCGGCAGTGTTTTTTAGTGATATATATATAATATTGCTAAGTATAAAAGCGTGATTGTTTTAAATCTTAGAAAAATAATAAACTGTTGCTCGAAACCCATACATGTATACTTGTCCTAGAGTGTCTATATGTGAAATAGACAGCATTTTAACTACATAATAAGTATAAATAAGATGCTTTAGTATAACGAAATATTTTTAAATAAACAATATAAAAAAACATGTTATTATGTTAAACGTTGTTGCAAGATGACATTGATTAATGAGTTCTGAAAAAAATATTTTAAAAAGTGTGTCAAGCATTTTTGAAAATGTCCCAAAAAGTTTTAATTATTAGCACCAGCTTTTGCTGGTGCTTTATTGATGGTAT
>NZ_JAJNKE010000079.1 GCF_021043395.1 Clostridium guangxiense
GATTTTATGATTTTTTTACCTTAGATTTATAGAATTTTTTTAATGTTGCAAAGCAGTATTACTTCGCAATATTTCTAAATTGCGTACAAAATAATAATTATTCACTATACTTTTAAAATTTATTAAAGTGGAGCTTATCATAAAGTAAATCCTTATCTTCATAGGGCTTTTTCTCTTCATCAGGATAGCCTATTGATACCATGCATTCAACGTTGTATTTTTCAGGTATATCTAAAAGTTTTTTTATGTAATCGGAAGTTGTTTCAGTTTCAGTATGCATTCTTTCATGAACTTGAACCCAGCAAGAGCCAAGACCCATTGAGTGTGCAGTTAAATGAAGTATAGTTGCTGCGATGGAGGCATCTTCCACCCAAACGTCAATATTTTTATCAGCGAGAACAACTATTGCAAGAGGAGCGCCTTTTAAAAATTGACTTCCAAATTCTCTACTTTGAGAGAGACCTTCAAGTAAATTTTTATCTGTGACAGCTATAAATTCCCATGGTCTTCTTCCTTTAGAGGATGGTGATAAAAGAGCTGCTTTTAAAAGCGTATCAATTTTTTCTTTTTCAATTTCTTTATCCTTGTATTTTCTAATGCTTCTTCTTGTCTTTAATAAATCAATCATCGTATAACCTCCAAACAATGTATTTAAAATAATAATACTATAAAACCTTAACTAATTAAATAATTAAAATTTTTATAATAATTTATATACCCTACATATTAAAGCAATAAATGGGTGAAACTAATTAATGCTAGATAAATTTATTACCCTAAAGATAAACTGCATGAAAATGTTACTTTTATGAATTTTAGTGCATATAAATTTCGGTAGTTTATAGGGTCAAGTAATTAAAAGGAGGAATTAAAATGAGAGATAAGGACGAAATAATATGTGGATGTT
Source organism: Clostridium guangxiense (assembly GCF_021043395.1). Taxonomy (GTDB): domain Bacteria; phylum Bacillota; class Clostridia; order Clostridiales; family Clostridiaceae; genus Clostridium_S; species Clostridium_S guangxiense. The sequence continues at coordinate 908 of NZ_JAJNKE010000079.1, forward strand.
TTGATCTTAAGGTTGAAGACATAATGAAGGCTGTGGAGAATGGAGCTACAACATATGATGAGGTGCAAGAAGCTACTCAAGTTGGTACTGCTTGTGGTCAATGTGAAGATGAAGTTAAAGAATTAATTGATGAATTACTAGCACAAAAGTAAAAAGGTGAAGTAACAATGCTTCGTCGCGTTAAAAAAGTCCTATAAATCTAAGGTAAAAAAATCACAAAATCCTAAGATATTTCAATAACTCGCTGAAAAGATACTCAGACAATTGAAATATCTAAGTATTTTGTGATTTTTTACCAAGATTTATTAGGACTTTTTTAAATCGCTCCTTCAGCATTGTTACTTCGCTCCCACGGTAGTGCAAGGAAAAAATTTTAGTGCCTACGGAATTTTAGGTGAGAAGCTTTATAGGAACAATGATATTATAATGGATTATCTAAAAAATATTCCTTTATATAAAATTAAGACAGCAAGAAATATGAAGATTTATTAATTTACAAGTGATAATATAGGAGAAAAGAGGGGGGAGTAAGGTGGAAAGCAATATAAAGACAATTATATTTGTGATTGATTTTATTGAAGAACATATAAATAAAGAAATTAGTCTTGATGAAATTTCAAGTGCTGCGGGGGATTCAAAATATCATTTGCATCGAATGTTTACAAATCTAATTGGTTTTTCAGTTCATCAATATGTAAAAAGGCGTAAACTTACTGAAGCTGCAAAAAGGCTGCTCGCTTCAAATGATTCTATTTTAGAAATTGCGCTGGAATGTGGTTATGATTCTCAGCAAGCATTTACCACAGCTTTTAAGGAACTTTATAAAATGACGCCACAGAAATTTAGAAAAAATCATGAATTTCATCCAATTCAGTTGAAGTTTGATATGAAAGGAAACTTTAAAAAACTAAAAGGGGATAGAATTATGGATATTAAAATTATTGAAAAACAGGAAATTTGTATTGTTGGGTTTATGGGTAATACAAAGGAAGGTTTTCAGATAATACCTCAATTATGGGGCAAGCTTCACAAGGAAAAAAATAAAATAAAAAATAGAGTATGTATGGATTATACGGTTGCTCTTAATGATTATTCAAAGAATTTTACATTTGAGGACAGTGTTCCAGCATTTAAGTATTATGCAGCAGTTGAAGTTTCAAAGTCCGAAGAAATTTCGCCAAGCATGAGCACAATAACATTGCCAGCAGGAAAATATGTAGTGTTTACGTATAAAGGTAAATCTGAAGATTCACTTGAGCCAGTCATGGATTATATTTATAAGGAATGGTTCCCGGAATCCAGTTGTCAATTTAATGAAAACGCCAAATTTGACTTTATACGATATGGTGAAGAAATGGATGAGCATAATCAAAGTAATATTGAAGTTTGGGTTCCTATAGTTTAAATACATCTATGACTTGATTCCGAACATAAATCTAAATACTTTAAATCTTTTTAATACCTCATAGGTTATTAAACTAGATGTAAGTGCAAGGAATATAATTACAATATATTGAAGAATAAAAGTCTTTGTTAGCTTTAAAATGAAATATGCAAATATAACAATATAGGTTTGATGAACTATATATATTGTGAAGGATGCATGGGAAAGATATGAAAGAAAGCTTGGCTCAAAGTTTAAGTATCGTTTACCATAACCTATAAATGTAAGTAGTGAAGCCCATATAGTAAAGTAATATATTAAAGAAAAAATTATTCCAAGAAGGCTAAAACCTTGCTGCCAGCCTATTGAATTTATTTCAATGAAAATTATTATATATCCAGCAATTGAGCATATAAGGTAGAAGTTTTTATGATTTTCAAGAATGCCTAGAATACTATCATCTGAAGCCATTAGAAAACCTAAAATCACATAAATTCCATATACAAATATGTTTTTGCCAGTTATACTTGGCAATGCTGAAGCTACAGTAATTGGAATACATATAAGTAGTATTTTAAATGGTGCTTTAAATAATCTAATATTATGTGTTGAAAGTTTTTTCATAATTGGTAAAGTAATTAAAGAAATAATAAATAAGTACAAAATAAACCATAAGGCTCCAGGGGTAAAGCTTCCGTGGTATCCTGTTAAATCAGAAAAGCCCAAGAAAAATTTTCTTAAATAGGCTATAAAGCTTAAAGTGCTGCTAGAGTGAAATTTATATGCAAAGTATCCTTCTGGTGGTAGAAAAATAATTATTCCGAAAATAAGGGGAATAAACAAACGCAAAAAGCGCTCTTTTAAATAGTCTTTATTGGAGCGCTTTTTTAGCGAAAAGTAACAAGACATTCCAGCTAGTAAGAACATAAGTGGCATAAACCATAAAGAAGAATTTATTAGTGTAGTACAAAATGCATTTGACTTTCCTTGAATATAATTTGCTTCATTAGCATCAAAAATTCTAGCAGTGTGGAAGGGAAGTAAATAAAGTATACAAATAATCCTTAACCAATCAATATATTTTTTTCTCATAAATAATATCTCCTGTTTTTTTATTTTGGAAGTTCACTATCCAATAAAATAAAGAAGTTTTCTATATTTTCTTTGTCCTTTGAATTACCGTATAAGTTTACAGTGAAGGTCATAATATTATTATAACTTGTCAAGGCCAGCTGAAAGTAGGGTTTGTATTTCATTGAACCGAACGTATAAGCATTAATTATTTGTGTGCCTTTAAAACAAAGCTTTTTAGAATCTAGAATTCCAATATTGGTCATGCCTATTTGTGGGTTTTTAAAACCATTTTTAAGTAACTTTTTAACATGCTTGTAGTTAAATAATTTAAAGAGCAGTGAAATTTTAACGAAGGCATTTAGTCCAATAAAATTTTTCTTTTTTAAATTCATGTCATCGTTAACCTTTTTTGTGGTATCATCAAAGGTATCATTAGGTTCAAGAGTTAGATTGCTAATAACTGTGGCGCTAAGATTGGTAAGCGCATTGATATTTTTGTTTTTTAAATACTTACGCATATCTACAGCTACTGATATACTGAGTCTATTTTTATTTAGAATTTTATAAAGTGCTCTGTAGAAGGCAGTAAGAGTTACATCATTAATTGTAACCTTGCGATTCTTACAGTATTTTTTAATAGATAAAAATCTATCTTGTGGAATTTCATGTGTTAATATAAATGGTTGAACTTCTTTTGCAGTACTCATTGGAAAGTTCAAATTAATAAAACCATTACTTTCTTTTCCTTGAAACATAAGAGCTTTAAATTTATCTTTAAAGTTAAATTGCTTATTTACAACATTTATACTTCTATTCCCATTAAGAAGGTAATTTATTGTGTAGTCAGAATTTTTTAATAAATTTGAATATAAGCTGCACAGTAAATAGAGGTAATCTTTGAAGCCAGCAGCATCGCATATCATATGGTTCATAAGTATGCACAAGGAATCTTTGGTTGAACTAAGTAGACAAGCTTTTACTTGAGGTCCAGTGGCTTCATTAGTTCTTGATGTCATAAATGTATCAAATTCACTTTTAGTGTTTGTAAAAGTTAGTATATCTTTGAAACTTGAACTATCTACTTTCTCCCAGCGTGGTTCTTTGATATTTTCTACGTATTTACTGCTTAGTATAGGGACGACGTCTAAGGTCATAGCTAAAGCTTTTTTTAAAGCTATTTTATTAATGTTACCATCAAAGTGTATAATACAGTGAAGATTATGATCATTGAATTTATAAGTTTCAAAAAGAAATTGAAGCTTATCAAAAATTTCAGATTTAAATATCATATTGATTACCTCCGTTATTGTAACTTGTTTATAGATAAACAAGCTGAAATATTTAAATTACCAATGCCAAATTTATCCTTACAAACTGGAATTTGTTGAGCACTATAGTGAAGGGTTTTAACTCACTTCGTTTGTTAAAAGACTAAGGTTTTCGCTATGCGAAAGGTGAAGGGT
>NZ_JAJNKE010000008.1 GCF_021043395.1 Clostridium guangxiense
CAACGGTGGAGCACTCGGCTGTTAACCGATAGGTTGAAGGTTCGAATCCTTTTCGCGGAGCCATTTTATTTTTTGAAGAATTAGAGGTATAAATATGAAAACGATTTTTTTATATGTTTATTTTGGAATTTATATAGTTATAACATTATTTTTTCAAATAAGACTTGCATATGTAAAACGATACAAAGGTGAGGATGAGTATGAAAAATTAGTTCATAAAATTGTTATGAGCTGGTCCCGAAATATACTTAAGACAGTTGGAGTAAAAGTAAATATAAAGGGACTTGAAAATATACCTGATGGAACGTGTGTTTTTGTTTCCAATCATCAAGGAAATTTTGATTTTTTAGTAATACTTGCCAATATAGATAAGCACATAGGCTTTTTAGCTAAAAAAGAAATTTTAAAATTAAGAATTGTAAGCAGCTGGATGAAAAAAATGCATTGTGTTTTTATTAATAGAAGTGATGTGAGAGATTCGCTTAAGGCTATTAATCAAGGTGTTGAAAATATTAAAAATGGTTATTCTATGGTTATTTTTCCGGAAGGAACTAGAAGCAAGGCAAGTGAACTTGGAGAATTTAAAAAGGGAGCATTAAAGCTTGCGACTAAAACAGATGTACCTATAGTTCCAATAGTTTTAGATAGAACTTATAAAATTTTTGAAGAAGGAAACGGTAAATTAAAATCTGGGACCGTTGAAATGTCAATTTTAAAGCCAATTAATATTAGTGAGATGGATAGAAAACAAAGAGCAGATTTGTCGGAAATGCTTAGGAATAAAATAAATGATGAACTTAAAGTTATTAAACAATAAAATAGGATTTGTATTTATAAATACATACAAAACGATTTAATCATTTTGTATGTATTTTTTTTAGGCTTTGTTTTAATAAGTGTGATATTTTGTAATACCTATAAATTAAATTTCATGCTAATAATAATTCACTTGCAAAAATCTATAAATGCATGTAGATTCTAAAATAAAATGAAATTTTATATATAAATAAATTCAAAAAATACAAAATTCATAATTGAAATAATAAATTTAATATGTTAATATATTCATATAAAAGCTATTATACTTATTAAAAAACCTATAGATATTAAATAAATAATTAATATAAACTCAATATGTATAATATTTATACAATAAATGCTGTATATACTAATGTTTTAAGATGAATAATTTTAAAAAAATAAGTCATTTTTATTTTTGGGTAGGAAGTGAAAGTGTTAAAATGAATAATTTTAATTATGTAAATGAAGGTAAAGAACCGAATTTCTACAGAGAGATATTCCCATATTCTGAAGTTCCTAAGATTAGATTTGATGGTAGTGAAAACCGCATAGATTTACCGGAATCCATATGGATAACAGATACTACATTTAGGGATGGTCAACAATCTATGACTCCCTTTACAGTGGAACAGATAGTTAAAATATATGACTATTTAAATAAACTTGATAACAATTCTGGTGTAATTAGACAAACTGAATTTTTTTTGTATAACGCACATGATAGAGAAGCAGTTTTAAGATGTATGGATAAGGGGTATAAATTTCCTGAAATAACTACATGGATAAGAGCTAATAAAAATGATTTTAAATTAGTAAAGCAAATGCATGTAAAAGAGACAGGAATATTAATGTCATGCTCCGACTATCATATTTTTAAGAAGTTAGGTCTTAATAGACAAGAAGCTTTGAAAAAATACAGTGAAATTGTTGAAGAGGCTCTTTCAAATGGAATAGTTCCAAGATGTCATTTGGAGGACATCACCAGGGCTGATTTCTTTGGATTTGTTGCTCCTTTAGTAAATAACTTTATGGATTTGAGTAAAAAGTATAATATTCAAGTTAAGATAAGAGCGTGTGATACACTTGGATTAGGAGTAAGTTTTCCAGGTGTAGAAATGCCAAGAAGTATTCCAGGTATAATAGGTGGACTTAAAAGAATTTGCAATGTGCCATCAGAAGCGTTAGAATGGCATGGACACAATGATTTTTATTGTGTTGTACCAAATGCTGTTTCAGCGTGGTTATATGGATGTTCATCGGTGAATACTACATTACTTGGTATAGGTGAAAGAACTGGAAATTGTCCATTAGAAGGCATGATATTTCAATATTGTCAACTAAAAGGTAAGAAGAATATAAATCTCGAAGTGATTACTGAAATTGCAGAATATTTTAAGAAAGAAATGAAATATGAGATACCTGTTAGAACTCCTTTTGTTGGAGATGACTTTAATGTCACAAGAGCTGGAATTCATGCAGATGGAATATTGAAGGATGAGGAAATTTATAATATATTTGATACAGATAAAATATTAAACAGACCTGTAGTTGTAGCTGTTAATGAATATTCAGGACTTGCTGGTATAGCAGCATGGATTAACACTTATTTTAAGCTTCCGCAAAAGGACAAAGTAAGTAAAAAAGATGAAAGAATCTTGAAAATAAAAAATTGGGTTGATGCGCAGTATGAAAAAGGCAGGACAACACCTATAGCAAATAAAGAACTTGAAATTGAAGTTAAAAGATATTTTGAGGAGTTAATTGATATAGAAAAAACTAGAGCAAGTTAATTTTATGCAAGGAGTGATATATATAATGGGTTTAACAATGACAGAAAAAATTATACAAAATCATTTAGTAGTTGGTGAAATGAAAAAAGGTAATGAGATTGGAATAAAAATTGATCATACTCTTACACAGGATTCAACGGGCACTATGGCTTATTTACAGTTTGAAGCTTTAGGAATAGACAAAGTAAAAACTAAAAGATCTGTTGCCTACATTGATCATAATATACTTCAAACTGGTCCTGAGAATGCAGATGATCATTTGTATATTCAAACTGTAGCCAAAAAACATGGAATATACTTCTCAAAGCCTGGAAATGGAATATGCCATCAGGTTAATCTTGAGAGATTTGATGTACCTGGAGAGACACTTATAGGTTCAGACAGTCATACGCCTACAGCAGGAGGAATGGGAATGCTTGCAATAGGAGCAGGTGGACTTGACGTTGCTGTAGCAATGGGCGGAGGAGAATATTATATAATAATGCCTGAGGTAATTAAAATTAATTTATTAGGAAAGCTTAAACCCATGGTATCTGCTAAGGATATAATATTAAAGGTATTAAGTATGCTTACAGTAAAAGGCGGGGTTGGAAAAGTTTTTGAGTATGTTGGAGAAGGAGTAAAATCTTTATCTGTGCCTGAAAGAGCAACCATATGTAATATGGGAGCAGAGCTTGGAGCAACTACATCAATTTTTCCAAGTGATGAAAATACTGTTGAATTTCTTAAAGCTCAGGGAAGAGAAGAGGATTTTAAAGTTGTAAAACCAGATGATGATGCAGTATATGATGATTCTATAACTATAGATTTAAATGAATTGGAGCCTCTAGTTGCGTGTCCACATAGTCCTGATAAGGTTAAGAAGGTTTCGGAAATAACTAATTTAAAAGTAAATCAAATTGCTATAGGAAGTTGCACTAATTCATCCCTATTTGATTTAATGAAAGTTGCAGAAATATTAAAAGGAAAAACAATAGCTGAAAATGTTTCATTAGTAATAGCACCAGGTTCAAAGCAGGTTCTAACTATGCTTGCTGAAAATGGAATATTAGCAGAACTTGTAGCGTCGGGAGCTAGAATACTTGAATGTGCATGTGGCCCTTGCATAGGAATGGGTCAGTCACCATGTACTAATGGTGTATCATTAAGAACTTTTAATAGAAACTTTGAAGGAAGATCTGGAACTGTTTCTGCGCAGGTTTATCTTTTGAGTCCGGAAACAGCTGCGGTATCAGCTTTAACAGGATATTTAACAGATCCTACTACCTTTAATTGTAAGGTTGAAGTAAAACTTCCGAAACATTTTCTTGTAAATGATAATTTAATTGTTCCACCAGCTGAAAATGGGGAAGAAGTGGAGATTGTGAGAGGACCTAATATTAAGCCATTTCCTAAGGCGAAACCTATAGCAGCTAAATTAGAAGGAATTGCACTTACGAAGGTTGGGGATAATATAACAACAGATCATATTATGCCTTCAAATGCAAAACTTCTTCCATTTAGATCAAATATTCCTCATCTTGCAGATTACTGCTTAACTCCATGTGATCCTGATTTTCCTAAAAAAGCAAAGGAAAATGGCGGAGGCTTTATAATTGGAGGAGCTAATTATGGACAAGGTTCAAGTAGAGAACACGCGGCATTAGCGCCTTTGTATCTTGGAATAAAAGCTGTACTTGCTAAATCATTTGCAAGAATACACAAGGCAAATTTAATAAACAATGGTATAGTTCCTATTGTATTTAAGAATAGTGATGACTATGATAAGATAGAAAATAATGATAAGCTTGTGATAGATAATGTTGTAAAACAAATTAATGATGGAATTGTTACTGTATACAATGAAACAAAGAATGAAAATTATGAGATGATTTTAGATATACCGGAAAGACAAAAGGATATGCTTATTTGCGGTGGAAAGTTAAATCAAATAAAAAAGCAAAATGCATAGGATATAATATATAAATTTGGAGGTAAAAGTATGGGAAATGTACATGAGATAACTTTAATTCCTGGCGACGGAATAGGACCAGAAGTTACGGGAGCAGCAAGAAAGGTAATAGAAGCAGCAGGAGTTAAGGTTAAATGGGATGTGGTTGAAGCAGGAGCAAAGGTTATGGATGAATATAAAACTCCACTCCCAGATTACGTTCTTGAAAGTATAAGAAAAAATAAAATAGCACTTAAAGGACCAGTTACTACACCAGTAGGTTCAGGATTTAGAAGTGTAAATGTTGCACTTAGACAAGCTTTTAATTTATATGCAAATGTTAGACCAATAAAGACGTATGAAGGAATTCCTACAAGATATGATAATGTTGATTTGATAATCGTACGTGAAAATACAGAAGATCTTTACGCAGGAGTAGAACATAAAATAGGAGATTATGCAGCAGAGAGTATAAAAATTATTACAAGAGAAGCAAGTACAAGAATTTCAAAATTTGCTTTTGATATGGCTAAAAAACAAAATAGAAAAAAGGTTACTGCTGTTCATAAGGCTAACATTATGAAATACTCTGATGGATTATTTTTGGAATGTGCAAGAGAGATTTCAAAACAGTATGAAGATATAAATTTTGAAGATATGATCGTAGATGCCATGAGCATGAGACTTGTTCAAAGCCCAGAAAATTACGATGTGTTAGTAATGCCTAATCTTTATGGAGATATATTGTCTGACATGGCTGCTGGACTTGTTGGAGGGCTTGGTGTGGCTCCTGGAGCTAATATAGGTGATGAAATATCAGTTTTTGAGTCTATTCATGGTTCAGCACCGGACATTGCAGGCAAAAATATTGCAAATCCAACTGCTGCAATGCTATCAGGTGTTATGATGCTTAGATTCATTGGCGAAATGGAAGCTGCTGATAAAATTGATACGGCAATAAAAAATGTTCTAAAAGAGGGCAAGACTGTTACAGTTGATCTTGGTGGAAAAGCTACCACTGATGAATTTACAGAAGAAGTAATTAAAAACCTTTAGCAGGGTTTATGGGATAGCAGATAATTTTGCATAAAAACAAAATTATCTGCTATTTTTTATGCAAAACCATGCTTAAAAATTTGCTGAGATATTAAATTAAAAGAGCTATCTCTATGTTTTTTAGATGAATATTTATAAATTATGTTGAATATTTATGATAGAAGTTGTATAATAATAATCATTAACTAATGGAAATTAATTTTTTATTATATATGAAAAGGAGATTGTTATTATGAAAGAAAAAGTTGTTTTAGCATATTCAGGAGGATTGGATACTTCAGTAACAATTCCATGGCTTAAAGATAATTATGATGTAGATGTAATAGCAGTATGTGTTAATGTTGGTCAAGATGATGATATGGAAAAAGTTAAAGTTAAAGCAATAGAGAGTGGTGCTGCTAAAATATATGTTGAAGATGTAAAGGAAGAGTTTGTAACAGATTATTTATATCAGGCAATAAAATGGAATGCTGTTTATGAAGGCAAATACCTTTTAGGAACATCATTTGCAAGACCTCTCATAGCAAAAAAATTAGTTGAAATTGCACATAAAGAAGGGGCAGCTTATATATGCCACGGCTGCACAGGAAAGGGAAATGATCAGGTTCGTTTTGAAACAGCAATAGCAGCAATGGACCCTTATATAAAAATTATAGCACCATGGAGAATTTGGGATATTGATTCAAGAGAAGCAGAAATAGATTATGCAAAATCTAAGGGAGTAGAAGTTCCTGTAACAAAAGAAAAAATATATTCAGAAGATAAGAATTTATGGCATACAAGCCATGAAGGTGGAGATCTTGAAGATCCTAAAAATGAGCATAAGGAAGAAATGTACTCAATGGTTATACCACCAGAAAAGGCAAAAGATGAAGTTACTTATTTAAGTATATCATTTAAAAAAGGAATTCCATACAAGGTTAATGGAAAAGAATTATCTCCAGTAGAACTTATGCAGGCATTAAATAAAATAGCTGGAGAAAATGGCATAGGAGTTGCAGATCTTGTAGAAAACAGACTTGTAGGAATGAAATCAAGAGGTGTGTATGAAACTCCAGGTGGAACAGTTCTTTATGAGGCTCATAATCAACTTGAATTTTTGACAGTTGAAAAATATTCATATCAATATAAACAAGTTCTTGCACATAAATATTCAGAACTTGTCTATGATGGATTATGGTTTACTACTTTAAGAGAAGCACTTGATGCATTTGTAGATAAAACTCAAGAAAATGTAACAGGAACAGTAAAGCTTAAATTATATAAAGGAAATATAAAAGTGGCAGGAATAGATACAGAATATGCACTCTATGATCAAGGAATATCTTCTTTTGGTGCTAGTGAGTTATACAGCCATAAAGATGCAGAAGGATTTATAAATTTATTCAGTCTTCCAAGTAAAATAAAGGCTATGAAACATTTGGGTGATAAATAATGAAGCTTTGGGGTGGAAGATTTAGAGAAAGTGAAAGTAAGCTTATGGAGGAATTTAATGCCTCCCTAGGCTTTGACAAAAGATTGTTTTTAGAAGACGTCACTGGAAGCATTGCACATGTAAAAATGCTTGTTAAATGTGGAATAATAAATGAAAATGAGTGCATAAATATAATTAATGGCCTAGAAAGTATATTAGAAGATATTAATGCAGGAAAACTTGAAATAGATGGCGATTATGAAGATATACACAGCTTTATAGAAACCAATTTGATTGAGAGAATTGGGGAAGATGGTAAGAAACTTCATACTGCTAGAAGTAGAAATGACCAGGTAGCAGTTGATATGAAAATGTATGCTAAAAAAACATCAATGAATATAATAAAATGTATAGATAATTTGCTTGAAACACTAAAAGAAAAAGGTGAAAAAAACAAATATATAATGCCAGGTTATACCCATATGCAAAGGGCACAGGTGGTTACATTTACTCACCATATGATGGCTTATTATAGTATGCTTAAAAGAGATAAGATGAGAATTGAAAATGCAGTGGAAATTTTAAATGAAAGTCCGCTTGGATGTTGTGCACTTGCAGGAACTACATATGATACAGATAGAGAATTTACTGCAAAAGAACTTGGTTTTAAAAGGCCGGTAGATAATTTTTTGGATGGAGTTAGTGATAGAGATTATATAATTGAACTTCTTTCAGATTTTTCAATTTGTATGATGCATTTAAGCAGATTAAGTGAAGAACTTATTATTTGGAGTACTAAAGAATTTAACTTCATTGAAATGAATGATAAGTTTTCAACAGGAAGCAGTATAATGCCTCAAAAAAAGAATCCTGATGCAGCTGAGCTTATTCGTGGAAAGACAGGAAGGGTTTATGGAAGTCTTATGGCAATGCTTACTGTAATGAAAGGATTGCCACTTGCATATGATAAAGATATGCAGGAAGATAAGGAGCAATTTTTTGATGCAGCAGATACTTTAGAAATGTGTCTAATGGTTATGCAGGGAATGATTTCAACAATGGCAGTAAGAGAAGAAAAACTAAAGGAAGCTGTAAAACAGGGATTTTTAAATGCAACAGATGTCGCGGACTATCTTGTTAAAAAAGGAATACCTTTTAGAGATGCGCATAGAATTTCTGGTGAGATAGTGATTTATTGTGAAGAAAATCAGAAAAGTATAGAAGACATATCAATAGAAGAATTTAAAAAATTTAGTGATTTATTTGAAAAAGATGTTTATGATTCCATAGATTATAATGAAATTTTGAAAAAAGGAATAAAGAAAATAATGAAATAATAACGGAAAACATTAACAAAAAATCATAAAATGAAGTGTTTGTAATGAAAAAATTTCATAGTTGTGGTATAATATTCATTGTTGTGGTTGAAATTGAATAATTACAACTGTTCAGATTTCATTTTTCGCATTAGGGGGTTATAATAATATGCAGAAAGAATTTTCCATGAGCAATGATAAAGTAATAATTAATTTCACAGCTAAATATTGTGATACTTCAGAAAAAGTATTAAATAGTAGTGGATTTAAAAAAATCATAAGTGCCTTTATAAAAAATATAAAATTTAGAAATTCAAATGATTTCAAATATATTGAAAAGGCAATTAAGGAAAATGATGATGATGAAATTGTAGATAAGGTAGTGGAAATATTTAAACTATTGCTTGTTTTTACAAGAGAAGAGGTCATCAAAATTAATCCTAAATATGAAACTTTACTACAAAATCCAGATTCACTTACGAAAATAACGGAAGATATATATGGATTTTGGAGAAAACTTGAGAGATATACCATAATTCATAATAGTAAAATTAATGATGGTTTAGAAAATGTAAGTTTTGTAGATTCGAATACGCAGTTTTCACAGCTTATACTTAGCACATATAGAAAAGTTGAGGAGAATATTCAAGGAGAAAAGCCTAAAGTTTATAGACAGCTTCCAGCAGGAGCGAATGCAGGACTTATAGTTAATAGTATAAAGTGGAAGTATCCAGAGGGGTATGAATGTTTAAATGGAGTTCCTGTGATTGATTCTGTTTTCATAGATCCACCTTTTATATCTTACCCTAAAAAAATAAAAAGAGATGGAACTTTTTCGGAGGTATTTGAGAATCCGTTAAACTGTAGGATAAATAGAGATCATTGGTTTTGTTTTCCTATAAAGGTTGGAGAACTTCTCGCTTTTGTATATTTCCATAGAGATTTTATGGCCCATGGCATTACTCTGTGTAATTTATTTGAAATAGCTAAGGAAAAGGAATATACAAATTCTAAACCAGATATAATATTTGTTTTTGGGGCAAAAGATAATAGTGAAGCTACTAGAACTATATTTTATGATGACAAGAAAAATGATATTATGCTTGGATATATAAACTATAGCGAAGATATAGATTACTTTGGATATATGAAAAAAATGACGCTTACACTGCATAATTTGATCATGATAAAAAGAGGATATTTACCAATCCATGGAGCCATGGTAAATATAATTACTAAAGATGGAAAAACAGTGAATGCAGTAATAATGGGGGATAGTGGAGCTGGAAAATCAGAAAGCCTTGAGGCATTTAGAGAACTTGGAGAAAAATATATAAGCGATATGACAGTAATATTTGACGACATGGGTGTAATTAAACTAAATGAAAATGACAAGCCAAAGGGTTATGGTACTGAAACAGGTGCATTCGTAAGGCTTGATGATCTTGATCCTGGATATGCTTTTAGGGAGATAGACAGAAGTATATTTATGAATCCGGATAAGACAAATGCTAGACTTGTAATACCAGTTGCTACTTATAACGATATAACAAGAGGATATCCTGTAGATATATTTCTATATGCTAATAACTACGAAGATGGCGGAAGTGAATTGGAATTTTTCGATTCAGTAGATAAGGCAATAGGCGTGTTTAAGGATGGGGCGAGAATGGCTAAAGGAACAACAACAGAAAAAGGACTTGTAAAGACATTTTTTGCAAATCCATTTGGGCCAACTCAAAAGCAAAGTGAAACTGAGAAGTTAATAGATGTGTATTTTAATAAGCTTTTTGAAACAGGTGTCAAAGTTGGACAAATAAGGACACGTCTTGGAATAAAGGGAGAAGAAAAAGAGGGGCCTAAAAAGGCGGCTATTCGACTTTTAGATATAGTTAAAACATTATGATGAAAAAAGTAAGGTTGGTTCAAACAAATATTTAATTTGAACCAGCCTTTTGTTATAAAGCATATAAATTTTGAAATTATATTATTTTTCTACCCTTACTTCTCTATCTCTTCCTAAGAATGATATAGCATATAATCCAGCTATGCCAACGATCGCATATATTACTCTAGTAAGTGAGGTCATAGTGCCAAATAATGCTGCAACTAAATCAAAATTAAAGAAGCCTATTAATCCCCAATTTACAGACCCTATTATAACTAAAAGCAGTGCAATTATGTCTAAAGTCTTCATGTTTTACATCTCCTTTAAATAGTTTTTACAGCATTATTATGTGCAAATTTTAATATATTATGTTTAAATTAAATATTTTTATATTTCTATGTTTCTATCTATTGGCTGAGAAAGAGATATAAATGTATTAGTTCTTTGTATGCCCTCAATCATTTGTATTTTGTTAATTAAAAGATCTTGAAGGTCATTGATACTTTTACATATTACTTTAGCAAAAATTGAAAATTCACCAGTTATGTAATAAAGTTCAACTATTTCTTTAATTTCACTCATAGAGTCGAGTACATTTGTATAAGTTGCAGCCTTATCAAGATATATGCCTATAAAACAGCAAACATCATAACCAAGTTTTGGGTTGTTTAATATAAGCTTTGTGCCTTTTATTATGCCCATTTCCTCCATCTTTTTCATTCTTACGTGTATCGTACCACCGCTTACATGGCATTGTCTGGCTATCTCCAAGTAAGGTGTTCTTGAGTCCTTAACTAAAATATCTAATATTTGTAAATCCAAATCATCTAATCCATTAACTTGCAAATTCATTTAAATCACTCCTATACATTAAGTAGACATTAATATTATATCAAACTTACCACCCATATATCAAACTTAATGATTATATATCGAAAATTTTATTTTATAATTTAGCTAAATAAGGTATATTATTTATATTCGTCATATTTTATTATAAATTTAATTAGTGTATAATAAAAATCTGTAGATTATTAGGGGGAGTAAAATATGTATATAAATAAAAAGGAAAATGAAATAAATATCTCTCCTCAAATAGTATTGCACTATAGCATGTCCGATATAGCATATTTTGATATAGAAACAACTGGATTTGACAAAGAAAAGGATAATATAGTTTTAATTTCATTAGGATATTATGTGAAAGGCAGCATTTTTGCTGTAAAGCAGTACTTTGGGGAAAATTTAGAAGATGAAAAAAATATATTAGAAAATTTTCTTAATGATTTAAAGAATTTTAAAGTTTGGTGTTCATATAATGGTAAAGCCTTTGATGAACCATTTATAAAACGTAGAATGGATAAGTATGGAATAAAAGTTAATTTACCAGATGAGCATATTGATTTATACAGAATTATAAAGCCATACAAGCAGCAGCTTAACCTTGAGAGATGCAATTTAAAATCAGTGGAAAAGTATGCTGGCATAGTGAGAAAAGATACTATTGATGGTGGAATGAGTGTTGAACTTTATAAAAAATATCTCCAAAAAAGAGATGAAAAATTGAGAAAAAAAATCATGCTGCATAATTTTGAAGATGTTTTTAATCTTCCTAATATATTTCAAGTAGTTTGGAAAATTGAAAATGAAAGCAATTTTATAAGAGAAGATCATATTACAGACAAACAATTAAATTATTTAAAGCATTTGATGTCTAAAAGTGGTGTAAGCATAAATATAGAATTAGAAAAAATATCTAAAAAAAGTGCTTCAAAAGTTATATCGGCTTTGTTAGGTGGAGAAACAGATGAAGATGAACTTAAAGAAATTATAGAAAAATACTGTTAATTGAAACTATATAATTTAGTATTGACATAAAGTTTTAAATATGATATTTTATTGTCATAAGATTTAAATAGAATCGATCATATGACCGGCGGAAGTGGAATAACCACAGGGAGTATGATTTTGATAGAGAGCCGACCGCCTGGGCAAATTTAGCCTGGGCGTTTTTTTTATTCTATACAATCTATAAAATGGTAAAAATGAAAATAAGTGTTGGCCGCACTTTGAAAATATATAGCTTCTTTATGAAAGATATAATATTTCATTCAAATATGCTAAATATAATTGTAAGAAAATTTTCACAAATATGAAAATAAATAATATTGACTCTAAATTTAAAATATGATATTCTTATAACACGATTGAAAATGATTATCAACTATTAAAATAATAAATAGAGGATGGGATAAAATGAGAAAAGAATGGATAGATTTTAAAACAGGAGCATGGAATGAAACTATTGATGTTAGAAATTTTATACAAAAAAACTATACGCCGTATGAGGGCGATGAAAATTTTTTAGAGGATCCAACTGAAAAGACAAAAGCTGTGTGGAATAAATGTGAAAACTTAATTTTAGAAGAAATTAAAAAAGGTGGAGTGTTAAAGACTGACCCTAAGACAATCTCTGGTATAAATAGTTTTAAACCTGGATATGTAGATAAAGATAATGAAGTAATTGTTGGTCTTCAAACTGATGAACCATTAAAGAGAATGGTAAATCCATTTGGTGGAGTAAGAATGGCAAAGCAAGCACTAGAGGCTTATGGCTCTCAAATTGATGACAATGTATATGAAATATTTACAAGATACAGAAAGACTCACAATGAAGGCGTTTTTGATGCATATACTGAGGAAATGAGAACTGCAAGACACGTTGGACTTCTTACTGGACTTCCTGATGCTTATGGAAGAGGAAGAATAATAGGTGATTTCAGAAGAGTAGCATTGTATGGTATAGATTACTTAATAGAGCAAAAGAAAATTGATTTAAATGAATCAAAAGGTGATATGACAGAAGAATTAATAAGAAGAAGAGAGGAAATTTCACAGCAAATTAAAGCTCTCAAGGAAATGAAAGCTATGGCTGAAAGTTATGGTATAGACATTTCAAAGCCTGCTTCAAATGCAAGAGAAGCTGTTCAATTTACTTACATGGGATATTTAGCTGGAATAAAAGAAAATAATGGTGCAGCAATGTCTCTTGGAAGGGTATCAACCTTTCTTGATATATATATCGAAAGGGACTTAAAAAATGGAGTTATAACAGAAAAGCAAGCTCAAGAGCTTATAGACCAGTTTGTAATAAAATTAAGATTAGAAAGACATTTAAGAACTCCAGAATACAATGAATTGTTTGCAGGAGATCCTAACTGGGTTACAGAATCTATAGGTGGAATGGGAATAAACGGAGAAACCTTAGTAAGTAAAAATTCATTTAGATTTCTTCATACCTTAACAAATTTAGGACCAGCACCAGAACCTAATATGACTGTTTTGTGGTCTGAAAAACTTCCAGAAGCATTTAAAAAATATTGTACTAAAATGTCAATAGAAACAGATGCACTTCAATATGAAAATGACGATGTAATGAGACCTATTTATGGAGATGATTATGGAATAGCATGTTGTGTATCTGCAATGCAAATAGGAAAACAAATGCAGTTCTTTGGTGCTAGATGTAACCTCGCAAAATCTCTTCTCTATGGAATAAATGGAGGAATAGATGAGAAAAAGTTTGATAAAGTAGTTCCTAATATTGAAAAAATAGATGACGAAGTTCTAAATTATGATAAGGTTAAAGAAAATTATTTTAAAACTTTAGAGTATGTAGCTAAGCTTTATGTAAATACTCTAAATACTATACACTATATGCATGATAAGTATGCATATGAAGCAGGACTTATGGCCCTTCATGATACTGATGTTCATAGATTTTTAGCATGTGGTATAGCAGGACTTTCTGTTGCAGCTGATTCCTTAAGTGCTATAAAGTATGCAAAGGTTAAACCTATAAGAAATGAACAAGGTATAGCAGTTGATTTTGAAATAGAAGGAGATTTCCCTAAATACGGAAATGACGATGATAGAGTAGATGATATAGCAGTAGAAATTGTAAATAAGTTCATAAAAGAACTTAGAAAAACTAAGGCATACAGAGATGCAGAACATACATTATCAGCTTTAACTATAACTTCAAATGTAATGTATGGTAAAAAGACAGGTTCAACACCGGATGGAAGAAAATCTGGAGAGCCTTTAGCACCAGGAGCAAATCCAATGCATGGCAGAGATAAAAATGGAGCTCTTGCATCATTAAATAGTGTTGCTAAGATACCTTACAGAAGTGTATGTCAGGACGGAGTATCAAATACATTTTCTATCATTCCAGATGCGCTTGGAAAAGATAAGGATTCTAGAATAAACAATCTTAAAGCACTTTTAGATGGATATTTTGTGCAAGGTGCTCATCATTTAAATGTAAATGTAATGAATAGGGAAATGCTTCTCGATGCTATGGAGAACCCTGAAAAGTATCCTACACTTACAATAAGAGTATCTGGGTACGCAGTTCATTTTGTAAAACTTACAAGGGAGCAGCAGCTTGAAGTTGTAAACAGAACCTTCCACGAAAGAGTATAAGAGGGTGATTATATGGGTAAAATTCATTCTATAGAGACGATGGGACTTGTTGATGGACCAGGTATAAGAGTAGTTGTATTTTTTCAAGGTTGCAAACTTAGATGTGCATTTTGTCATAATCCTGATACGTGGAATTTTAGCGGTGGGAGTATGGAGATAAGTCCTATTGAACTTTTAAATAGGGTAAAGAAATTTAAACCGTATTTTAAAGCATCAGGTGGAGGAGTTACATGCTCAGGAGGGGAACCTCTTATGCAGCCAGAATTTTTGCTTGGATTTTTAAAACTGTGTAAAGAAAATGGAATCAATACTGCACTTGATACAGCAGGGTTTGGACAAGGAGATTATGAAGAAATATTAAGCTATACGGATACAGTAATTCTAGATATAAAGCATGTAAATGAGAATGGATATAAAACCCTTACTGGTGGAGACATGGGTGAATTTTATAAATTTTTGCAGGCCGTTAATAAAGCTAAATGCAAGATATGGATAAGACATGTTATGGTTCCTGGTATTACGGACGATTATGAGGCTATGGATGACCTTGTGAAAATTATAAAAAGGTTAAGGTCTATAGAAAAGTTTGAAATTTTGCCATATCACACTCTTGGAAACACAAAATACGATAAATTAGGAATTCAATATAGGCTTAAGGATATACCTCCTATGGATAAAGAAGTAGCATTGAAATTTCAAGATTATGTTAAAGATTTATTGAAAAATAATCCCTAATAATATAAAATAATGTTGTATTATACATGGAAACTAGGTTAATCATAAATTTATTTGTGCATAATAATTTTCTAATATGTTATGCTGCATAAGTAAATTATGCTTAAAGTCTGGTTTCCTTGTCTTATGAATAAAAGGGTAAATTATTAGGGGGGATTTATGTGTCATTAACTTCACAATCAAGCTTTTACGATAATAGAGAATATAAGTATAAAAGTGAAAAAAGAAAAAAATACAGAATTAAATTTCCAGTTGAAATTTTATACCCAAGAGTAAATAATGAGAGTGTTCATGAAAAATATGGAACAGGCGAGTTCATATTAAAGGCAATAAATTTATCAGAGCAAGGGATTTGCTTTAAAAGTAAAATTAAATTAAATGTTGGAGATTTTATTAATTTTTCTCTTAGAATTGATGATAATCCTTCGTTTTGGTGTATGGCTCTAGTAAAATGGGTTAATATTGATGACAATTCGTATGTTGCTGGCTGTGAATTTATATTACAAACACTTGTACAAATAGAGGCTATAAGAAAATATATAGAAACAAAACTTTAAGATTAAATTATATGCAGGATTTTGGTGTAAGTCCAAATCCTGCATATTTATTTTATAAACAGAAAACACATTGTGCAAACTATGCATATATTGTGTTACAATAATATTTATAGGACATAATAATTACGTAGTCTTTTAGAAAGAGTGGTAAAAGTGATAGTAGAAGAAAAATATATACATGTAAATGGTATAAATAATAAAGAATGCCTTGAGAAAAATGGTAATAATGAAATATATAAAAAAGCACTATTTTTTGATTTAGAACATTATATTTATAAGAAGCCAGTTTGTATTGGAGTTTTCGGATGTGCATATTATGATGAAGCTTTAAGAAAAATAAAAATAACTCAATATATGATAGAAAATAAATCCGATGCTTTAAGGATACTTGATTTGGCAAAAGAATACTTTTATAAAGCTAAAAATGAGCTTGATAAGGAATACATAGTAACCTTTTCGGGAAATAACGATTTTACAATTATAAATTATTTATTTGAAAAAAATAATATCAACATTAAAGTAAATGAATATTTTGAGTCAATTGATTTACAAAAAGAATATGAAAAAATTGCAGGAAAGGTTATAGGACTTAAGAATTTAGAAAAGATATTCAATATTTCAAGAGAAAGTGAGCTAATAAGTGGAGCAACTCTTGCAAAGACATTTTATAGGGTAATTAAAGATGATGATTATTTTAGTAGAATGCCAGATGAAAAGAAAACAAAAATTTTAAGATATAATGGTCAGGATGTAATTAGCTTATTTTATATGTTAATTAGCTGGTCTAGGTATGCACACAAATTAGGCGAGTAAGATTTATTTATTACGTATGATTATTTTTGCAAAATCTGGTCACAATTTATTTATAGAATGATCTTTATGATATTAATAAATTGTGACAGGAGGCAGCAATAAATGGCTTTACACTTAAAAAATACAAAAAAGGGATTTACATTAATAGAATTAATTGCGGTGGTATCAATTATAATGATTCTTGCCTTGTTATTAGTGCCAAATGTAATTGGATACATAAATAAATCAAAGATAGCGGTTGTTAAAAATGATGCTAAAACAGTCCTAAATGTAATTAAAACCGCCAGAGCTTCTTCACCAGATTCTGAAAATATAGCAACTTATGATGATGCGGTGGATAATTCAAAAGGAGGAGACTCAGCTTTTAAAACTTCTAAGGATCCAGCAGCAAATTTAAAAAACGCCGACGAAAATGAATTGCAAGCTATTATCGATAATAATAGTTCTAATTGGGATATATATAAAGAATACTATGGCAACTGATTAAAAAAGATCTTATTTATTCAAAAAATTCATTTCTATTTATTGCATTTTTAAGATTGGTTTTATTTACCTTCAAAATAATGTAGTAAGGGTCCTCATATACAGAACTCACTATATTCGTTCTTTTTATTATTCGTATATTCATATAGTCTTTTTTCATAAAAATAAAATCAATATTGTAATTTTTTAAAACAGACAGCATTTGCCTATAATCATTAGTAGCGTTACCTTGGTCGATAAAGGAATTAGTTTTATTAAAACCATTGATAAATATATCGGTTCGACTATCAACAAAAGTTGGAATCCCCCTAAAAATTAAGTAAGGACTTGTATTATAGTCATTAAATATTTTGGAATTTTTAATTTTAGGATTATTGTTTATGTAGGTGCAAGCATCTATAGGATATTGAGAGTTATACAAAGTAATTGAATAATTTTGATGTTTTATAAATAATTTATTTGTATAGTCATCAAGAAAAGCTACTGAAGCAAAAAAACACAGAGTTAATACTAAAGCGTAAAAAGTATTTATAATTATCTTCTCTTTTGATTTTTTAAATTTATCCTCTAAAAATTTTATAGTAATATTAGGCTTATAGTATAATTTGCAAAATTTCCATATGCTTTCTTCAAAGAAAGGACATATGACAGCAGGAAGCAGCATAAATAATACAAGTATTTGCCTTACGGCAGTTATAGACAAAAAAATGAGCCCGCCAGAAAAAATAACATTTCTTAGCGATATATTAGAAAGCCAGTATATGAGAACACTTAGAATTATAACTAGGAGCAGCATTTTGTAATTATAAATTTGAGTATAATTCCATTCAGAAATTTTAGGAGTACCCTTAAAAGAAGAAAAAAGATTAAAATCATATAAATATAGATTGTAGGTGTATGGATTTATTAATATGCATATAAATGCTGCAATAAAGTATTTATAGTGTTTAAAAAGTGTATAGCATCCCAATATAAATAGATATAATGGATAAACTCCACCCTGGATATTTATTCCTAAGACTAAAACTATAAGGCTTGGCATAAATTTTTTATTTTCAAGTAATATGCAAAAAGTTAGAAGCATAATTCGAGTTAACATCATTGGTCTAAAAGACATAGTATAAAAACTAAAAAGTACGTAAAAATATAAACATATAAGAGATAAGAAAAAATTTTTGCAGCGTTTAAAAGAATATATGTATACTAAAATTGATGATGCAACATTAAATAATCCCATAAATATTGTAACGGAGGTAAAGCCATTTATAGAATAAATTAAATAAGCAATTATTCCAAAAAGCCATTCGTGATTTATCCACTTAAGATTTTTTTCAAGACCATACCATGAAAATACAGCATTTTTAGGTATAAATCCATTTTTTAAAATGTACTCTCCAGATTTTATATGCCAAAAACCATCATTTATAACATTAAAATTAGAACCAATACAAAAGGAAGTTATAATGCCTATTATAAACAGTAAACTTAGTATTAACTTACCATTTGAAGCTTTATTATTTAAAAATTTGTAATGCAAAATTATTACCCCCTTATTTCAACAATACAACTATAATATAGTATTATACTGTAAAAAACAATACAAAATTTAATAAAAAATGTAATAAATGTATATAACGTATATTATATGGTTGTAAATAAAAATATAAAGATATATAATAAAAATATGGAATAAAATTCATTCTATGTAATAACAAAGAAATATTATTTTAAATACAATTAAATTACATATAGTACTGGGGATGAAATATGTGGCAAGTAAAAAGCTTGGTGATTTATTAGTTGATTACGGAATAATAACTAAAGAGCAGCTTGAAAGCGCACTTAAAAAGCAAAAATATAGGGGAAAAAGAATTGGAGAAATATTGGTAAGTGAAAAAATTGTTACAGAGGATGAAATAGTTGACGTTCTTCAAATGCAAACAGGAATACCAAAAGCTTATTTTGATGAATATTTTGTTGATAAAAAAGCAGTATTAACTATACCAGAAGGACTTGCACAAAAGTATAATTTAATTCCAATATCATTTAATGGGGACAAGCTAAATGTTGCCATGAGTGATCCCATGAATATGTTTGCTTTGGATGATGTAAGAATAGCCTCCGGTTATGAAGTTGTACCTATGATTGCTACATCAACACAAATTAGAAGAGCTATTGAAACTTATTATACATCACAAAAGATTGAAAAAGCAGCAGCGGAAGCAACAAAAAATTATAATATAAGCCCTAAGGAAATAGATGACAATGAAGCTGGCATTTCTAGAGAAAATGTAAACGAAGCGCCTATAGTAAAACTCGTTGATTTTATAATAAGAGAAGCGGTAAGGCTGCAAAGCAGTGATATTCATATAGAGCCTTTTGAAAAATACATAAGGGTAAGATATAGAATTGATGGCGAGCTTCACGAAAAGCAAAAAATTCAAACACAATCATTGCAGGCGATAATGACACGTATAAAAATAATATCCAATTTAAATATTGCAGAAAAAAGGCTTCCACAAGACGGAAGAATGAAGGTTTTTATAGATGGAAAAAACATTGATTTAAGAGTATCTATTTTGCCAACTATTTTTGGTGAAAAGGCAGTAATAAGAATCTTAAAAAATGACAGTAAAAATATAAGTAAAGAAAAGTTAGGTATGGGCAAAGAAAGTATGCAAAAGCTAGAAAATATAATTAAAAGCCCATATGGAATTATACTTACAACAGGACCAACGGGAAGCGGAAAATCTACAACTCTTTATGCCATATTAAAAGAACTTAATGATGAACACAGAAATATAGTTACTGTTGAAGATCCAGTTGAGTACATGATGGAAGGTATAAATCAGGTTAATGTTAATGTAAAAGCTGGACTTACTTTTTCAAGTGGGTTAAGAGCAATCTTAAGGCAGGACCCAGATATAATAATGATTGGAGAAATGCGAGACAATGAAACGGCTGAAATTGCGGTAAGGGCAGCAATAACAGGACATCTGGTTTTAAGCACAATACATACTAATGGGGCGGCAGCTTCAATAATACGTCTTTTTGATATGGGAATTCAACCATATCTTGTGGCAAATTCACTAAGTGGAATAATAGCTCAAAGACTTGTTAAACGTATATGTCCTAATTGTAGGGAAGAGTATGAAGCAAAAGCTTATGAAAAAAAAATATTAGGAATTGATAACAGTAGAAAAATAATTTTATATAGGGGAAAAGGGTGCCCTAAATGTAATGGAACTGGATATTTAGGTAGAACTGGAGTTTATGAGATAATGGAGATAACAAAAGAAATGAGAGATAAAATAGTAGAAAATCCTGATATCGATTTCATTGAAAGGCAAGCAATAGAAAATGGTATGAGCACTATAAGAAGTTCTTGTGAGAAGTTGGTTTATGAGGGGAAAACTACTATAGATGAATTGATAAAAATAGCATTCTTAGGCAATTAGTAGGGGGGAAGTTGATGTCTGTATACTTGTATGAGGCTAAAACAATAAAAGGAACGATTGAAAATGGAAGAATAGAAGGAGAAGATGAAAATGAGGTTGCAACTTATTTAAGAAAAAAGAATTGTTGGCTTGTTTCAATTAGAGAAGAAAATGAATCAGGATTAAATGCAGATATAGATATGTTTTCAAAAATAAGTATAAAAGATATATCTATATTTTGCAGACAGCTTTCCTATACTTTAAATGCTGGGATAAGCTTAAATAGAGCTCTTAATATTGTAGAACAGCAAACTGAAAATAAAAGATTGAAAAAAGCAACAATAAAGATTTTTGAGGATGTTGAACGTGGAAAAGGGCTAGCTGAAGCTATGAAGAAAAATAAAGAGTATCCAGATCTTCTTGTTAGTATGGTGGCAGCAGGAGAAGCTAGTGGAACTCTTGATTTAATCATGACTAGGATGGCTGATTATTATTACAGTGAATATAAGCAGTGGCAAAAAGTTAAACAAGCACTTACATATCCAATAATAGTTGCTATATTTGCTTTCCTTATAGTAAACTTCTTGGCAATTAAAATACTTCCAATGCTTATAACGAATATTGTAAGTATTTCGGGTAAGAATGAAATACCATGGCCAACTAAAGTTTCAATTGGTTTTAGTAACTTAGTTACACACAATTTTATTCTTATAATTATTTGTGCTGTAGCTCTGGTGATTTTATTTAAAATAGCTAGAAAATACAGCGTTAATATTAAAAACATAGATAAATTAAAGCTTAAGTTGCCAGTCGTGGGAAAGCTTAGCTATAAAGTAGTAACTTCTAGATTTGCTAGAACTTTTGGAATGCTTGTATCAAGCGGTATACCTCTTATAAAAAGTATGGATATATGCGGTGAAATAGTTAATAACAAATTTATAGAAAATTCTCTTGAAGAAGTTAAGGACTATGTCAAAAAGGGTTCAAGTATAGGCAGTGTTTTAGAAGAAAAAAAGCTTTTTCCTCCAATGTTAACGCAGATGATAAAAATAGGAGAGGAATCTGGAAATCTGGAGGATGTTTTGAAGAAAGTAGCTGAATTTTATGATGGAGAAGTTGAAACAGCTGTAGCACAGCTTACGACAATGATTGAACCCTTGATAATTGTTGTACTAGCATTTGTTGTGGGCTTTATAGTTTTGTCTATAATCTTGCCTATTTTTCAAATGTACAATGACACATCAAGTTTAGGAATAATAATGCATATGGCAGGTTCATATTTATAATTTTATAAAAATGAAGGAGGGAAGTGTAAATTATTTTATTTGAATCTGTTTTAATATAAATATATAAATAGGGGGAATTTGTATGAAAATAATTAGAAAAAGAAAAAAGAAAGGTTTTACACTAATTGAGCTTATTGCTGTTGTTGCAATTTTGCTAATTCTCGCAGTAATTTTAGTGCCTAACATTGTAGGCTATGTAAATAAATCAAAAATAGCAACAGTAAAAAGTGATGCTAAAACTGTACTCAATGTAATAAGAACAGCTAAGGCAGATTCGGATACTCCTGATAGTATTACTACTTATGCTCAAGCTATTGCAGCTAATAATGATTTAGCTCCATCAACTGCTGTTCCGACACCTTTGACTACTATGACAGAAAATGAACTTCAAAAAGATATAATTGACAATAGCAGTACATCTTGGGGTAATTATTCAGCATATAATACGACTTCAAGTAATTAATTCGAAGTAATCATTAAAAAGGCATAAGTTTTTATATATCTATAAACTGGCAAATATATGTTTTTACAAACTAATATTTGTATTACGGCGAAGTATAGTTTAATTATCCAAAATCAAGTGACAAGTAATCATTTTTAACTTGTTACTTGATATAGATAAACTGCTTGAAATATTAAAATTAGTAAGAAGTTTTTAGCGGTATTTAACTTTATTTGAAGCTAGTGCACAATTATTGTGTGCTGGCATTGTTAACTTATATTAGGAGGCTACTATGTTTATCATATACTTATTTGTTTTCATATTTGGTACTGTCATTGGAAGCTTTTTGAATGTGTGCATATTTAGAATACCACTAGGGCAGTCTATAGCTTTTCCACCTTCACATTGTATGGAGTGTGGAAAAAGGTTAAAGTGGTATGATATGTTTCCAATAATAAGCTGGATAATTTTAAAGGGAAAATGTAGATTTTGCGGAAGTGAAATTTCTTATAGATATCCATTAGTTGAAGTTATATCGGGGATTATTTTTTTATTTGTTTATTTAAAATATGGAATTAGCTTTGAAACAATTAAATATTTAGCATTTGTTTCACTGATAATTGTTATAGGACTTATAGATTTAGATACAACGGATGTTTATACTTCGACTATAATTATAGGAATAGTAGGTGCTGCAATTTTAATTTTATCAGAGTACATTTTATATAAAGTAAATTTAAATACTAGTTTTTCTATTATGGATTACATTTTAGGAGGAATAATCGGAGCAGGTTTTATTTTACTTATAATATTTTTCACTCATGGAATGGGAAGCGGAGATGCTGAAATATGCCTTGTTTGTGGACTTTTTTTAGGAAGTAAAAGTGTAATTTTTATGCTGCTTTTATCTGTAGTCATTGGAGGAATAGTAGGAATTTCACTGGTACTACTTGGAAAAAGAAAAAGAACGGACTACATACCATTCGGACCATTTATAGCAGTTAGCGCTATTGTTTCCGTGCTATTTGGTCAAGGAATAGTTAATTGGTACCTTGGGATGCTGTAAGTAGTTCACAATTATTGTATCAAAATGCCGTGTGTTAAGGCATCATGATGCATATGCAAATTGTTGCTGAGATAATTTCGCTATATATGATTGGGGGAAAGTTGTATGGCAAAAAATACTATGGCTGTAGAGATAGAAAATAGATATATAAAAATAGTAATTGGAACTAGGGGAAAGATTTCAAAAAGCCAAATTTTAAACACGCCAAATGGAGCTATTGAAAATGATAGAATTGTTGATGTAGAAGCTGTTGCAAAAGTAATAAACGATTTTATAGAAATGAATAAAGTTGCTGTAGATAATGTTATATACACGGTCCATGGTCAGGATACTATAATAAGGCATACAGAAATAGCCATAATGCAAGAGGTACAGGTTGGAAAGGCTGCCATAAGAGAAATAGGTCAGTATCTTCCAAGACAGGGGGTTAATTATTACATAGACTATCAGATTATAGATAAAGTAAATAATGATGAAAAGAAAATATATAAAGTTCTTGTTGCAGCAGTCCCGAGAGTTAAAATTAATGGATATGTTGAATTAACTAAAAAATTGGACATGAAACTCAAAGCAATAGATATACTTCCTATTAGTGTATCTAGAACTTTTAAAAATTACTTTGAGAAAAGCGATGTAACAAGTGTTGGAATTATAGATATAGAAAATAAATTTAGCAGCATAGTTATACTAGACAGAGGAAAAATTTTTATTGAAAAAGAAGTTGATAAAGGCATATATAATGCAGTTGGGATAGTTGAGGATAAAATCCATAAGGATTATGAAGAAGCATATTCCTATTTTATGTCTAAATTTAATTTTGCAAAACAAGATTATTCTGATGAAATATATGGAAATCTCAAAAATAATTTTGATGATATATTTAAGGCTTTTGATAGAGTTGTTAGGTTTTATACAGCTGGTAAAACGAAAAAAACTTTGGATAAAGTATTCATAGTAGGTGAAGGTGCAAAAATATATGGTATAGAAGCATATCTTCAAGATTTTATGGGGACAGATGTAACTACAGTAGAGGATCCAGAAAGCATAAAGTTAAAGGTTAACTTTCAAAATCAAAATAATTTTAATAATTATTTAAATGTCTATGGTTCATTATTAAGGAAAGGCAAAAAGGAATTAAATTTAGTTCCTGACAATAAAAGAAAATATAAAATAAATATTTTAAGCTCTAGTTTTGCTAAGATAGTTGCAGCATCTTTAATGGTTGTATTTATTGCGGCATGTGTAATTCCAATAACTATAGCTCATATTTATTCTAGTAGGGAGAAAGATGATGAGTATAAGCTTAAAGGATTTACAAATTTACAAGCTCAACATGATGTGCTTTTGAAAAAGATTAATACATATAACTCTAGAATAAAACTCGTAGATAAACTTACAAAAGGCAAAACAATGCTCAATGAAAAAATTCAGGATATAAATAAATACGTTCCATCAGATGTCAAATTTGATTCCATAGATTTTGATAAAAAAGGTGGAATAATCATATCAGGAGAAACCACTAATAGTAAAGCACCAGCTGCATTAGTAGCCAATCTTCAAATGTCAGACACCTATAAAAATTCAAGACTTATCAAGGTGACAAATTCACAAGATAATAATTCAGGTAATAACAATGTTAGTAATGTTTATAAATTTACTATAGACTTAGGGGATGGTTTAAATGCAAAAAATAACGCAAAGGGATAAAAAGATATTAATAGTTTTAGCGGCAGTTATTGTATTATTTGTATACTGTCAGTTTGTGCTTTTGCCATCATTAAAATCTATAAGCCAGAGTAAGAGCGCTATAAATGATTTAGAACTAAAGGAAAATCAAATGGAAATGACTAAACTACAAAATTTAACAATGAAGAAAAAGTTAAAAAAAATTACTGATGAATATAATGATTCACAAAGTAAGCTGCCGATAAATGAGAGAAATCCTGAAATTGAATACGATATACAAAATATAGCTGCAAATAGTAAGGTTACTGTTTCAAGTATGATCTTTGGTGATGTTAAACTGTTTGATGGATTTAGCAGCGATAAAAATGAGCAAATAGAGAGTAATAACTCTAAAAAAAATGGAGATTTAATGCAAATACCAGTAAATATAAGCGTAGTTGGCAATGATGAAGACAGCGTTATGTCATTTCTTAAAAGTATTGAATCAACCAATAGAATTTCAGAAATAGATAATGCCAATATAATTTTAAATAGTGATGATTCTCAAAATAAAAAATTTACTCTCAGCGTAACGGTAAGCTATTTTTATATTGTAAGCAAGGATAAGAATAATGTCCAATATAATTTTGGCTCTGGAAATTAACGATAGTATGAGGTGTATGTAATGATAAATATAAAACATAAGGGGATTTCATTAATAGAAATGCTAGTTGCTATGGCCATATTTGCAATAGCATCTTCTGTTATAGTTCTTACAATAGATAGTTCAGCAAAAATCTATAAAAAAGAAAATGTAAAATTCCCAACATACTCTGCGGCCAATAGTTTAGTGCAGCAGTTAAAGGCAAAGGGTATTGGAGAGAAGACTGCTAGTATTCCAGGAGAAGCTGTACAGCCAATCAACAATGTAGAAGATATGTACTCCATTGATAATGATGCCAGCATAGCTAAAAAAATTTATATAATTTACTTTAATTATGGCGATTTAAAAGATGTGTTAAAAGATACTGAATATATAAATGCTGCAGATAATGTAAACTCAGATTTTGATTCTGTGATTAATTTCAATAAACAAAAAGCTTCTTCTAAAAAATATGCTGCTTATATAACTTTAAAAAAAGCTGTAGATAACAGCCGTAAAATAGATAATGAAAATGGTGAGATTAATCTTAATACTGAGTGGCTTTATAATGTCTATACGGCAGAAGTAAAAGTGTGGGATATGAGTGCAGGTGACAGTTCTATGTCAAGTGCAAGCACAAGTGTAAGTAGGTGATAGTGTGGAAAAGAGACATAGGGGATTTACATTAATAGAGGTAATAACAGTAGTAGCAATGATGGCTATTTTTTCACTTGGAGTGTATTATTTTGAAAGTGGAAATTTTAAAGTATATAGCTACGAAAAGGAAGAGGCAGATATACAATTTGATTGTAAAACAGCAGTTACGCAAATAGCACAAGATATTAAACAGGCGAAACAAAGCCCTTATTCAATAAAAACGGAAAGGTTTGACATTGGCACAAGGTTTGATAATTTGTTTAATATTCAGCTTGGCAGCAATTATACACCACTTATTTATATAGAACAAATAGATGGTGAAGGTTGTATGTACGCTTTGAAAAAAATCGGCTCTGAAACAGAGCTTGTAAGACTTGAGCTTACCACAAATTCTTTTTCGCTAGATAAGGATGCTGATAATAATGTTCAAAATACAAGAAGTATATTGAACTATAATGATGATAATACAACTGGTGATTATGTAGGAAAGAAATTAGCTGCTGATAAATTCAACAACGAAATTGGACATTTAGATGTTCCTTCAAATTGGATAGGAGAGTTTATTTACGAAGAAAATGGAGAATTTTATCTTGTATATAATATAAATGATGGAAAACATTATGAAGTTCGGTTGGAGGAAAAGGCAAATTATATATTGAAAGCAAACAGTGAAAAAGTTATAGCTAAAAATGTAGATGTGTTTCCTAGCGATAAAAATTATGTAGA
Organism: Clostridium guangxiense; assembly: GCF_021043395.1. Classification (GTDB taxonomy): domain Bacteria; phylum Bacillota; class Clostridia; order Clostridiales; family Clostridiaceae; genus Clostridium_S; species Clostridium_S guangxiense. The sequence goes on from NZ_JAJNKE010000008.1 coordinate 27,194, forward strand.
ACCTCTTAATTATGTTTTGGGTAAGGATGATACTAGTGAAGCTGATAATAATACCCAGGATTATAAAAGCAATGCTTATAATATTTTTATCACTCTTACAAGTAAAAAATACCCAAGTATAACAAAAAGTTATACCATGTGTGTTTCAAAGATAAAATATAGTGGAGATGATTAGAAGTGAGAAAAAGCAAAAATAGAGGTTTTGCCCTTATATATGTAATATGTGTAATTATGCTTCTAAGTGCCCTAACGCTTTCTGCTTTATTACTGCTATCTACTAATAGAATTACAACAGCGCACATAGAGAGGACTGATAAAGCAAAATTAGCTGCAGAAACTGGAATAGACAAAGGTATTTCTGCTCTTAAGGCTAAAATAGCAAAAGATGATTGGAAACAATACCTTGATATTCAAGAAAATCCTGCTGGAAATTATAAGTTTGATGTCCCAGATAATATAGCTGATACTACACTAGAAAGTGGTGCATCATACAAGGTGGAGTTCGATAATGCAGCTTCCTATAAGGATACTGTAACGGAAACTGATAAAAAATGTATTAAAATAACTTCAACTGGAAAGTATCAATTATCAACCCAAACTATAGAAGCGTACATAGATGTAGCGAATATTTCTAATGCATACTTTAATAGGATGTTTAACAGCACTTTAACAAGTATAGATTCAAACAAAGAAAACTCAGGTGATTTTACCTTTAACAACGCTATGGAAGATGGTGCAATTCCTTTAAATAGCGATACCGTTAAAAACAATTCAGATGGAAAATCTGATTTAATGGTTTATAAATATGATAATACTAGTGATACGCCTAAGAAGTTAGATGATATTGTGTCAAATATGTATACTGATATTGAAAATGGCATTGCGAGTGGCAAGGTTAATTCGGAAATTAGTATTGATAATATTGAAGAAAGCTGGATTCCAACTAGTGAAATGCTGAAAAATGCTAAAACTCAAGAAGAAATTGACAGAATTAAAGATTATAGCTTAGATGATTATATTAAAATTAAAAATAGTAAAGGTACAAATGATTTTGAAAATATGCTTCAATATTCAACCTTTTATAAAATTATATTTATTAAGGGTGATATTGAGGTTGGTGATCTAAATAGGCCTCTTGTAAACTATATAATATATTGCGATGGCTCTATTAAATTCAACTCTTCAAATCCAAGTTGTTTTTGGAACTGTAATATTTATGCAAAATCCATAACAACTCAAAATGGTACAGTTTATAAGTTAAATGATAGTCAAAGTATAGATAATGCAGGAGATGCCAACTCAAATATTGCTTATTATGATAAGAATGAGCAAAAGGTGATTTTTAGAAGTAATGGAGAAGAAGCGAGTCCACAGCCAAATATAGAAATAATGGGGATAAATTCAGATAAAGCTAAAACTTCAATCTTGAAGCATATTATGAATTATGACGTTGATTCTCAGCCGTACACAAGGCTTGAAAATTATTATAATGCAATTGATGCCACTAAACATGCAGATGCAGTTTTCCCAGCAAGTGCCGCAGGTGAGTTTAATCCAGCGGATAGAGTGGCTGTAAATAAAATTCTTTTAAATAACATAAATGAGTATGCTTATGGTCTTAAGTTTAGAATTATAGGTTGGGTAGAAAGTTAAATTTATATAGGGGGTGAAGCCATGGATAATCGTGTAAAAAAGATGTTTAGTTTGCTGCTTATATTAGTGCTTATAACAGTTCAATTTAATTTAAATATAAATGTGAAAAATGTAAAGGCAGCAGATAACAATGATGCAGCTAAGTTAAAGATACTTGAAATAGAACCAGGGGATGAGTATGTTTTAAGCAAAAACATGTTTTCAAATAATGTTGATATTACACAAATGCCTATGTCAGAATTCATAGGCAAAATAGATAAAGTAAACGGAATGTATGATATTGTGTATGTTGGGAATAAAACCTACACAAAATATGTTACAACCTATAGTGGAAATAAAGTATCAGGTAAAAATGCATATGCAATTAAGTACAGTAAAGTTGGTACAAAAGCTCCAAAAACAGGTGTCGATTTTGGTGAAAGCAATCAGAATGACCCTGGTCATGTAGAATATTATAGCGAAAATGATATTACGGATAAAAAAGCCAAAGAACTTAAGGAATACATAGAATCAGGACAGTTGTTTTTGTTTGACAGTTCAATATTCAAGGATGAAGAACTTGATGGATCAAAGCTGTGGAATAATCTAAAAAACTATCAGAATATGCCTAATTTTAAAGCTGTGGATTCAAATTTAACTTCAAGCTTAATAACGAATTATTATAACAATTCTAACAAAAGACCTATTGTTACAATAAAAAGTTCTCCACTCCCCTATACTGGTGATTTGAAAAATTATAATCCGGACAGAAATATGAATTTTGTATTTGATATAAGTGGTGACACTTCTCATACTTTTACTACTAAGTTATATTGTGATATGAATGGGGACGGGCTTTTTAAGGATTATGAAAGTTATGCATCGGTAAATAAACAGACAGGTGGGGCTAACCTGCAATTGAGTTATATGGTGCCTGACTATTTTGTTGGCTTAATGCCATGGAAGCTTGAGGTTACGGATGATGTTACGAATGTCAAAAGTTATCAGTATGGATATACACTTTATAAAAGCGATAATGTGGTCCCAATAAGAGTACTGCAGATATATCCTAAAGGTAATTCATTGGATTTGACACAAGATTTAACAAAGATCCAATTACAACAACAAGGATACTATAATGTTCAAATAACTAAAAAGAGTTGTGATGAGTTTAATAAATACAATGATAAAGAATATCAGTCAACCTATAATGAGGCTTTAAATGATTATAATACCGCATTAAATAATTACAACAAATACGGAAGGTATGGTGGTTCATGGTGGAATCCAATAGATTATCTTGAAGTACTTAATGATGCCAAAGCTAATCTAAATGAAGTCAAAAATTCAATGATATCTCTTAATGGAAATTATGATATGGTCATAATTGGATTTGCAGATATGTATGGAAAATCTAGTTTTACTGAAAATGCGACGGATGCTATAATTGATTTTATAAAGACTGGTCAAAGCGTTATGTTTACACATGATACTCTTTCTGCTTATTTAAGTCCTGAGAAAAAGAATATGTATGGATTCCAATTTAATAAAAAGCTTAGGGACTATTTAGGACAAAGTAGATATGTAGATGAAAATAATCCTAATGAAACTGATTATGATGGAAGTGAAATTTCTCATGATAGCTATCCAGATGCTGATGGAATACCATCATATGGTTTTACAACAGATATGATATTATCTCATAATGATTATAATAATGAAAAACCTAAATCTTGGGGGGCTCATGATTATTTTGATCACAAACAGGCGGCTAAAGTGAATGACGGAGTTTTTTCTGAATATCCATATGTTTTAGGCAGAAATAACGTTAATCCTAAAACTTTAAATATATCTCAAACGCATCATCAATATTTTCAGCTTAATTTAGAGGATGAAGATGTTGTGCCATGGTATGATTTAAGTGGGGTAATAAATACTGGTGGAAGTGCAGGAAATGTAAATGACCCTAGAAATTATTATTACACTTATTCTAAAGGCAATATAACTTATTCAGGTACAGGTCATAGCTCTCCTAGGGATAGTCAAGATGAGCAGGAAATGTTCTTAAATACCATTGTTAAAGCTGCTAGGACGGCAAATCATGCACCTACTGTAAATGTGTTTAATTTAAACGAGGGACAATTGGTATCAAAAAGTCAAAATTCACTTGATTTTAGTTTTATGGCACAGGATTCAGATCAAAATGATGAAAAAAAAGATGCATTGAGAAGAAATATTTATATTAATGATAAATTGGTAGATGAGAATGGTAACGGTATAAGTGATTATAAAACAATGACTTCTGGAGATGAAGTAAAGGTATCTATACCGAAGGATAAATTAAAAGAATTAGCTGGAACAAATGCAGATGTATCAATTAAAATTGAAGTTTTGGATACTCAAAATGCAAAAGGAGAAAAAACTATTAATTTTAAATACGTAGATGAACCAACTCTTAGTGCAAGTGTATCTGGGCTTAAAAATGGATATTTAGTAGGCGATACTGCAGAGACAAGTCTTAGCATAAATGCTATAAATTCTACTAGCGCAATTACAGATACAATGTTTCTTAGTGATAATAATGCTGCAGCATTACAAAATGATGGGCTATCTTTAAATTGTATAAATACTTCAAATGGCAGTAATGCTGATGTAGTAGAAAGCTCGGATCTAAATTTAAAGGATATTAATTTTAAGTCAGGAAATATCGATAATCCAAACACACCAAAAAACTTTACCCTTAAGCTTAACAGTGAAGGAAGTTATAAAGTTGAAAATTTATTTAAATACAATTTCTTAAATCTCGATAGCAAAGTTCAGAAGAATTATGAATATGACTACAACCTTAATGTTAAAGAGGGAGACATTTACGTAAAGTGTGTTGATAGCTCTGGAAGGGTATTTACTCCATCAGTTAAAATTAACATTACAAGACCGAATAGTGAGGTCGTGAGTCAAAATACAGATAATACGGGGCAAACACAGTTTTTAAAGGAGACTTCCGGTAGTTATAAAGTATCTGTAGACAATACCACTGGATATAGTTTAGTTGGCAGTAGCACTCAAGATATAAATTTATCTTATGATAATCCTAAACCAACTGTCATATTTGAATTTCAAACTTTGACGGCGCCAGATATACAATTAAGTCCTGCTCCTAACACGAATGGATGGAATAATACTAATGTTACTGCTACTTTAGTGAAACCTGCTAATTTCCCTGATAGTTTACAAAAGATTCAGTACAAAATAGATGATGGGGATTGGACTGATTATATAGAACCAGTTGTTATGCGAGATGATGGAAAACATGAAATTGCGGCAAAAACTGTTGATAAAATTACTTTAGGCGAGAGCGCTATAAATCAAAAGGAGGTTAAAATAGATAAGATAAAACCTCCAAAGCCTCAGATAACAAACAAGGATGGAAACATTTCTATAAAAGAGGCGAACATTTTAATAGAATTTGGAAATGACGGAGAAAATGGGTCTGGTATTGACAAGAGAGAGTATAGCTTGGATGGAGTAAATTGGACGGAAGGTGCTTCTGAAAACACAAGCATTAAAGTTACAAATAGTTGCACTGTATATGCAAGAGAAGAAGATAAAGCAGGAAATTACTCTGATACTGCTGAACTTGAAGTAAATATCATAAATATAACAAACAACGATATTGAATTAGAAGGTTTGACTTTTAATACTATACCTGAAGGGGGAAGTGTTGATTTTATAGTAAAGGTTAAAATAGGAACAGATGAAAAAGGAGAACCAATATATTCATCAAAAGATGATAATGTAAAAGTTGTAGTAAAATCAGATGATGGTAATATAATAAAAGTGGCGAATAATAGCAAAGATATTAGCGATTCAGATCAAAGTAAAAGTGATGTTATAGCTGGAGCTGATGTGTTAACTGCATTTGGAATTGATGGAGCGGGAGGCAAGAATACTAATATAACTGTTACTTTGGAGAAAGATGATAGCATAAGTATTACTAAAAATATAAAAGTAATTAAAAAAGAAAGTGGTCTTCTATATTAAATTTAAAATTGAATTAAAAATATAAACAATAGTTGATAAAATATGATATAATTTTTATTGTAATTTTTTAAACTCGTATATAATCGGTAATATGGTCCGAAAGTTTCTACCTGCTAACCTTAAATGAGCAGACTACGAGGTGTTTTTGAATTATTATGCTATTGTTTTCAAAAATACCTTATATATTTATGAGGTATTTTTTGCATACAATAATAAAATGTAAGGGAGAAAAAGATGGAGACACAAAAAGAAAATGAAAAACAAATTGAATTAGCTTATGAAGTAGACGATAAACCAAAGTTATTATCTCAAATTTTATTGGGATTTCAGCATATTTTTGCTGCTTTTGGTGGTATCATAGTAGTACCAATAATTATAGCAGCTGCACTAAAACTTGATGTAAAAACATCTACAGCCTTGATAAGCGCTGCAATTTTAATGGCCGGAATTGCTACCTTTATACAATCTAAAGGTATAGGACCTATTGGAGCACGTGTAGCATGTATTATGGGAACAGATATAACATTTGTTGCGCCTGCTGCAGTGGTAGGTAAAAAATTTGGTTTAGCAGGTATATTTGGAGCTACCATATTAGGAGCTTTTTTAGTAATAATTTTAAGTTTTTTTATTAAGTATATAATGAAGCTATTTCCGGAAATTGTAACAGGTATTGTAGTTTGCTTAATAGGGCTTACTCTTTTACCAGTTTCAATAGATTGGGCAGCAGGAGGCTCTGGAGCGCATGATTATGGAAGCTTAAGAAATATAAGCATAGCGCTAGTTGTTACTTTAATAACACTGCTATTAAATCATTATGGAAAAGGACTTTTTAGCAGTGCATCAATTTTAATAGGAATGGCAGTAGGATATGTGATTTGCATTTGCCTTGGCATGGTTGATTTTTCATCGGTATCTAAGGCAAACATAATATCTCTTCCACAGGTTTTTGGTCATGGTATAAAATTTAACTTAGATGTGCTTTTGCCTTTTATTCCAGCTTACTGTGTGTCTGTTATAAGCACTGTTGGAAACTTAAGGGCTATTAATGAGATTTCTGGTATTAAAGAGGACGATAGTAGAATTTCTAAAGGAATACTTTCAGATGGAGTTGGAAGTGTGCTTGCAGGTGTATTTGGAGCAATGCCGAACACCTCATTTAGTCAAAATGTAGGTCTTATACCCCTTACAAAGGTTGCAAGTAGATTTGTAACTATGACAGCTGGAATACTTCTTGTTATACTAGGCTTATTTCCTAAATTTGCAGCAATTATAAATGTAATGCCTCAGCCAGTACTTGGAGGAGTTGGAATTGTTATGTTCGGAACAGTAGCTGCTGCTGGAATTCAGACTTTAAGTAATGTAAAACTAGATAATAGAAACATACTTATAATAGCAACTTCAATTGGATTAGGGTTAGGAGTAACTTTTAGACCAGAGATTTTATCGAATCTTCCAGAAAGTTTAAAAATGATTTTTTCGTCTGGAATTTCAACTGGAACAATTGTTGCACTTATACTAAATCTTATACTAAAAGAGAAAAAGTAAGATATGTTTTAAGTAAGCATAAAAATTAACTTTTATGCTTATTTAAAACAAAACCTAAAAATAAAATATACGAGGTGTTTAAATATGGAAGAACTACGTAAAAAGATTTTAGAAGAAGGACATGCACTTAATGAGTCAGTATTAAAGGTAGATTCTTTTTTGAATCATAAAGTTGATCCTAAATTGATGTATGAAATAGGGACATATTTTAAAAAATATTTTGAAAATAAAGGAATTACGAAGGTTTTTACTATTGAAAGTTCAGGTATAGCTCCAGCAGTTATGACTGCAATGCAAATGAATATACCTATGGTTATACTAAAAAAGCAAACATCAAAAGTATTAAAGGATGATTTTTATCAAACTACTGTACATTCCTTTACTAAGGGTTCAGATTATGAACTTACTTTGTCAAAAAAGTATATATCAAAAGAAGATAATGTGCTTATAATTGATGATTTCTTAGCCAATGGAGAAGCTTCTTTAGGTGCAATACGTTTGGTAGAAGAATGTGGGGCAAAGGTTTCTGGGATAGGAATTGTTATTGAAAAGTCATTTCAACCTGGACGTAAAACATTGGAAAAAAGAGGATATGATGTTTATTCTCTTGCACGTATAAAAAAGCTTGGAAAAGATTTAATTGAATTTAAATAAAAATGCGAAATAACAATGCTTTGTCACATTAAAAAAATCCTATAAATCTAAGGTAAAAAAATCATAAAATACTAAGATATTTCAATAACTCGCTATCGCTCAGACAGATTGAAATATCTAAGTGTTTTATGATTTTTTTACCAAGATTTATTAGTATTTTTTTAAATCGTTCCTTCAGCATTGTTATTTCGCTCTCACGGTAGTGCAAGGAAAAAATTCCTCCGTGCCTACGGAATTTTAGGTATGAATTCTTGTAATCACTTAAATTTTTATAATATATTCTCTGAAATAGACTAGTACAATTTCATCAAAATACGTTTACAGTGTATTTTTCGTAAAGAAACGGAGAAAAATCTACCTTGATTTTCGTCAGCACAGCGAAGTAACAACATTGAAGGAATAGTTTAAATAAAATTCTATAAATCTTAGTGGCAAATTGTTAAAAGCTTTAGAAATTTCAATTTGTTTGAGTCAAAGACGAGTTATTGAAACCTCTTAAGCTTTTAACAATTTGACGCTTAGATTTATTAATTTTATTTAATATTCCAAAATGTTGTTACTTGCCATTTTTTAATTTTTCAATACCAATTTTTATTCTTTTTATGGATTCTTCTTTGCCAATTATATCTGCAATTTCAAAAGCGCCACCTGGTGTGAATTTTTTACCTGAAAGAGCTGTTCTTAAAGGCCATAATATTAAACCATTTTTTACACCTAATTCTTTAATAAATCCCATTACCGTAGTTTGAATGGATTCCAAATTCCAGTTCTTTAATTCTTCAAGAATAGGGAGAGATTTTAAAAGTCCATCTAAAGAGTTTTCAGTGTTTGTTTTCATTTTTTTATGAGTGTACATTTCTATATCATATTCAGGAAGTTCATCAAAGAAATCTACCATGTCTGGAATTTCACTGAATACTTCAACTCTAGTGTGAAGTAGTTCACTTATTTCATTTAAATTTATGTTTTCCTTTTTTATAACTTTTTTGTAATATGGTAAAGCAAGTTCATGGAACTCCTCTAAGGAAAGCTTTCTTATATATTCTCCGTTCATCCACTTAAGTTTTACAGGGTCAAAAACAGCAGGAGATTTGTTTATATGTTTATAATCAAATACCTTTATCATATCGGAAAGAGATAGTATTTCATTTTCTCCTTCAGGATTCCAACCTAAAAGTGCTATGTAATTTAAAACAGCTTCTTTTAGATAACCTTTTGCAAGTAAATCTTCAAAAGATGCATCGCCATTTCTTTTACTTAATTTGCTGTGAGCATCCTTCATTATTGGTGGGCAGTGAACGTATATAGGAACTTCCCATCCAAAGGCTTCATATAATCTGTTGTATTTTGGAGCAGAAGATAAGTATTCATTTCCTCTAACTACATGAGTTATTCCCATTAGATGGTCATCGACAACATTTGCAAAATTATATGTAGGGAATCCATCAGATTTTATTAAAATCATGTCGTCAAGTTCAGAATTGTCAACGGAAATTCTTCCATAAATAACGTCATCAAAACTTGTAGTACCTTCTGTTGGATTGTTTTGTCTTATAACGTAAGGAACTCCTGCATCAAGCTTTTCTTGAATTTCTTCTTTAGATAAATGCATGCAGTGTTTATCATACTTAAAAGGTCTTTTTAGTGCTTCTGAATTTGTCTTTAAAATGTCAAGTCTTTCCTTACTACAGAAACAATAGTAAGCTTCACCTTTTTCAATCAATTTCTTTGCATATTCAAGGTAAAGTCCTTTTCTTTCACTTTGGATATATGGACCTACCGGACCACCTATATCAGGACCTTCATCGTGCTTTAAACCAGTTGTTTTAAGGGTGTTATAAATTACATCTACAGCACCTTCAACGTATCTTTCCTGATCTGTATCCTCAATTCTTAATATAAATTTACCATCTTCATGTTTTGCAATTAAATAAGTATATAAAGCAGTTCGTAAATTTCCAATGTGCATATAACCGGTAGGGCTAGGTGCAAATCTTGTTCTTACTTCTTTTGCAACCATTAAAAAATCACTCCTATTTTTATTAATAATAAACGCCTCCCATCCAAAGGGACGAAAGGCTTCATAAAATGCTAATCTAATAATATAATATAACGTATTTTATGTCAAGATTATGTATGAGAAATCATATAAAATTACGGCATTGACAGTCTTTTTTTATTTGACTACAATTATAATGAAATGTTAACAGAAAGCTTTTTATTAATTTTAAGTTTAAGTTTCGTAGTGGTTTATCCATAATTAAAAGATTAAGGAAAGATGATTATATGATAAATTTATGTTATACAATAGGGTATGATAAAAGAGAATTAAAAGATTTTAGTGAGATTTTAAAAGAATACGGAATTAATTGTGTGGTAGATATAAGAGCTATGAGAAATGATATAAGTGGTGTATACAATGGGGACAATATTAAAAACTTTCTCAACAAGCTTGGAATTTATTATATACCTATGGGAAAGGAATTTGATTTAAGAAATTATGAGTTTGACGGCAATGACTTTGAAAAAGTACGTTCAAATGAAAAATTTATAAATGGAATACTTAGGATAGAAAATGGAATTAGAAAAGGCTTTAAAATTGTAGTTATGGGTATAGAGAAAGAGCCTATTTGCTGCAATAGAGGCGTAATTATAGCTTATGTACTTAAGAATAGAGGAATAAGACTAGAGCATATAATTAATAAAGAAAGTTTAAAAAATCAAAGTGATGTTGAGGAAGAACTTTTGAAATTATATGGTGTTAAGCTCATAAAAAAAGTTGCAGAGTTATCCATAAAAAGTATTAAAAATAATGTAGATCTAGATATGGATGAGAGAGACTTTAAAAATGAAATGGTTGAGGAAGCTTATAGAGTGAGAAATGCCGAGTTGAACAAAAATATATAAAATAAAAATAGTTTTCATTTTCCTAAATTATTGCAAAATATGAAAATTAATTTTATAATTATTATGACGATAACGTTTACGTTTGGGAGGGATAATTGTGAAGTTTAATCATGTGTCAGAGTATGAAAAATGTGAAAATTTGAAGTTAACTCCTGAAGAATTTAAGAAACTTATAGGTTATAATGAAGTGAAATTGGACAATGAAATTGAGCTGCTTTCAAAAGAAGAATTTGATAAGTACACAATAAAATTAATTAGGTATAAAGTTAATGTAAATGAAAGAGTGGAGGCATACGCGCTTATTCCTAAAAATATAAAAAATAAGGTGCCGGGGATTTTAGCTATACATGGAAATAAAAATGATGAGGATTATAAGTTTGGAAAAAGTACTGCTGCTGGAATATGCAAAAACGATGAACTAAATTATGGGCTTGAACTTTGTCTAAATGGATATGTTGTTATATGTCCTGATAGATTTCCTTATGAAAGTAGAAGCTTTGAAAAATCTAATTTATATGATGATTTTATGAAAAAAAATTCTATAGGTAGAAAAGCAAATGTAAGCGAGAACTATAGGATATTTAGATGTAATGAGCTTTTGTATAGCGGATGTACTGAAATGGCTAATGAAATGTTTGAAATGAAAAGAGCAATTGATATTCTGCAAAGTTTCGAGGAGGTGAATAGTGAAAAAATAGGTATAATTGGATCTGAAGAAGGCGGATTATTTGCAATATTGACTATGTTTTTAGACAAAAGGATAAAGGTTGGGTGCTGTAATTACAATATGTATTTTACTACCAACTTGTATAATGATAATAATGTGAAATTTATTAAAGGGTTTGATATGTGCATTTCTATTCCTGGGTTAAAAGAGTATGCTGCTGAATATGACATACTTTCAGGTATTGCACCAAGGCCTTTTATTTTTACCCAAAATAGTAAAAATGACTTTGAATTATCTTTTGAAAAAATAAATAGCAAAGTTAGAGAAAGATATTTAGATATGAGGGTACCTAATAAATACAGCAGCATAGTGTTTAACAGCGAAAGTTCGTTCCCACAGGATATTAGAGAAAAATGCTATTACTTTATAGATAAATGGATTAAGAACAAGTAAAATATATAGAATTATATGTTTATTCTATATAAAAGTTAAAAGCTGCTCCAAATATTTTAGTCAACCTAAATATTTGGAGCAGCTTTAATTTTAACGCGTTGTTTTAAAGATTAAAAGTATGATTTTTTGCTTCTTGATCTTTTAGCTATTTTGTAAATTATAGTAATTAAAATTCCAATTACTGCGATTATGCAAAGTAAGCTAAATCCATATAAAAGCTTGTTAGCAGCTAATAAATCCTTTGTAGAAATGGATGAATATAATTTATAAGTTTTGGTGATTCCTCTTTCACTAAGAGTTACTGATCCAACTGCGCTATTCGAATTTAGCTTCCAAGGATCTATGCTGGAAACGCTTTGCTTAAGTGACTTTTCGCTGTCGTTTAGCTGGTTTTTATAATAAATTATGTTTTTATTTAAAGTTAAGTTAATATTAGCTGTTTTTTCAGGTCCGAAAAATTTAAAAAGTTTGTAAGATACCTTTATTGAACTATAAGGGGTATTTTTATTATAAAGTGTTGTAGGTAAACTCTCATAGCTGTAATTTATTAAATTCTCCATGTCTTTAAATACTTGAAGATCTTGACTATCATACACGGATTTCATTACTACACCTATTATTCTTTTGCCGTTCCTATTATATAATGCTATAAGACATTTGCCAGCATTTGAAGTTGAACCTGTCTTACCGCCTATACAAGTTTTATCATAAACTGGCTGTTTAGGGTCTATTATTTTATTTGTGTTTGTTATTGGAAATTTTACTTTGTCTTCAGTAAATACAGTTGATTTTTGTTTTGAAATAGTGTCATATATCCATTTATTTTCAAAGGCTACTTTAGCAAGTCTACTCATATCATAAGCAGTGCTGTAATGATTATCATCATGAAGGCCATTTGGAGTAACAAAATGTGTATTTTTTAATCCAAGAGCTTGTACTTCTTTGTTCATAATGGATGAAAAGTTGTTTTTTGTTTCATCAGTGGAATCATTTGTTTTTCCTAATAAGTTTGACGCAATAACATATGCCATATCATTTCCAGAGTAAATTAAAAGTCCCTGCATAACGCTATCGGCAGAAATTTTTTCTCCTACATTTAAAGGATGAATATTTTTGTTGAGTGAAAATTCTGGCTGCTCTTTTGCACTATTTGAATAAGTTAATATATCAGTAGGTTTTTTATTTTTAGCGAGTAAAAGAGCAGTTAATAGTTTGGTAGTACTTGCTGGATAAATTTTATTATCTGAATTTTTAGAATAAATTACCTCGCCAGTATCTGCATCAATTGAGATAGCAGTTTTTCCAACTATGTTTGGCTCCGAAGAGGTGGGTGCAGCAGCAAATGCAGTTGAAGATATAGAAAATAATAATGTAAAACTTATTAAGGTAGATAAAAATTTGTGTTTCAATGTCATCGCTCCATTTATTTAAGTATTTAAAATTATATAAAAAGTATATCATAATGGAAGTAGTAAAAAAAACATTGTTTCAAAAATATAATAAAATTATAGCTTTTGAAACAATAATTCTAAAAGTGCATAAATCTCGTAATATAATATCAACATTTTTTAAATATAGCTAAGAGTGATAAAAAGCTTTGCTTTAAATAAGTGTAAAGCCAATACTTATTTAAAACAAAGCTTAGAATTATTCCGCACTTTTGTTTTTTACATTTACGAAAAGCAATGAGATTGCAATTAAAGCGACATATGCGAATACATAATAAGCTGGAAGCAAACCAGCAGTAGATAAAAACTTTAAATATATAAATAGTATTAAAGAAACAACGGTCCAAAATATGGATATATATGATAACATATTATTTTTTTGACGCCAAGACATAGGATCCTTCATAGTACCTAAAATTTTATCTCTGGATTTATTTCCGGGAGAAGTTTTTGTAACTAACGATTTAAAATATATTGAAAATAAAATTCCAATTAAAGCTATTCCTAAGAACCAATATGATAAAGATATAGTTGTAACATTCATGAAAATCGCTCCTTATAGTAAAGTGAATAAAATATGATTTTGTTTACTTTACTATAAGTTTATCCTTAAACTAGAAAATTATACTCTATTTTTATTGGTGTGAACCTTTATATTTTTAAATTTATTGAACAATCTTATACACTTTATATATTGATACTCTATATATGGATTTTCATTTTTAGGCAAATCTTTTTCTACATCATCTTTTGGGATGGTTATGTTGATTAGCTGATTTTTATGCTTAAATTTAACTACATAAACATCTTCAGAATCATAACCTATTTCTACAAATCCAAGTGAAAGTGATTTTTCTGAAACTTTTTCGATAGAAATAATTTCAGAGCGTATAACTGGGCTTTTACTTATTCTATATAGTATTGAATTTTTTATATATGTTAATATTTTATATATAATTAGCCCTAACAAACTTACAAATATATACATTGTAACAATATTTTTTTTAGGGACTAAGTATACTATATGTTCAAAAGATGATGTGCTTAAAAGAGCATAAAGAATGGCTGGTGCAATTATGATACAAATGAGTAAAGTTAAAATTATGTTTAGTATTTTATTTTTCATAATATCATCTCCATATAATACTTTATAGTAAAATTATAAAATAAAAAATAAAATTTTTAAAGCATAAATTTATATTAACTGTGAACTAAAGAGTAGTACTTGAACAATTTTGGTGTTTTAAATGTTTAAGTAAACTCACTATATATATATTTGAAAAAAAAAAATATATATGGTAACATAAGCTTAATATTTAATATTAGCTTTAATATAAGGGAATGTGGTATATGCCACAGCAGCCCCCGCTACTGTAATCATAGACGAATGATTTGTAGGTATATGGTGGAACCACCGTAAAACTAATCTATTTATGTTCTAAAATCCTAATTTTTAAGGAATTATGGTACATATATAGATTTTACTTGAGCTGGTTTCAATGAGTATATCTTTAACGCCACTCATTTTTAAGGTGATTTCTATAGTAATTATCTTAATTTGGGGAAGGTAAATCATGAGGATGAAGTGAAAGCCAGGATATCTTATATTAAAGATAAACTACTTGAAACTTAAAAATTAATTTATACATCGTGAAAATATTGAATTATCAGCGATATACATAAGTTAATAGTTGAGTTGGTTTTTCCATTATGGTAATTCCACCTTCGGAGGGAAGGTTAAGGTTTTTATGAGAAATAGCTGTGAGCGGCTTTTTGTTGTATTATGAACCTTAGGGTTCTTTTGTTTTTTTTGTCAATATATTTTTAATAATTAAAGGTGGTAAATTTGGAGAAAATTCATGTTATTAGTCCTGTTAATTTGTGTTTGGTACTGCTTATAATAATTTTTTTAGAAGATAATCCACTCATAATATTTTGTATATTTGTTTTTATAATAATAGGTTTTATTAGAAATCATGAAATTTTAAAATTAAAAAATGGATTTATATATTTCGTACCACTAGCGACCATAAATATAATAATAAATATGCTTTTTGTATCTAAAGGAAGTTTTGTATTTTTAAGCATTTCTGGAAGATATTTTACCCTAGAATCAGTTATTTATGCTTTTACACTTACCTTTAAGCTTTTAGTAGTAATATACATATTTATATTCTTAGGTATTCTTATAGATTCAGATGCAGCAGTGTCATACTTTTTAAGTAAAATGCCTAAAACGACTTTAGCTATGATGATTGGTATTAAGTTTTTTCCTGCAATGAAAGAAAGATTAAAAAGCATAAAAATGATATATAAAGTTAGAGGCGTTGAATTTGAAAGTGGAAATTTAAAAGACAAAGTAAAAAGCAATATGGAAATATTATCAGTGCTTTTGGAGGACTCCTTAGAGACTTTTTTTAATATAGCTGAAACTTCATATGTAAGAGGATTTTTAAGTGGAAAAAGAACTATGTATGAAAAGCAAAAGTTTCATAAAAAGGATTATATATTAATGATTATATATTCAAGCTATTTAACATGTTTTATTGTAGTACACTTGTTAAAGCTAGATAAATTTGATATATATTCTCAAGGTATAAATAAAAGTTCATTTTTAAATTCATCTGTCTATGTATTTGCAGTTATGACCTTATTAAGCTTAATCTTAGTAGGCAAAAAATTGAAATTAAGCAGAGTGGAGAGTTGAGAAAAGATATGTCTTACATAAAAGTGGAAAATTTAAATTATTCCTATCCTGACGAAAAAAATAAAAGCATTTGTGACATAAATCTTGAAATTGATAATGGGGAAATACTTCTTCTTTGTGGAAAATCAGGGTCTGGAAAGTCAACTCTTGGGAGATGTTTCACAGGTGCAGTTCCCAATTTTTATGGAGGGACAATAGGAGGAAATATAATAATAAACGGAAAGAGATTAAACGAACTTTCTGAAAGGGAAAGGGCCTCTTATGTAACAATGGTATTTCAAGATCCTGAAAAACAAATTTTAATGGATAGAGTATTTAGAGAAATAGCTTTTGGACCTGAAAATGTTGGGGTAGAAAGCAAAGTTATAAAAAGAAGAGTAATTGAAACCATGCAGTTTTGTAATATATTACATTTAAGAGATAGGCTTATAAATACACTTTCTGGAGGAGAAAAACAAAAGGTAGCAGTAGCATCGGCTTTAGCATATATGCCTAAGATTATTGTATTTGATGAGCCAACCTCGCAGCTGGATCCAGAAGCTTCAGATGAAATTGTAAATCTCATAAAAAAAATTAACAGTGAACTTGGCATTACAGTTGTTTTAATAGAGCAAAGAATAGATAGATGTTTTGATGCTGCAGATAAAATAGCTGTTATGAAGGATGGAAGAATAGTTTTTTATGGAGATAAAGTGAAAATGTACAGTGATAATTTAAATGAGGTGAAAAGTTTTTTGCCATCATATTTAAAGGCTTCTAAAATTTTAGGAAGAAAAAAAATGCCACAAAGTTTTAAAAGCCTTAGAAAGAGTTTAAGTAAATCTGAAGTTTCCATAACTAATTTAGATGAGCAAAAAATCAATTCAGTGCGAGAAGACTGTGCTATTGAGATGAGAAAAGTGACCTGCAAATATGGAGATATTGCGGCAAATAACAATATTGACTTAAATATAAAAAGTGGAAGCTTTAATGCAATTATAGGTTCTAATGGTGCAGGAAAAAGTACGTTGGTTAAGGCGATTATGGGTTTTGTAAATTATAATGGGAACATAAAAATATTAGGACATGAAGTAAAAAAATTAAAATTTAAAGATATAGGAATTAAAATTGGTTATGTATCACAAAACCCAAATGATTATTTATCAAAGGATACGGTTTATGATGAGTTAAAATTTACATTAAACAATTATAGAATAAATGATGACAACTTAATAGACCATACTTTAAAAGAACTTGATATATATAAGCTTAAATCAAAAAATCCTAGAGATTTAAGCGGAGGAGAAAAACAAAGGGCAGCTATTGCCTCAGTGCTTGTACTTAAACCAGAAATTTTAATATTGGATGAACCTACAAGGGGACTTGATGAAGAAGGAAAGTATAAGCTGGGCAGCATCCTTAAAACTTTAAATAACAATGGATCTACTATAATTATGATTACGCATGATTTGGATTTTGCAGCTAGGTTTTGTAGTAATTTTATTTTAATGTTTGATGGAAAGGTAATCAGCAGCGGTAGTAAATATGATGTACTTAAAGATGGAATATACTATACAACAAACATAAATAAGCTGTTTAGGGATGTGGAGCCAAATGTTTTTGTCATTGAGGACATAAAAGGAGATGCATTATAATGAAAAGATTGCTTTCTTTTTTGATAATGATGTTTGTTCTTTTTCTTATGGCAATAGCATTTAAGTATGGAGGAGAAAATTATTTTCCTTTAATAATTACTTTGATAGTTTTTTGTATTGTCATTATTTCATATTTTTATTTTGAAAAAAGTTATATGGGCACAAAGGAAATAGCGCTTATTGGAGGGATTTCTGCCTTTGCAGCTGCTTCTAGGGTTGTATTGGCAGCTATACCAAATGTTCAGCCTGTAACTTTTATTGTGGCACTTTCAGGAATCGTTTTTGGCTCTTTTGAGGGGTTCCTCATTGGAAGTACTACAGCCTTCATATCTAATATATTTTTAGGTCAAGGACCATGGACACCATGGCAGATGTTTTCATGGGGGATTGTGGGATATTTGTCTGGTATTATTGGTAAAAAGGATAAAAAATTATCTGTTGAACTATTTTCTGTGATATGTTTTTTATATGGATTTATGTTTGATTGGATAATGAATTTATGGCATGTCCTAGGCTTCATAAGGCCTATAAATATAAAAACTGTATTTTTGGCTTACGCATCTGGAATTACCTTTGATGTAATGCATGCAGTAGGTAATTTTGTATTTTGTATTGTGTTTTATGATAAATTTTATAAAATACTTCTTAGATTTAAGAAGAAAATGAAAGTAACATATATAAAAGAGGGGGAAAAGACATGAAATTAAAAAAAATTATGGGTAAGTGTATTTGCTGCTTACTAAGTTTTATTATTATCTTTGCATATGCGCTAAGTGCTTCACCTTTAATTGCAAAGGCTGATGTAACAACAATAAAGGTTGTTGTTGATGGTACTCAGGGTCAAATTGCAAGTGGTGTAACTGAGCAACATAATGCATTAGAAGCTATGAAAGATGTTTTAGATAGTAAAGGAATAAAATATAGCGTTCCTGATGGACAGTATGGAAAATTTATAGATAGCATAGGCGATTTAAAAACCAATGATGTTCAAAAAGGCTCAGGGTGGATGTATGCAATTAAAAAATCAGATGGAACTTACGTTAGTCCTGATAATTCTATTGATAACACAAATTTAGATAGTATGGATGAGCTTTTGGTGTACTTTTCACTTTGGGGAACTACTTATCTTGCAAATGATATAGAGTTTTCAACAAAACAAGCGAATAAACCTGTTACTATTTCAATTAACAATAAAAGTTTAGACTGGAATACAAACCAAACTGTTACTACTCCAATTGAAAATATAACTGCAAAAGTTATCAGCGAAAATGGAGATGAAGTGCCAGTTTCCTTAGATAAAAATACAATAAATATAAGTGGTGGGCTTAAGGAAGGAAATTACTATTTGGACTTAAGCGATTATAGTAATACTTCAATACCTAAAGTTGCAGCAGATAGATTTGAATTTAATATTACAAAAGAAGATACTACGAGTAACGGAAATGGGCAAGGCAATACACAAAATGGCAATGGTGATAATAACAGTAATAGCAACTTTAATATCGAAAATGAAATGAAGCTTACAGAAAATGTAGTAAAGAATTACACTGATGAGTGGGCTGCACTAGATTTTTATAAAACTGGAATGCAGGGCAGCATAAATAAGCAATTTATAACGGATGCCTTAAATAACATAAATAAAAATGGAATATCAAAATATTATAATACTCAAATTGAAAAGCTAATAATAGGATTAACAGCAGCAGGATATACACCATATAACTTTGCAGGAATAAACTTAGCATCTGAACTTTATAATAGAAATATAGATGATTTTCTCGTCAATGATGCTATTTATGGGCTAATGGCGTATAACTTTGCCAATATAAACGATGAAAATTATAAAATAAAAAAAGATACACTTAAAAATTATATACTTCAAAATGCTATAAAAGATGATAATGGAAATGTTGCAGGCTGGTCTTATGATGCTTCAACTAAAACTGCAGATGCAGATATGACAGGAGCTACTATTTCTGCTTTATCTACTTATTATAATTCTGGCGATAAGGAAGTTATTTCGGCTGTAGATTCAGCTATTAAACATTTAAATGACATTGAAAACGACAGTGGGTATATACCTGGAACTTATGGAGATTCAAGTGAAACAAATGCTTTTGCTATAATAGGCCTTTTATCGGTAAATGTTGATCCATATGGTACCACTAAAATTTCAAGTGGAGAAGTTAATTTTCAAAAGCCAAAAGGAAATTTAGTTAGTGCTCTTCTTTCATATAAAACTTCAGATGGACATTATAAGCACAATCTTCAAGATGAAGAAGGAAATGACTTTTCAACTGAGGAAGCATTTAGAGCTCTTTTTTCACTTAATGAATTTAGTAAAAGCAAAGGTGTCTATAATTATTATGAAAGTAACATAAATGCTGCTCAATTACCAGTGTATAATGTAGCAATTAGTTCAGGGGCAAGCAACACTAATACTAATGTAAATAATTCTAAAAATGTAAGTGAAAATCAAGTGTTAAAAGGAAGTACAGATTTTAGAGGAACACTTCCTAAAACAGGATATTTCTTTGATTTCAAGTTGCTATTTATAATGGGAATAGCTCTTATGGCAATAGGTTTTTGTATAATAGGTATACTGCAGAAAAGGGCATATATACTAATTCAAATTAAAAAAATTATAGGATATATTTCTAAGGGGAGAAAGGGATCATATTGAAGAAAAAGATAGTTTTAAGTATTTCAATAATAGTTTTATCTTTAGTTTTAATTTTAGGTGGCAATGCGTTAAGAAATAATTTGGAAGATAACAAGCCTAATAATATTTCTAAAAAGATTACAGCTGTAAATAAAGCTAAGGAAAAACAAGTAAAAAGTACTCCGGTTAAGGATGTTTCACAAATAGAAACAAAAACGTCAAGTGATGAAAAGTATACAAAGGAAAAACAAAGTACTGATAATAGTAAAGAAACTGCTGTAAGTAATAAGTCAAGTGCTGTAAATAAGAGCAGTAATACTAGTAATAAAAGTGTAAGTAGTAGTACTAGTAATACTGGTGTATCGTCACCAATTTCACCTAAGCCGAGTGAGGAGCCTAATCTCACTGTAGTAGATGCTTTGAATAACAAGACAATTCTTTCGACATATATTGATGTAAATGGAAAAACTGTTGGAGAAGTTACGTTAGATGCATTGAGGTCAAAGGGAATACCAGTTGAAAGCACAGGTTCAGGATATGCTTTATATATTTCATCGATATCTGGAATAAGGGAAAGAGAGCATGGAAAAAATAGTGGGTGGATATATTTTGTAAATGGAAATTCACCACAAGTTGGCTGCGGTGGTTATAAACTTAAGCAAGGTGATAAAATTGAATGGAAATATTCATCAAATTAAAGAGGGTTTATGCCCTCTTTAATTTTTACTATTAAATAGTTTTCTAAAAATTAAGAAAATACTTTAATTTTGATTTGTATGGCTGTATAATGTAATAAATAAAATTAATTTCTATTTTTTGGATTAGCAATAGGGGGGTATGTGCTATGGATGATTGTCCATTTTTAACCACAACTGAGGAAAAGGTGGAATGTTTTAGGGAATGTGTTTTTTTTAAAGAAAAGGGTAATCATAATTTATGTCCCTTTAAAAGGTTAGAATCAAGTAAAAACACTTCAGCAGGTTTATATGAGTATGTTTCAATGAAAGATGATGAAAATGATATAATTGAACATTATAAAAAATACATTGGTGCCAATTTTTAATAATTAGGAATATATATTAAATATGTGGATAGAATAACTAAAAAATAGTGTAAATTTTCATTTAAATTTTATAGTTGTATGCCTGGAAAAATATTTGAAAGGGTGTTTTTTATGATTGAGAGAACATTAGTTTTAATAAAACCAGATGGAATAAAGAGAAAAATAATGGGAGAAATAATAAGTTTTTATGAACAAAAGGATCTCAATATAGTTGAGTTAAAACTTGTTCAATGCAGTAGAAAAACAGCAGAAAAGCATTATGAGGAGCATAAGGGTAAATCTTATTTTGAGGAATTGATAAACTATATTACAAGCGGAAAATTATGTGCAATGATTATAGAAGGAGAAGAAGCAATAAACATAGTTAGAAAAATTAATGGGAATAAGGACCCTAATCTAGCTGAATTGGGAAGTATAAGAGGAAAATATGCCGATGATAGAACAAAAAATCTAGTACATGCTTCGGATAATTTTAAGAATGCAGAAAGAGAAATAGCAATATGGTTTCCAGACATAGTAAGTAAAGTTGCTTTCGATGAGAAAAAATCTATTAATATATAAATTTATTAAATACAGCTTTCAAATAAACTGCTTAAAAATTCAATGTACAATGAAGTTTGAATTTTAGGCAGTTTATCTTTATTAAAAATCAAGGGAAAGTGGTTATATGGGTAAATCTAAAGTTATTATGAAAACTAGAGATATATTTGAACTTAATAAAAGGAATCTTAAAGCTTATTTGAAAAAGCCAGTAAGGCCTAAATCTGAAAAAATAGTTACAAATTCAATTCAATGGGTTGGGCATGCAACTACCATAATAAACATGGAAGGCAAAATTATATTGACAGACCCTGTTACGAAACATTTAGGTTACATGAAAAGACTTGTAAAACCATCTGTGAATTTAAAAAATCTAAAAATAGATTACATTCTCATAACCCATGGACATATGGATCATCTTGATTATAGTGTTCTTGCAGGACTTGATAAGAATGCTACTGTTATAACTTCAAGAGGAGTTAAAAAGACACTAAAAATTATAGGATTTAAAAAAGTAAATGTGCTTAGTGAAAATGAAGCTTATAAGGATAGAAATATAGAGGTTGATGCTATAAAAGCTAATCATAATGGAAAAAGATATTATTTTTTTGGATACAAGGACAGTAATTCATACCTTATTAAAGGAAATAAAAAAAGTGTCTTATTTGCAGGAGATACTGCTTATACAACAGTATATAAGGATATAAAAGTGGATGCAGCAATTATGCCAGTAGGATGTTATAAACCAGATGAGTTTTTAAAGATGCATTGTTCACCTGAGCAGGCCTTTAAAATGTTTAAAATGATGAGAGCAAAGCAAATGATTCCAATACACTATAAAACATATATTTTAGCTCAAGATGATGATAATGAAACGTTAAAAAGACTTAATACTATCAATGATGGCTCAATAAAAATTGTAGATGTTGGGCAAACAATTGTATTTTGACACTAAACATGTTAATATATAATAAGTTATAAATAAACATTTATTACATGTATATTTAGGAGGCTTGGTTGACGTGAATAAAGTTAAAATAGGTATTTTGGGTTTAGGTAATGTAGGAACAGGTGTATGGAAGATATTAAATACAAATAAAGAGGAGATACGAAAAAGATCTGGATATGATATTGAAATTGAAAAAATTTTAGTAAGAGATGTTAATAAGGATAGAGGAATCGATGTTCCAAAGGAGCTTCTAACAGATAATCCAGATGATGTGTTAAAAGATAATTCTATTGAAATAGTAGTAGAACTTATGGGTGGAGTTGAGCCTGCGAAGGAATATATATTAGAAGCTATGAAAAATAAAAAACATGTGGTTACTGCAAATAAGATGCTTCTTGCAACGGAAGGTGATGAACTATTTGCAAAGGCAGAAAATGAGGGGGTAATGTTTTATTATGAAGCTAGTGTTGCAGGTGGTATACCGATAATACATGCTATAAATGAAAGTTTGACTGCCAATAAAATAGAACAGGTAATAGGAATAATAAATGGTACTACAAATTACATACTTACAAAAATGACATTTGAAAATATGACTTTTGAAGATGCCTTAAGAGAAGCACAGGAGAAAGGTTTCGCTGAAGCTGATCCAACCTCTGATGTTGAAGGATATGATGCGATGTATAAGCTTGCTATACTAACTTCCTTGTCCTTTGGAACAAGAATTAATATAAAGGATATATATAGAGAGGGAATAACAAACATAAAACCAATAGATATAAAATATGCGAAGGATTTTGGGTATGTTATCAAACTTATAGCTATAGTAAAAGAAGTTTCTGGTAAGCTTGAAATGAGAGTTCATCCAGCAATGCTTCCAGAAAGGCATCCACTTGCAAGTGTAAATGATTCATTTAATGCTATATTTATAAGAGGAAATGCAGTTGGAGATATGATGCTCTATGGAAGGGGCGCAGGAGACCTTCCAACAGGAAGCGCAGTAGTATCTGATATAATATCAATATTAAGAGGAAATACAGATGTAGAGGCTATAAGTGCGGTTAAAAACAATTACTGGAATATAAAGCCTAGTCCGATGGCAAACACTAAAAGTGAATACTATATAAGGATTTCGGTCATGGATTTACCAGGAGTTCTTGGTGAAATTTCAACAATCTTTGGAGAAGAAGATGTAAGCATACTTTCAGTGATGCAAAAAGGTAAACGTGAAGAGTTTACATCTGTAGTGTATTTTACTCATACTACATTTGAAGGGAATATAAATAGAGCTATAGAGAAGATAAATGCTTCGGCTCATGTAAAATGTGTGGATAACATAATAAGAATAGAAAACATACAATAGATTTGGAGGAATTTTAATATGGAAGATATTTATTATAGTAGTACAAGAGGAAGTGAAACTAAAGTCTCTGCTTCAGAAGCAATTTTAAAGGGAATTTCAGAAGACGGTGGACTTTTTATACCAAATGAAATCCCTAAGCTTAAATGCACTATTGAAGAAATTTCAAAACTAGACTATAAAGAAACAGCATATACTGTAATGAGCAGCTTTTTGACAGATTTTGCTGAAGAAGAACTTAAAAACTGCATAGAAAAAGCATATGATGCTAAATTTGATACAGAAGAAATAGCACCTATAAAGAAGACTGATGATGCTTATTTTCTTGAATTGTATCATGGTCCTACGCTTGCTTTCAAGGATATGGCACTTTCAATACTTCCACATTTATTAAAAACTTCAGCGAGGAAGCACAATATTAAAGATAAAATAGTTATTTTGACAGCTACTTCTGGAGATACTGGAAAAGCAGCACTTGAAGGATTCGCAGACGTAGAGGATACTGAAATTATAGTGTTTTTTCCAGAAGATGGTGTAAGTGAAGTTCAAAGACTGCAAATGGTAACTCAAAAAGGTTCAAACACTCATGTTGTAGGTATTGAGGGGAATTTTGATGACGCTCAAAGTGGCGTTAAGAAAATTTTTACTGACAAGGAATTTGGAGACAAACTTAAGGAAAATGGTTATAGGTTTTCATCAGCTAATTCAATAAATATAGGCAGACTTGTTCCTCAAATTGTTTACTATTTTTATGCTTATGGAAGCTTATGCAAAAAGAAAGAGATAGAGTGTGGTGAAAAAGTAAATTTTGTTGTTCCAACAGGAAATTTCGGAAATATACTTGCTGCGTATTTTGCAAAGAACATGGGACTTCCTGTAAATAAGCTTATATGTGCTTCAAATGATAATAAAGTCCTCTTTGATTTCTTTAAAACAGGAGTTTATGATAGGGATAGAGAATTTGTAACTACAATATCACCATCTATGGATATACTTATATCAAGCAATCTCGAGAGACTTATATATCTTGTTAGCGGTAGAACTCCTAAGAAGGTATCTCAACTTATGAGTGAACTTTCGGTAAATGGAAAATATCAAATAACAAGTGAGATGAGTGATAAGCTTCAGGATTTTTATGGAGGATATGCTACAGAAGAAGAGACTAAAAGGGCAATATCAAAAATGTATAATGAGAATGATTATTTAATTGATACTCATACAGCAGTGGCATACAGTGTGTATGAAAAATATAAAGATGAGAAGAATGACAGTACAAAAACTGTAATAGCTTCAACAGCAAGCCCATATAAATTTACAAATGCAGTAATGGAAGCGGTAGATGATAAATATTTAAACTGCAATAGTTTTGAACTTATGAAAAAAATGAGTGCTTTAATGAATTCAGATATACCAGCAGGAATACGTGGCATAGAAGAAAGAGAAATTCTCCACAAAAACACTTGTAAGAAAGATGAAATGAAAAATATAGTTGAAAAGTTTTTGAACTTATAAAAGTTTGGGGTTTATTTTTCTTAGTAAAACGGAGAAAAATTTTCCTTGATTGTTGGGTAGGTTAAGGAATAGTATTGAAAGAACAGTTTAAATAAAATTCTATAAATCTTAGGGGTACATTTTGAAAAGAATTAGAACTTTTAAAATGTACCCCTCTAGATTTATTAATTTTATTTAATGTTCTGAAATATTATTTCTTAACCTTTTTACTCATTAAAGGTATCAGAGTAACCTTGAAGTAAATTGTGCTTTAAGTTCCAAAGCTTTGAAGATAAATCAACATAATAAGTATGAGGATTTTCAAGACGCAAAACTTCAGGCCAAAGCTTTTCTGTTTCTTTCTCTGCTATATCCCTTATTTCAAGTACATCAGGATTTTCATATTTTTGAACTCCAGCTTTAAATAATTGAACTCTTAAATCTTTTACATAATAGTTTGTAAGCTTCTTCTTTTTCCAGGTATAAACTGGATCAAATATTACAAGAGGCTTGCCTTCATCTATTACTTCATCATCTAAAGCTATTAAGTCACCTACAGCTTTATCTGTTTTTTTGTCAAAAATTCTGTATATCTTTTTAAAGCCGGGAGTTGTTATTTTAGCTTCATTTTCGCTTATTTTAATTTTGGGAATTATTTTACCATTGCTTTCAACAGCAACGAGCTTATATACACCACCAAAAACTGGTTCTGATTTTGCTGTTATAAGCCTTTCACCAACACCAAAGCTGTCAATGCAGGCACCTTGTGTAAGAACATCTTCAATTATGTGCTCATCAAGGGAATTTGAAATTACAATCTTAGCATCTTCATAACCAGCATCATCAAGTGCTTTTCTACATAACTTTGTCAAATAAGTTATATCTCCACTATCTATTCTTATTCCAGCAGGCCTTATTCCCTGTGGTTTTAATATTTCATCAAAAACCTTTATAGCATTTGGAAGTCCAGACTTAAGCACATTATAAGTGTCAATTAAAAGTAGACAATTATTTGGGTAAACTTCAGCCCAAGCTTTAAAAGCTTCGTATTCAGTATCAAATAACTGTATCCAGCTGTGTGCCATTGTTCCTACAGCATTTATACCAAACATCTGCTCAGAAATTGTACATGCGGTTGAGCTGCAGCCACCTATTACAGCAGATCTTGCACCATATATTGCAGCATCATAACCTTGTGCTCTTCTAGAACCAAATTCCATAACAGGTCGTCCTTTAGCAGCACGGCATATTCTATTTGCTTTTGTTGCAATTAAAGTTTGATGATTAATAGTTAACAGTACCATGGTTTCAACAAGTTGTGCCTGAATTGCAGGACCTTTTACAGTTACAATAGGTTCACCTGGAAAAACAGGATAGCCTTCTGGAACTGCCCATACATCACAGGAAAATTTGAAATCTGATAAATAAGTTAAAAATTCCTCTGAAAAATCACCCTTGCTTCTTAAATATTCTATATCATCATCAGTGAATTTTAAAGCTGACAGATACTCTACTAGCTGTTGAACGCCTGCCATTATGCAGTATCCACCGTTATCTGGGATTTGTCTAAAAAACATGTCGAAATAAGTTGTTTTGTTTCCAAGTTTTTTATCTAAGTATCCATTTCCCATAGTTAGTTCGTAAAAATCAACAAGCATAGTTAGATTACGTTCATTTCTTACATCAAAGTTCTTTCTATATTCCATAAAAAAATCTCCCATCATAAACTAAATAGGCTAATCATAGTTTATTTATTTTTAAACAAGCATGCCCTACATTTAATCATGCGAGCATGTTTATTATATATTTTAATACCATATCGTTATTATTACAATACTTTTGTATATACAAAGAATATTCTAAGGATATTGTAACCAAGCATTTAGCGAGTTATTAAAATATCTTAGGATTTTACGATTTTTCCACCTTAAATTTATAGAGTTTTTTTAATGTTAGAAAGCATTGTTACTTACCTTAATCTTAGGGAGAGTGTTAGCAGCCTGTGGCATAAGGGTGATTGCGGCATCTTTGCTGTTTGTTTTATAAGCTAGCTCTAAAGCTTCCTCTATGGTTTTAACAACGGTTACGTTTGTCCTTTTAAGTAAATCGGGATTTAAAGAAGATACTAAAATGACATTGAACTTATCTGCACTTTCGCAGAAATAGTAGCCAACGTATTTTGAAATGCTGTATTTATTTCTAAGATCCTTTTCCCTTTCCTCTGAGGTATCAAAGTTCAAAAGCATAGATTGCATTTCTTCGTCGCCGCCAAGACCTTCACTACATTCAGATAAAATTATGACTGTACCATTATCTTTGGTTGCTGTTCTAGCATTTATCATGGTTTTTATAGATTGATATAAATTAATGTCTTTTGGATATCCTCCAGCGGTGGCAATGGTAATATCGGCTTTTTTAGATATGTTAACACCGTCCTTATCATCTACCATCTGACGTCCTTTAGCATGTGCAGATATGTAATTCCCGGATACTGCACCAACAATATTACCATCCTTATCTACTACTACGTTAAACATAAAATCAGGTTTTACAAAGCTTGCAGCCTCAAGCATGTCTATATGTACAGGATTATTTTCTATGTTTCCAGAACGAACAGTTGGGTAAGTCCCGCCTCCAAAATCCTTGCTTAAGGACAAAGCGTGATTTGCCATTATTGTTTCATAAGAAGCTATCCCTGGAAGTATAGTTTTCTTACCGCCACTCCAGCCAACTAGAAAGTGATATATTATTCCACCAGTTATAACGATATGATCACAATTTAATGCTATTTTATTTATTGAAACTGGTGTGCCATAGTTGGTTTTGCCTAAATAAACTAAGCTATCTTTGTCAAGGCAGTCATGATCAATTACCTTAAATCTTTTAGAAAGCTCTTTTCCTAAAAGTTTTTCATGTTCTTCAGCTGTTTGTCTTCTATGAGTTCCTGTAGCGGATAAAAAAGTTATATCCTTGTCTTGCACTCCACCAGCATTTATTTCGTCTACAAGGTGAGAAAGATACTTATCTGTTCTTTGCCATGCTCTTGTTACATCTGGTATGACTATACAAACAGTTTCCCCAGAATGTACTAATTCTTTTAATCTAGCACTATCTGTTGGGTGTTCTATTGCATCCTGTATAATTTGATCTTCTGATTTTGTAACTTCAAATTTATTGCTTTTTATTACTTGAATTACGTTTTTTTCATGTACCGGAATATCTATTTCTAAATTTCCGTATTTCATTTTTTTGTCCATAATAGCCCTCTTTTCATAAATGTTATAATTGTATTAAAGAAAAAACGAGTATAAAATTTAACTTATATATTTGTGAAGAGACTTAGCATGGATGAGTCTTTCAGAATATATAAGTTAATAATTAAACTGCTTTTCTTATATACAAATATAAAATAATTATTTAAATTTTACTACTGACGAGTAGTATGTCAATAGAAAATATAAAAAAATAAAAAACTATTAAAAAATAGCACATATGTTATCTAAAATGAAAAAAATGCACATAATTAATGTAGAATATATATTATAAGGAGAAATTATGAAATACAAATTAGATGATTCACAAAAGAATGCAGTTATTGCAAATGAAAAGAATATACTTGTTGTTGCAGCGCCTGGTTCTGGAAAGACGCTTGTTATAATAAATAGAACTGCATATTTGATAAAAAATAGAGGGATATCACCTAAAAATATCATTGTTATAACTTTTACTAAAGCCGCAGCTAAAAATATGAAAGAAAGGTATATTAAGATTTATGGAGAAAAGTATACACCTTTTTTTGGAACCTTTCATGGCTTGTTTTATAAAATATTGAAAAGATACAAGGGAAGCATAAAAATAATTGAGGAGTATGAAAAGTACAGACTTATTCGAGGTATTTTATTAAAGTATATGGACGAAATAAGTGATGATAAAATAAAAGAAGTTGTAAATGATATATCTTTGATGAAAAGCAGGCAGGAAGCTATAAACGATTTTAAATCCCATGTCGATTTAGAGGTTTTTAAGGAATGTGTTGAAGGCTATAATAGATATAAAGAAGAAAATGAACTTATGGATTTTGATGATTTACAGATAGAATGCATAAAATTATTTAAGGAAAATAAAAAGCTTCTTCAAGGTTATGGCAAGCTTTTTAAGCATATTTTAGTAGATGAATTTCAAGATGTAGATTCGCTTCAAATAGAACTTCTTAAAATGTTTAATGATACAAGTAACATATATGCAGTTGGTGATGAGGATCAGTGCATTTATTCCTTTAGAGGTTCAAAACCTGAATGTATGGTGGAGTTTCAAAATATATTTAATGGTGGACAGAAGGAGTATTTAAATACTAATTACAGAAGTGTAAATAATATTATTGAAATATCAAAGAAACTTATAGGTAATAACATTATGAGAAACTCAAAAGATATAAATTCATTTAAGAGCTCTAATGGAAACATAACTGTTATTAATAGTAAAAATGAAAATGGTGAAGCGGAAAAAATAACCTTGGAAATACATAAGATAAAGGCGGCATCGGGGTGTAATTATTCTGACATCGCTGTGCTTTATAGAACTAATGTGGAAAGTAGAAGTTTAATTGATAGTTTTATAAGAAGAAATATTCCTTTTACATTTTTAGACAGAGAGTATAATTTTTTTCAACATTTTATATGTAAGGATTTAATCGCATATTTAAAACTCAGCATAGATGGATGTAACAGAGAAAGTTTTCTTAGGATAATAAATAAACCTTTTAGATATATTAGTAAACTTGCACTTGAAAAAATTAGAAGAGGGACTTATAAGGAAAATTGTTTCGATGCATTAAAGGACATAGATGATATTCCTGTTTTTCAACTGAACGCTATAGATAAGCTTAAAAAGGACATAGTTTCATTAAATAAGATGTCGCTTTTAAGTGCGGTGCAGTATATTATTTCGGACTTGGGATATGCCGATTATGTAAAAGAGTATTCAACAAAGTATGGAATTGATGTAAATGAGCTTAATGATATAATGGAGGAATTTAAAAGTTCTTGTGAAGGTTACAGTACTATAATCACTTTTTTAGTCCATGTTGATAAAGTAGCAGAGACGATGAAGAAGGGTAGATTTTGTAGGGATGAAGATAGAGTAATTTTAAGTACTATACATGGCGTAAAGGGTATGGAATTTAAAAATGTATTTATAGTAAACTGCGTGGAGGATAACATTCCACATAAAAATAGTATTCCAGATAATATTGAAGAGGAAAGAAGACTTTTTTATGTTGGAATTACAAGGGCAATAGATAACTTGTGGCTTTGCATAACAAATGAGGTAAAGGGTAGTGTGAGAAAGCCCTCGAGATTTATAGCAGAATGTAAACTTCAAGAAAACGGAGTAGAACTTGCCTTTAAAAAGGGAGATATCGTGGAGCATATGGCTTTTGGTAGAGGAAAGATAGTAAATATGACTGCTGAGGTTACGGAAATTCAGTTTGAAAATGCGGTGAGGAAGTTTGATACTACGGTGCTGGTTAATTGTGATTTGGTTAAAAAAGTATACTGATCATCAGTGTATAAATACATTCCTTTTTAAAGTAGGAGATTGAGCTTTTTTAAATTTTCCTACCTAAAAGAAAGCCATCGGCTTAGTTGAGGTTGTTAAACTAAGATGGACAACTTCAATAAGTTGATGGCTATTTATTTAACTTCATTAATTTGATAAAAATAGTTTATTCAGATATGATTAGGTTTATCATATTTTTTTTAATAAAGTCTACATATTCACTAGGTGGAGTTTTATCTGTTATTAAATAGTCTATATCGCTCAAATTACAATAGGTTATTAAAGAGCAAACATCGAATTTTGAATAATCAGCTAGTACAAATACCTTATTGCTTTTTTTTACAGCCATTTTTTTTATCTCTCCCTCAAGAGGAGAAGAATTTGTAATTCCATTAGTTGTTGATATACCTGTAGTGGCCATAAATGCTTTGTTTATATTATAATTTTTGAGCAAATTTAGTGAATCTATTCCTGCAAAAGAATTGGTTTCTCTAACCAAGGTACCTCCAGTAGAGATTATATTTAAATTTTCATATTTAGTGGAGTTTGTGATGAAAATTAAATTGTTAGTTATTATAGTTAGATTGTTTTTATCCTTTAGAAAATCCACCATATTTACTGTGGTTGTGCCAGAGTCTATAAATATTATGTCTCCATCATTAACAAAATTTGAAGCTGCTTTAGCTATTAAGGTTTTAGAAAAACTATTCTTTATTTGTCTTTCATTAAAAGGTACTAGCGAATTGAAGTTAACAGATACTCCTCCATATACCTTTTTTATATTTCCTCTTTTGATTAACTCTTGAATATCTCTTCTTATAGTATTTTTAGAGACTTTAAAAATATCAGTTAGTTTATCAAGGGTCACAGTATCATTTTCTAAAACATACTCTTCTATTTGGTTCATTCTCGTTGATTTCATAGGCTTTCTCCTTTTGACAAAGTCTCATAAATATATTTATTGTGTAGAATAAATGTTTTTATGATGTAATTTGAAATTTTATTACTATTGAGTAAGTTCAAGTCTTTATACTATATATTATACATTAAAATTCATAAAAGTAAACAATTAATTGGTGGATTTAGTTACAATATAGCCAAAACATACTCATAAAGTTGCTAAGAATACAATAAAAATAAAAAAATATCAAAAAAATCGTGGGAATTATTGACAACGTAATGCCACAGTGATAATATATAACCAAACGTAATTACAATATAACCAAAACATAATTATGAAATAATCAATACATAATTATAATATAACCATAATATAATTATAATATAACGATGCAGTGATAAATATAATGAGGAGAGGGTGAATAAATGAGTAATTTATTTTTGATGCCAAGGTATGCTTTCACAGGAGAAGGAGCTTTAAATACAGCAGGTGAAAAAATAAAATCACTTGGTAGTAAAGCTTTAATTATAACAGATGATGTTATGATGAAATTAGGAAGTGTGAACAATGTTACAAGCTTATTGGAAAAAGAAAATGTAGAGTTTTTTATTTATCATGAAGTAAATGGTGAACCTACTGATATTATGGTTAACAATGGAATTAAGAAATATAAAGAGGAAGATTGCGATTTCTTAATAGCATTAGGGGGAGGTAGTCCTATTGATACAGCAAAAGCTGTGGGAGCAATGATAACTAATTCTGGCAATATAAATGATTATCTAGGAAAAGTAATACAAAAAGAAACACCTCCACTGGTTGCTATACCAACAACAGCAGGAACAGGTTCAGAGGCAACTCAATTTACTATAATAACTGATACCAATAGAAATATAAAAATGCTTTTGAAAGGACCTTATTTGATTCCAACTGTTGCAGTCATAGATCCTATTTTTACAATGACATCTCCAAAAAGTGTTACTTCTGCAACAGGACTTGATGCATTAACTCATGCAATTGAGTCATATACATCAAAACTTGCACAACCTATGTCTGAAATGTTTTCAATTTCTGCCGTAAAAAAGATATTTAATAATTTGCTTGAAGCTTATAACAATGGAACTAATGTTAAAGCAAGAACAGAAATGTCCATAGCAGCACTTCAAGCTGGAATAGCATTTAATAACGCTTCAGTTACTATAGTACATGGCATGAGTAGACCAATAGGAGCTCTTTTTCATGTGCCACATGGCCTTTCTAATGCAATGCTTCTTACAGACTGCTTAAAGTTTGCGTTACCTGGTGCTCCTGATAAGTTTTGTGATCTTGCAAAAGCCGTTCAAATATATAAAGACGGAATGAGTGATATAGAGGCTGGTCAGGCATTTATAGATAAAGTGGGAAAGCTGTGCTTTGATTTACATGTACAAAGTTTAGAAGAGTTTGGAGTAGATAAAAATAGATTTTTCAATAGCTTAGACAAAATGGCAGAAGATGCACTAGCTAGTGGAAGCCCACAAAATACAAGAAGAGAAGTAAAGAAAGAAGATATAATATGCATATATAAAGGATTGTGGAATTGAGGCGAAGCTTATGTCATTAGAAAAATTAGAAAATTTACTAACTAAAGCAGATAAAAAAGGTTATGGAGTAGGAGCTTTTAGCATTGCAAATATGGAAATGGTAATGGGAGTTATAAAGGCGGCAGAAGAATTAAATGCACCTATTATACTTCAAATTGCAGAAGTAAGATTACCTTATTCTCCGCTTCAATTAATAGGACCTGTTATGATGAAAGCAGCAATCAATGCTAAAGTTCCTGTGGCAGTGCATTTGGATCATGGTATTAGTATGGAATGCATAATGGAGGCTCTTAAGTTAGGATTTACTTCTGTTATGATGGATGGATCAAAATATCCATTAGAGAAAAACATAAATTTGACAAAACAAGTTATAAAGGAAGCAAATAAATATGGGGCTTCTGTAGAAGCTGAAATAGGAAGGGTTGGTGGAAGTGAAGACGGCTCTGAAAAAATATCGGCCATGTATACTAATCCCCGTGAAGCGAAAAAATTCTTTGAAGAAACGGGCGTAAATGCACTGGCTGTAGGAATTGGAAATGCCCATGGAGTATACAAGGGTTCACCTAATTTAAATTTTGAAGTGCTTAAAGATGTAGATGAGAATGTAAACGTACCACTAGTACTCCATGGAGGATCAGGTATAAGTGCTGATGATTTTAGAAAATGTGTATCTTTGGGAATCAGAAAGATAAATATAGCAACTGCTACATTTATGTCTGTCGCTAGAAATGTAAAGGCGCTTTGTGAAAAATGTGACAGCGTTGATTATTTTAAATTGCATGAAGCTGAGATTAATGGCGCTTACCTAAATGCAAAGAAGCATATTGAAATATTTGGAACTGAAAATAAAGCGTAGGGGGGATAAAAATGAAGTATATTGAATTTGATAATAATAGAAAATTTGATGTAATACCACTTGGAAGAGCAGCAATAGACTTTAATCCAGTAGATATAAATAAAACTTTGGCTGAAAGCACAACTTTCAAAAAGTATCTAGGAGGTTCGCCTGCAAACGTAGCAGTTGGACTTGCAAGATTAGGGAAAAAAGTAGGCTTTATAGGAAAGGTATCAAATGATAGATTTGGTGATTTTATAATTGATTACTTTAAAAAAGAAGGAATAGATACATCGCAAATTTGTAGAGCAAAAAATGGTGAATCCTTAGGACTTACATTTACAGAAATATTAAGTCCTATAGAGAGCAGTATTTTAATGTATAGAAATAGCATTGCAGATTTAAGTCTTAATGTAGATGAAATTGATGAAGAATATATAAAAAATGCAAAGGCTATTTCAATATCAGGAACAGCATTAGCACAAAGTCCATCTAGAGAGGCTGCCCTAAAAGCATTAGAATATGCTAAAAAGCATAATACAGTAGTTATTTTCGATATAGATTATAGAGAATATAATTGGCATAATAAAGATGAAATTGCAATTTATTATTCTATAGTTGGAAAAAGTAGTGATTTGGTAATAGGCTCAAGAGAAGAATTTGATCTTATGGAAGGACTAATTGCAAATGACAGCAGTGATGAAGAAACTGCTAAAAGATGGATTGGATATGGAAATAAAATTGTGGTTATAAAACATGGTAAAGATGGTTCAACGGCATATACAAGCGACGGAAAGAGTTACAATATAAAACCTTTCCCTGTAAAGCTTTTAAAATCCTTTGGTGGTGGAGATGCCTATGGTTCTGCATTTATATATGCACTTTTAGAAGGATGGGACATAATGGATGCACTTGAGTTTGGTAGTGCTTCTGCTGCAATGCTTGTTGCAAGCCACAGCTGTTCAGATGCAATGCCTACAGCTGATGAGATAAAGGAATTTATAATGACGGAAAAGGCTGAATATGGAGAAATGGTAGCAAGAGCTTAGAGTTAGGAGGAATTTATATATGAGTATGAGTAAATTTGGTGAGTTAGGTTCTTTAAAATATGGAGCTAATAAGATATGTAGCATAGATGGTTCATATAAAGAAATGCTTATGGATATTTCCGTAAACAAATTAAAAAAAGGTTCAAGTGAAGTTTATGAAGAAAGTGAAAAGGAAATAGCTGTGCTTCTTTTAACAGGGAAAATAGAAATAGAATGGTCACATAACAAGAAAGTTATGGAAAGGCATTCTGTATTTGATGAGGATCCATGGTGTCTTCATGTACCACATGGCACAAAAGTAACAGTAAAAGCTGAGGAAGAAAGTGAAATAGTATATCAGGCTGCAAAAAATGAAAGAGATTTTGAAGCAAAGTTTTATTCTCCAAATGACTGCCAAAGTGATGTTTTTGGAAAGGGAGTATGGAATGATACTGCAAGAAGGGTGGTAAGAACAGTATTTGACTATCACAACGCCCCTTATTCTAATATGGTAATGGGAGAAGTTATAACTTATCCTGGTAAATGGTCAAGTTATCCTCCACATTATCATCCACAACCAGAAGTTTATTACTATAAATTTAATAAACCTCAAGGACTAGGGTTATGCCTTACAGGAGATGATGCACATAAGATATCAGATAATAGTTTTGTTGCCATACATGGAGGAGATGTGCATCCTCAAACATCAGCACCAGGATATGCTATGTATTATTGCTGGATGATAAGGCACCTTAAAGATAATCCATGGACTGATAGGATAGATGTGGATGAACATAAATGGCTATGGGATAAAGATGTGAAAATATGGCCTGAAAAATAACTGGTAAAGAAGAATAGGAGGGGATTTGAAATGGGCACAATTAGGCTTACTACAGCTCAAGCGCTAGTTAGATTTTTAAACAATCAATATATAAGATTTGATGGAAAAGAAGATAAATTTATAGAGGGAGTATTTGCAATATTTGGACATGGAAATGTGTTAGGACTTGGTCAAGCATTACAGCAGGATTCTGGAGAACTTAAGGTTCGTCAGGGAAAAAATGAACAAGGCATGGCTCAAGCGGCTGTGGCATTTGCAAAGCAGAACAAGAGGAAAAAGATATATGCCTGTACATCATCTGTAGGACCTGGGGCAGCAAATATGGTAACAGCTGCTGGAACTGCAACTGCTAATAATATACCGGTTTTATTACTTCCAGGAGATACTTTTGCGACAAGACAGCCAGATCCTGTACTTCAGCAGGTTGAACATATAAATAATGCGTCTGTTACCACAAATGATGCCTATAAAGCCGTATGTAAATATTGGGATAGAGTAACCAGACCTGAACAATTAATGAATGCTATGATAAATGCTATGAGAGTTCTTACAAGTGTAGATAATACAGGAGCAGTATGTATTGCTCTACCTCAAGACGTTCAGGGGGAAGCTTATGATTTCCCAGATTATTTCTTTAAAAAGAGGATACATGTAATTCCTAGAAGAAAAGCAGATGATGAGGAAATAGAAGATGCCATTAAATTGATAGTTTTAAAGAAAAAGCCGCTAATTATTTGTGGTGGTGGTGTAAAGTATTCAGAAGCTGGTGAAGAACTTAAAAAATTTGCTTTAGAATTTAATATACCTATTGGAGAAACTCAAGCTGGAAAGAGTTCAATAGAAAGTGATTTTGAATTAAATCTTGGAGGTGTTGGCGTTACAGGAAATTTAGCAGCCAATCTTATAGCTGAAAGTGCAGATCTTATAATAGGCGTTGGAACTAGATTCACCGATTTTACATCAGGCTCGAAGGAATTATTTAGAAATAAAGATGTTGACTTTGTTACAGTAAATGCTTCTGTATTCCATGCTTATAAAATGGATGGGACAAAGGTAGTAGGAGATGCTAAGGCATGTCTTGAACAATTAGGAGCAGCTCTTAAAAAATTAGGATATAAGAGCTCATATACAAATGAAATAGCAGGAGCAAAAGAAAAATGGGCAAATGAAGTAAAGAGGTTATATAGCATTGAATATCCCAAAGCAGATTTTAAACCTGAAATAGCTGGGCAAAATGAAGGATTTTTGAAAGAATTTTATAAAATATATGGATCAGCACTTCCACAAACTACTGTTGTAGGACAAATTAATAAATTTCTAGAAGAAGAGCTTAATGGTGACTATATAGTTATTGGCGCAGCTGGAAGCCTTCCTGGAGATTTACAAAGATTGTGGAGATCAAGCAAGAAATATAGCTATCATATGGAATATGGTTATTCATGCATGGGGTATGAGATATCAGGTGCTTTGGGTGTAAAACTTGCAGAACCTAATAAAGAAGTATATGCCATGGTTGGTGATGGCAGTTATTTAATGCTGCACTCAGAACTTATAACTTCAATTCAAGAAAGAAAGAAAATAAATGTTCTTTTGTTTGATAATTGTGGCTTTGGATGCATAAATAATCTGCAAATGGCAAATGGAATGGATAGTTTTGGAACAGAATTTAGATTTAGAAATGAAGAACAGAATAGACTAAATGCTGACTATGTTCCTATAGATTTTGCAAAATGTGCAGAGGGATATGGAGCTAAGACATATACAGTAAAGACTATTGATGAATTAAAAAATGCGTTGAAAGATGCTAAAAATCAGAGTGTATCTACCTTAATTGATATAAAGATTTTACCTAAGACTATGACAGATGGTTATAATGCTTGGTGGCATGTTGGTGTTGCTGAAGTTTCGAATAAAGAGTCTATACAAAATGCTTATATAAAAAGACAAAAATTTTTAAGCAATGCAAGAAAATACTAAATGAATTTGGTTAACATTTTAAAACACTAAATAAATTTAAAATAACTATAAATTTTAAGGAGATGTATTATATGTTAAAGGTTGGAATTATTGGTGCAGGAAGAATAGGAAAGGTACATGGAGAAAGTATAACAAAGTATGTAAAGGAAGCACAAATCAAAGCAATAGCTGATCCATTTTTAAATGAAGCTCAAAAAGAGTGGGCTAAGGAAAAAGGAATACCATATGCATACACTGATTACAAAAAAATATTAGAAGATCCTGAAATTGATGCTGTTTTAATTTGTTCTTCAACAGATACTCACTCAAAAATTTCAATAGAAGCTATAAGAGCTCATAAGCATGTTTTCTGTGAAAAACCAATAGATCACGATGTGTCTAAAATAAAAGAGGTTATAGATGAACTTAAGAAGAATCCTGGAGTTAAATATCAGGTTGGATTTAACAGAAGATATGATCATAATTTTAAAGCTGTTAAACAAGCTGTTGCTGAGGGAAAAATAGGCCAGCCTCAAATACTTAAAATAACTTCAAGAGATCCAGAACCACCATCAATTAGTTATATAAAAGTATCTGGTGGAATATTTCTTGATATGACAATACACGATTTTGATATGGTTAGATACCTTATGGACAGTGAAGTTGTTGAAGTTTATGCCGCAGGAAATGTTTTGGTTGATAACGCCATAGGAGAAGCTGGAGATATAGATACAGCTATAATAACTTTAAAACTTGCAAGTGGAGCAATGGCAGTTATTGATAACTCAAGAAAGTCAGCTTATGGATATGATCAAAGGGCAGAAGTATTCGGATCAAAAGGTCAAGTTGCTATATCAAATGATTCGGATTCCTCAGCAGTCATATCAACAGAAGATGGAGTTAAAGGTGAAAAACCAATGTTTTTCTTCCTTCAAAGATATATGCAAGCTTATGCAGAAGAAATAAGAGAGTTTATTGATGCTATAGTAAATGACAAAGACACTCCAGTAAATGCAGATGATGGCTTGAAGCCTGTACTTATAGGCCTTGCAGCTAGGAAATCTCTAGAAGAGAATAGACCTGTTAAAATATCAGAGATAGAATATTAAACCTAAAGGTAGGAGGAATTATAAGATGTTTAATCAAGATAAAGTAAAAATAGGAATTTGCCCAATAGGTTGGACAAATGATGACATGCCTGATTTAGGAAAAGAAAATACTTTTGAACAGGCCGTAAGTGAAATGGCTCTTGCAGGATTTAAAGGTACAGAAATAGGAAATAAATATCCTAAAGATGTAAAGGTTTTAAAAAGAGCTCTTGACTTAAGAGGATTACAAATAGCAAGTGCTTGGTTCAGTTCATTTTTAACAACTAAACCTTTTGAAGAAACCAAAAAAGCTTTTATTGAACATAGGGATTTCTTACATGCCATGGGGGCGAAGGTAATAGTTGTATCGGAGCAAGGACACAGTATACAAGGACAAATGGATGTTCCTATATTTGAAGGAAAATACCATATGAATAAAAAAGAATGGAAAATGCTTGCAAATGGACTTAATGAACTTGGAAAACTTGCAAAAGAAAAAAATATGAAGATAGTTTACCATCATCACATGGGAACAGTAGTTCAAACTACTGAAGAAATAGACAAACTTATGGATATGACAGATGATAACCTTGTTTATTTATTATTTGATACAGGACATTTAGTATATTCAGGAGAAGATCCTGTAGCTATAGTAAAGAAATATGCAAAAAGAATAAAGCATGTACATTTAAAAGATGTAAGACCAGAAATGAAGGAAAAAGTGAAAAAGGAAAGTTTAAGTTTTCTTAGAGGGGTTAGATTGGGGGCATTTACAGTGCCTGGAGATGGATGCATAGATTTTGAACCAATATTTAAGGTTCTTGCTGATAGTGACTACGAAGGATGGATGTTAGTTGAAGCAGAGCAGGATCCATCCATAGCAAATCCGCTTGAATATGCAATTAAAGGTAGAGAGTATATTCGTAAAACAGCTAAATTGTAAAGAAAAGATCTGTGCAATAAAGCATCCTTTTTATAACGGTTTCGCGTATAAAATAAAAAGGATGCTTAGAATGAATGAGAAAAAGCTATTTAAAACAATCCTCATACACTAAAAAGATATACTATATGGATTAAAAAATCAATAGTTAAAGTGATGAAATATTTTAGAAAATAGGGTTTTAAGTCAAAGTGTATGTAAATAAATGGGAGGAACCGAAATGGAACAGGATAGAGGTAAGAAAAAATTCTTAAGAAAGATATCAATATTAGCAACTTTTGGATCACTTTTATTTGGCTATGATAGTGGGGTAATTAATGGTGCACTTAGTTTTATATCTAGAAAGGATCAACTTAATCTTACACCTTTAACTGAAGGATTTGTTACGAGTTCTTTATTGCTTGGAGCAGCTTTGGGAGCTGTAATTATGGGACGTTTTTCTGATAAATATGGAAGAAAGAAAATTCTAAAATTACTTGCAGCGATTTTCTTTCTTTCAACTTTAGGATGTGCTTTATCTCCTACTGCAGCAGTTATTATTGTATGTAGATTTATAGTTGGATTAGGAGTAGGTGGAGTATCAGTAGTTGTACCAACATTGCTTGCAGAAATGGCACCTACTGAAATAAGAGGAAGTCTTGTCTCACAAGATCAACTTATGATTGTTACAGGACAGCTCTTAGCATATGTGTTTAATGGTGTTTTGGGTAACGTTTCTCAAAATCCTGGTATTTGGCGTTATATGATAGCGTTGTCATCAATTCCTGCAGTAGTTTTGTGGTTTGGTATGTTAGTAGTTCCTGAGACTCCAAGATGGTTAGCAGCAAATGGAAGAATTGCTGAGGCTCTAGAGGTTTTGAAGGAAGTACGCAGCGAAGCAGCAGCAGAAGTGGAAATTAAAGAAATTCAGAAAAACATTGAATCAGAAAAGCATTTGGAACGTGCTACTTTTAAGGATTTAGGAACTCCATGGATACGTCGTATTGTAGTGATTGGATGCGTAATTGCAATTATCCAGCAGTTTGCAGGAGTAAATGTAATGATGTATTATGGTACAACTCTTTTAGAAAAGTCAGGTTTTGGAACTAAAACAGCTTTGATTGCTAATATAGGTAATGGAGTTATGTCTGTTATTTCATCATGGTTTTATATGCACGTAATGGCAAACAGGTGCAATAGAAGAACTGTACTAATATTTGGATATTGTGGAACCACTGTAATTTGGCTTATTATATCTATAGTTTCGCATGTGTTTGCAGGTGCAGCTGTACTACCTTATATGATAATTACTTTGACTATGATGTTCCTTGCTGTTGATCAAGCTACTATAGGACCATTAACATGGCTTTTGTTATCTGAGATTTTTCCACTCAGAGTAAGAGGAATTGGTTTTGGTGTTGCAACTTTCTTTAACTGGATAGGTAATTTTTCAGTAGGTTTGACTTTTCCTGTACTAATAGCAGCTTTTGGACTTTCTAAAACATTTATAATATTTATAGCACTTGGACTTGTATGTATAGCATGTGTAGCTAAATTTGTACCTGAAACTAGAGGAAGGTCATTAGAAGAAATGGAACTATACTTTAGAAATTATGATAAAAATCTTAATGACATAAATGTTGTAAAGGATTAAAAGAGTTTTAGGATTATTAAATAGAGAATGAAAGTTTAAAAGCTTTCATTCTCTATTTAATATTGGAGTTTAACGACAATTATGTTTATTTAATATTATTCAACAATACCTTTAAACTTCTTAAATATATTGTTAAATATGTTATTTTTACCTGTATTTTGAGAATTATTTGAATATATTTCAGATATAATTAAGTTTATAAGTTTTTCATCTTTTGCTTTTAATTTTTTTTCTTGGCTATCTAAAAGCACTTGTAGCTTGTCAACTTTATTGTTAATTTCAATGTTAGACTTTATTAACTTTTCGTTCGTTTCTATTATTTTAGAATAAAGATCTGATGAATTTAATTTATTACCTTCTTCTGAATGTTTCTTTACATCGCTTGAATCTTCTATATCTTCTTTATAAATCATTTTCTACCCCCTATAAACCTTCAATATAATATCCATATTTTACCATAAGATAAACTATCTGTAAAGGTAACTAAAGATAATTTAGTATTTTGTGTAGTATATATTAATCAGCTTGTATTATAATGAATATAAGTATTTAGTGACTAGTTTCATATATGGAGGATGAATGTATGCAGCTTAAAAATGATGTGCAAAATGAAGGTATTGATAAATGTATAAAATACTTAAAGCTTCTTTCAAAGCAATATCCAACAATTAACGAGGCGGCAACTGAGATAATAAATCTTAAGGCCATATTAAATTTGCCAAAAGGAACGGAACATTTTCTTTCTGA
Organism: Clostridium guangxiense; assembly: GCF_021043395.1. Classification (GTDB taxonomy): domain Bacteria; phylum Bacillota; class Clostridia; order Clostridiales; family Clostridiaceae; genus Clostridium_S; species Clostridium_S guangxiense. The sequence goes on from NZ_JAJNKE010000008.1 coordinate 70,052, forward strand.
TGTTCATGGGGAATATGAACAATTTGTACATGTACTTAAAAATGCTTCAGGAGTAATTAGAAGAAAAATTGATGATATTTTTGGAAATAGACTAATGCAGAAAGATAAAAAAAGTTTAGCTACTTTAATTTATTATCCAGAACAAAAGTTAGATATAGTATTAAGACAGCAAAAAAATATAGATGATTGGTATAGAATTACACTCTATAGACTTATTGAGGTTTGTAGAAATGTTTCTTCTAAATATACTCGTTCAAAGGTAAGAAAAGCTCTTCCAAAAGAATTTTCATATATAATAGAAGAACTTTTACATGAACAGCAGCAGGGAGTAGATAAGCAGGAGTATTATGATGAAATAATAAATACAATCATAGACATAGATAGGGCAAGAGACTTTATAATCGCCATATCAAAACTTATTCAGAGATTAGTAATAGATAGGCTTCATATTATAGGAGACATATTTGACAGAGGTCCAGGTGCGGATATAATTATGGACAAACTTGAAGAATATCATTCAGTGGATATTCAGTGGGGAAATCACGATATTGTATGGATGGGTGCGGCAGCAGGTTCACTTGTATGCATAGCAAATGTAATTAGAAACTCTGCAAGATATGCTAATTTATCTACAATAGAAGATGGTTATGGAATTAATCTTTTACCTCTTGCTACTTTTGCAGTTGAATTTTATGGCGATGATTCATGCGAGAATTTTTTGCCCAAAATTGAGACAGAAAAAAATTATACTGTAAAGGAAATGCAATTAATTGCAAAGATGCATAAAGCTATTGCAATAATACAATTTAAGCTTGAAGGAGAAGTTATTAAAAGACACCAAGAATTTAAAATGGACTATAGACTGCTTTTGAATAATATAGATTTTAAAAATGGGACTATAAAGCTTTATGGAAAGGAATATAAACTTAATGATAATAAATTTCCAACTATAGATACAGAAAATCCTTATAAACTTTTAGATGAAGAAGTTGAATTAATTGAAAAATTAAGGTCATCTTTCGTAAATAGTGAAAAATTAAATAGACATGTTCGTTTTTTGTTTTCTCATGGGAGTTTATATTTAAAATTTAATTCAAATTTACTTTATCATGGATGTATACCTTTAAATGAGGATGGAAGTTTTAGAAAAGTTATTATAGGGGATAAAAAATATAGTGGAAAAGCTCTATTAGATAAGCTCGATATGCTGGCTAGAGAAGGCTTTTTTTACGAAACAAGCTCAAAAGAAAAACAAGTTGCTGTTGATATGATTTGGTATCTATGGACAGGACCTTTTTCACCACTTTTTGGTAAAGAAAAAATGACTACCTTTGAAAGGTATTTTATTGATGATACCAAAACACATTATGAGAAAAAGGACCCATATTATTTTTATAGAGATAATGCTGAAATATGCAATAAAATTTTATATGAATTTGATCTTGATCCTAATGAATCGCATATAATTAATGGACATGTCCCTGTAAAGAAAAAGGATGGAGAAAATCCTATAAAAGCAGGAGGCAAGCTCATAGTAATAGATGGCGGGTTTTCTAAAGCTTATCATAGTAAAACAGGAATTGCAGGATATACTCTAATATATAACTCTTTTGGACTTCAACTTGTGTCCCATGAGCTTTTTGAGTCCACAGAAAAGGCGATTGCAGAAGAAAAGGATATATTATCGTCTACAGTTATATTTGAAAAGGCAGTAAAAAGAAAAAGAGTTGGAGACACTGACATAGGAACTGAACTTAAAAGACAACTGCATGAGCTTAAGCTTTTACTTTTAGCTTATAAAAAAGGATTAATAAAGGAAGTTATAAAAAAATAGGGCTAAGCAACAGTATTTTGAACTACAAAAGTTGAATTAATTATTGATGCAGCAGTTTCCAAAATCAAGTTCAAATTTTCATTTATTGAATATTTCAATTTAGTATTATATAATTTTAATATACTTATGAAGGATGGGATATGGAACTTATGAATATTAATTTAGAAGATTTAGTCTTTTCACTTGATATTGGAACAAGAACAGTTATTGGAACTGTTGGAATTGTAAAAGACAAAAAGTTTCACGTAATAGCTGAAAAGTATACAGAACATGAAGAAAGAGCCATGGTAGATGGTCAAATTCATGATATAGGTCTTGTAGCTAAAGCTGTAAATAAAATTAAGACTGAAATAGAGGATGAAATTGGTCTTACACTTAAAAATGTGGCTATTGCAGCTGCAGGAAGGTTTCTTAGAACTGCTGAAGTTAAATCTGAAATTGAAATAGATCAAGATAAAGAAATAGATAATGATTTAATAAGAAGTATTGAGTTAACAGCTGTAAAAAAAGCAGAAGAAGAAGTAAATAAAGATACGGAAGGAAAGCTTTATTGTGTCGGATATAGTGTAAAGAGCTATTATTTAAATGGATATGCTATGTCTAATTTACTATCACATAAAGGGCATAGTGCTTCAGCTGAGGTTATAGCTACATTTTTACCCAGATCTGTAGTTGATAGTCTATATACCGTAATTAGAAAAGTGGGTTTAAATGTAAGCAATTTAACACTTGAGCCTATTGCAGCAATGGAAGCGGCAGTTCCTAAAAATTTGAGGCTTTTAAATATAGCACTTGTTGATATAGGCGCTGGAACTTCAGATATAGCTATAAGTTCAAAGGACACCATAAGTGCCTATGGAATGGTGCCTATAGCAGGAGATGAAGTTACAGAGGTTATAGCACAAAATTATCTTGTGGACTTTAATACTGCTGAAGCAATAAAAAGAAAATGCACTGTAGATGGTGAAATAAAGTATACAGATGTACTTGGAATTGAGGCATCAGTAAAAACTGAAGAAGTTATAAAAGCAATAAAGCCTACAGTTGAAAAGCTTGCAGAAGAAGTGGCAAAGAGAATAATAGAGCTTAATGGGGGGAAAGCTCCTAATGCACTGTTTCTTGTTGGTGGAGGAGCTCATACGCCTCTTGTAAAAGAATTAATAGCAGAAAAATTAGGGCTTCAAGTTCAAAGAGTTGCTATAAAGGGAAGAGATGCAGTAACAGATTGCATATGTACAGATAACTCACTTGAAAGTACTGGGGTTACAGTACTTGGTATAGCACTTGTAGCTATAAGAAGGTTAGGTAATGATTTTATAGATGTTATGCTTAATGACAGCATAGTAAGCTTATTTAATTCAAGAGTTCATAGTGTTATGGATGTTGTTGTGCAATCTGGAATAAATCCTAGACTTTTAATAGGCAAAAACGGGAAAAATATAAGGTTTACATTAAATGGTGATAAAAGAGTGGCATTTGGCACAGTGGCTAAAAATGCTGAAATAAAGGTAAATGGTATTATTTCAAATATAGATTCAGAGATAAAAGAAAATGATAAAATAGAAATTAAATATGCAAAGGATGGTACTGATGCACATCCTTTAATAAGAAATTACATAAATAAGCTTTGCAGTGTTGGATTTTATGTTGATGATAACATTGTAAATTTTGATCCTATTTTTTTAATAAATGGAGAAAAAGCTTTTTTGGATAGTGAAATACATGAAGGTGATGAAGTAGAAACTATATATCCATCAACGTTACTTCACTACATAAAATATTTTGATAAGGATTTAAATAAAGAGTACTATTTAAATAACAAAAGATTAAATGATGATTATGTTATAAGCGAGGATGACAGAATATATACATATAAAGAAAATACCCCTAATGATGAAATTTATGTTGAAGTACCAAAATTTGGAGTGCCCAAGGAAGATATAAAATTAGAGGAAAAAGAAGAAGTTAAAGTTGACGAAGAAAAGAAAGTAGAAATTTCAAATAATGAAATAGTAGTCGTTATAAATGACACTCCTGTAAAATTAACAGGAAAAGATAAATTTAAATTTGTAGATATATTTGATTTCTTTAATTTTGATTTAACAATACCTAAAGGAAGTCTTGTTTTAAAACTTAATGGAAATAATGTTGGATTCTTTGATGAACTGCATGATAAAGATATTATTGAAGTTAGATGGAAATGACTATTAAAACAAAGCCTAAAAGAAAGAAGGAACAAAATGGATTATTTAAATGAAGCAAAAAAAATTGAAAAAGAGCTTATTGGTATTAGAAGGGACTTTCACCAAAATCCTGAACTTGGATTTGAACTTCAAAGAACCAGTAGTAAGGTGAAAGAGTTTTTACAAAAGGAAGGCATAGAATATAAAGAAACAGCGAAAACAGGAATATGCGCAATTATAAAAGGAAAGAATACAGGTAAGACAGTAGCTCTTAGAGGTGATATGGATGCACTTCCACTAAAGGATAAAAAATTATGTGAGTACTCTTCAAAAGTTGATGGTAAAATGCATGCTTGTGGACATGATGCACATACTACTATACTTATGGGAGCAGCTAAACTTTTAAATAGCATGAAAGATGAACTTTGTGGAAATGTAAAGTTATTCTTCGAGCCAGCAGAAGAAACTACGGGTGGAGCACAAATTATGATTTCAGAGGGAGCACTTGAAAATCCAAGGGTAGATGCGGTTTTAGGGCTTCATGTTTCAGAAACTATAGATTGCGGAAAAATAGGCATAAAAAAAGGTGTAGTAAATGCAGCGTCTAATCCATTTCAAATATTAATAAAAGGAAAGGGAACTCATGGAGCACATCCCAATTTAGGCGTTGATCCAATTACCATTGCTTGTAATGTGGTGAACGTAATTCAGACTATAGTTAGTAGAGAAATTTCACCTACAAATCCTTCTGTAATAACAATTGGATATATTCATGGAGGAACTGCTGGAAACATAGTGCCAGATGAGGTTAAAATAGGTGGTATAATAAGGACAATGAAAAGTGAAGACAGGGAATTTGTTAAAAAGAGGCTTGTAGAAGTTGTTAAAGGAGTTGCAAATTCTATGAGAGCTGAAGCAGAAGTAAATATAGAAGAGAGTTACCCATGTCTTTATAATGATGACAGTATGTATAGTTTTATGAAGGAAGAAGCAGAAGAACTCCTTGGCAAGGAAAACGTAATAGAGCTTGAAGAGCCTAGCCTTGGCGTAGAAAGTTTTGCATATTTTTCTATGGAGAGACCATCAGTATTTTATTATCTTGGAATTAAAAATGAAAAAAAAGGTATAATAAACCCGGCTCATGGAAATTTATTTGATATTGATGAAAATTGTCTTCATATAGGGGCAGCACTTCAATGTAAAGCAGCTTTTGAAGCATTAAAAAAACTTTCACAAAAATAATATAATATTCACAGGAGGAAAGATGGAAATAACAATAGGACCAAACGAAGCAGGGCAGAGGGCAGATAAATTTATAAGAAAGTGGCTTAATGATGTTCCACTAAGTGCTATATATAAAGCTTTTAGAAAAGGCGATATAAGGGTAAATGGAAGCAAGTGTAAGGACAAATATATACTTGTAGAAGGTGATGTGCTGCTAGTAAAATATGTAAGCTCATCACCTGAAAAGAAAAAATTTAAGAGAATAGATAACAATTTTAAAGTAGTTTATGAAGACGAAAATATGCTCTTAGTTGAAAAATGGCCTGGAGTGCTTGTGCATTCAAATAAGCCAAATGGAGCACCTACTTTAACGGATTATGCGCTTTCATATTTATATGATAAGGGGGACTATAGACCTGAAGAAGAAGTTACTTTTATTCCAGCACCTTGCAATAGGCTTGACATGAATACTTCTGGTATAGTGGTTTATGGTAAAAATTTTGAGTCACTTAAAATTTTAAATGAGATGATAAGGGACAAAAAAATAGAAAAATATTATTTGTCTCTCGTAAAGGGTAAAATAAAAGATGGAATTTATGAAGGATATATACATAAAAATGAGGATTCAAACATATCTGTAGTATTTGATGAAGAAAGAGAAGGCACTAAAAAAATTTCCATGAAGGTAAAAAACATAGAAAGCTGTGGATCATTTTCTTTTATTGAAATTGAGCTTTTAACAGGAAGAAGTCACCAGCTTAGGGCACATCTTAGTCATTTAGGTAATCCAATTCTTGGTGATGCTAAGTACGGTGAAAAACAGATAAATGCTTATTTTAATAATAAGTTTGGGTTTGACTTTCAATTTTTGTATGCGTATAAATTAGTTTTTAGGGATTGCCCTGAGAAATTAAGCTACATGGAAAATAAAACAATAGCAGAATCTCTTCCACCTATATTTAAAAAAGTAAAAAAAGATGTGTTTAAATTTTAAGGAGTAAGTTTTATGAAAGAACAGTCTACAGCAAAAGGTTTTGCGATATTATCCATGGCAACAATTCTTGGAAAAATATTATCACTTTTATATTTACCATTTCTAGTAAAAATACTCGGTGGTAATGGAACTTATGGAATATACTATGCGGCATATCAAATTTATGTATTTATTTACGTACTTACAAATGCTGGAATTCCAGTTGCAATATCTAAATTAGTATCAGAATTTATAGTAGTAAAAAACTATAGAGATGCTGTGAAAAGTTTTAGAATGTCTAGATTTGTACTTGTAATAATAGGCTTTTCTATGTCGTTTATATTATTTTTTGCAGCTAGATTATTTTCTAATTTAATGAAAGTTCCACAAGCATATCTTGCGGTAATAGCATTAAGTCCAGCTATATTGTGTACGTCTGTATCATCAGCCTACAGGGGGTATTTTCAGGGAAGAGGCAATATGACGCCGACAGCTATTTCTCAGCTTATGGAACAGCTTTTAAATACAATATTATCCTTAATATTTGCTGCAATGCTTCTCAAATATGGAGAAGCTGCTGCTTGTGCTGGAGCTACGGTTGGTACTACAGTTGGAGCTTTTGTTTCAGCAATTTATCTTATAGTAGCTTATGAAAGAAACAAACATTTCAGAATTCCAAAGGAATATTATGAAAAGCAAACCATAAAGCATACCAACAAGCAAATACTTACTAAAATAGCTAATTATGGTGTACCGATAACTGTATGCGTTGGAATGCAAAATGCAGGAAACTTAGTTGATACATCAATTACTATGTCTAGACTTCTAGCTGGAGGCATAAAAGATGATATGGCTAAAGCTCTTTTGGGCACCATTGGAAATTATCAAACGCTTATAAATGTTCCAATTGCAATAATAAGCAGTCTTGCTGTTACTATTTTACCATCAATTTCAGCTTCTGCAGCTATAAGAGATAAAAAAGTTCTTATACAAAAAATAAATTATGCCTTTAGAATATGTTTTTTAATTTCAGTTCCATCTGCTGTTGGACTCTCAATTTTGAGTCTTCCAGTTTATAAACTTATATATCCTATTGAAGGATTTAGACTTATGTTTTATGGTTCAGTTGTTCTTATATTTATGTCTTTAGTTCAAATACAAACAAGCATACTTCAAGGGATTGGGAAAATATATAATGTAACTATTTATTCTATAATAGGTATAATAGTAAAGATATTTGCTGATTACATTTTAGTTGCAATGCCTCAAATAAATGTATATGGAACTGTTGTAGGAAGCGTTTTAGGTTTTAGTACAACTATATTTTTGAATTATAGACTTATAAAAAAATCTATGAAAATAAGAGTTAGAATGTTAAGACATGCAGTAAAACCACTTGTGGCATCGATTATAATGGGGGGGGCTGTATGTGTAGTTTATTCTGTGATTAATTTTTTAATGGGTCTTATAATAAAAAAGCCTTATTTAGACAATCTTGTAGCAGTAATCTTTGCTATAGTAGCAGGAGTTTTTGTGTATTTTATTTTCCTTGCACTTATTAGGGGAATTAGAAAAAGTGATTTGAATTCCTTCCCTAACAAGATTAAAAGACTCATACCTAAAGCGATTATGTCTATAGTACGATAGTTTATCATATTCTCCTATAAAGATAAAACACCTTGAAACTTGAAAATTATAAGTTCCAGCTTTATCCTGACAAATTAGAATTTGTCGAGCACTATAGTGAAGGGTTTTACGGTGCTGTGCACGTAAAAGGTGAACTTTTTTATCTTCAATAAAAAGCTAAGGTTGATTTTCCTCCGTTTCCCTACGGAAAATCTTTAACGTATTTAAATTATTTATTTTTCGTAGAGAAACGGAGAAAAATATTCCTTAACCTTTTGCTGTGGCAAAAACTTTCACCTTTGACAAGCAAAGCTATGTCAAACCCTTCAATTTTCACATAAGTGAAAAAGTTAGTTTTTTAATGAGCAGGGCGAATTAAAACCCTTCACTCAGCTCGACAAATTCCAGTTTAACAGAATTAATTTGGAACTAGTCATTTTAACCTTTCAAGTTGTCTATCTATATCTCTATTTAAAACATAGCTTAAATTTAATATTTCTTGGGCAGCTCTTTTGTATCCACCACTCTCTCTAAAGGATTCATTTATTTTATTAATATTTTTATGATAATTTGGATCTGCTAATATCTTATGCAAAGAATTTTTTAAAAGTTCGGGAGTAAGCTTGTCCTTATAAAGAACAATGCATGCTCCGAGTTCAGCGCTTCTTGAAGCCATATAAGTTTGATCTGCACCTAATGGTATTGCAACAAATGGAACATTATTAAATAACAAATCATTTGTACTGTTCATTCCACAATGTGTTATGGCAGCACTTGCATATTTTAAAATTTCGCTTTGAGAAATGTAATTTCTAACTATAAAATTTTGAGGTATATTAAATTTAGACAAATCAACATTATAGGCGGTCATAACAACTACTATATCTTCATCTTTAAAAGCTTTAAAGAATATATCATAAAGATCAATATTAACACCGCTGAAAACTGTACCTAGAGAAATATATATAACTTTTTTACCTTGAATTTCCGAGTATGGGAAATTATCTATGCTTTCTTTTCTATCATATATTGGAGGTCCTATAAATTTAAAAGTATCATCATAATATTCAATATGACGAACAAAAAATTTAGATGTATATACAAAGTTTATATCGCCTTTACTAAAGAATAAATCCATAATTTTGGGTATTGTTATGTTATATTTTTCTTTTAAATTATGTGAAAGTTTTTTATAAGTACTCATAACAGGAAATTTTTTGAGTGTTTCTTCATTAATTTCATCAACAAGTTTAGGCGCAATTTCTTTTGGAGTAGCAAATACTGCAAAAGAAGAAAATGATGGTAAATTTAATATTTGTGCCATGATTTTACCTAAAGGACAAACAGATGCGTAACCAATGCAGTCAAATTTTATACCCTTTGTTTGATTTAAAATACTTTCAATATCTTTTTCACAAGAAGATAGTTTTTTATTAAAGAATTTCGCTGCAGTTTCTATATTTATATTTTGAACATTAAAGTGACTTTTATTTGTATTTGGATCATTCATTGTGTTTCCATAGCTTTTAAATACAGCACCCGCTTTTTCTATCCTTTCTTTAAATTCTTCAGTACAAAAATAAATTATTTCTTGATCTGATTTAACTAGTTCATTTACAATACCCAAAGTTGGGTTTACATGACCATAGGCTGGTATATTTAAAAATAATACTTTACCCATATTAAACACACCCTTTTACATTTATTTCAATTATAATGTACGTATTACCAGTACATACATTATAATCCTTAAAGGATGAGGATTCAATCGGCAAGACTAAAAAAATCTTGATTTAAATATTAGTTTTGTATTTGTTAAAAATGTAAAAAAGTAAATTTAAATAATGTGTTTTTAAAGATATATTATTATATATATATAAATAATTACAAAAATAAGTTATAATAAATAGTAAAAATATAGAGGTCAAAAGGAGATTAATTGCTAAATGGCTAATGAAGTTATAATTAAAATGCTAGAAAACGAAAAAACTAGAATATATTATTTAGACGAAGATGAGAAAAAAATTTATGAAATGGGTCTTAGGCTGTTTAGTGCTCTTATGAATAAAGATTTTTTTGATATCCCAAGAATAGATATGAGCAATCCTCATAAAAAAGAAGGATTGTTTTATGAGATTCCTTATTATGATTCTAATATGCTTTTTGAAAGAGAAAATAAGCGCTTATTTTTAAGAGTTCAAAAGGTTAAGAGTAATTCTATAGAGTCACCCTTTAAGATTTATTTTAAGATGGAAGAGTGGGATGACTTTTCGTTTATAGCTTGCTTTGAAGAACTAGAAGAACCATTACAGTATTCTTTAGTTTCATGTAGGAATGGCGATTATTTCACGGAAATACACAATTATGATGAATTAACCTTAACTAAGCTTATGAACATTTATCAAGATGTAAAACTGTAATCATCTTAATTTCCTTCTAATTGTTTTAAGCGATAGGAAAAATAATATAAATCCAGCACATATTATTGAAATGGTTTTAGCTATGAAATAAGAATCTGGTATTAAATTGTTCATTATTCCAAGAACTAAATATAAAAATATACTTAAAAGTATATCTATAAATATATCACTTAAATTAAAGTGTATTTCACAGAATTTTCTTATGTCATGCATGTTAAGAATATAGCTTGTAATGCCTGTAATTATAAGGGTTATACCGTATCCATATATATTTATGAAGCTTATTCCTGTAAGCACATATAAAAGAATTAACTCTTCAATAGATATAATTACAGAATTTATGAGAATCTTGGTCTGCTTTCCTATTCCACTTAATATTGCAAATGTAGAGCCAGATACATATGAAAATGGCAGCGAAATAGCTGAAAACATTATGTATTTTCCAAGGTCATTTCTATTGTAAAATAACCTACCAAGAAGTTCAGGTATACTGAGGCATATTATTAAAGTTGCAAGTCCTAGAAAAAAGGATATTTTTAGAACCTCAGATATTCTTTTTTCTACGGCAAATGTATTTTTTTGATTTATATTTTGTGAGATTTCTGGCACAAGAACTGTTGCCATGGAACCAATTATTATCATTGGGAAAAAAGTTATTGATAGAGCCATTCCAGAAAACTTTCCTATCATTTCAAGAGCTGCTTTGTATGGAAATCCAGCAAAAACAAGTCTTCTTGGAAGGATAAGCGTTGAAGCAGCAGAAAGTATTGAAGATACAAAACCATTTACGCAAAGAGGAATAGAAACAATGAGTACATCAAAAAGGAGTTGTCCTCTTCCTTCATGTGTGGTATAAGATGACTTTAGTTTTCTGCTGGATATAATAAAAGCAAAGTAAAGGAAAATAAGGCTCATGAATTCACCAAGACTTAAGGCAGCATAAACTGCTGTTACTGTTTTGGTTATTGTCCTAAGCATAAGCAAATCTATTATAGCTATAACAACTAAAACCCTTACTGCTTTTTCAAAAATATCTATGTATGCAGGTATTTTTGCCTTCGATATGCCATAAAAGTATCCTTTAAATACAGATGATAAAGCAATAAATAGAACAGCAGGGCATATTACTTCAAGTGAATATATTGTTCTTGAATCTTTAATTATAACGTTAGCTAAAAAATTCATATTAAAAAACAAAATTATACATACAAACGTAGACCATATAAAAGTAAAAATCAAGCAAGTTTTTATTAAAAGAACTATATTTTTGTAATCTTTATTACCATACAATATTGAAGCCTTTCTTGATATTGCCACAATTAAGCCTCCGCATACAAGGCAGCAAAATAAATCGTAGACAGGCATTATAAGTCCATAAAGGCCAACACCTTCTGCGCCAAGTTTTTTAGAAAGTATTATTGAAAAAATGAATCTTAAAATTCCAGTAGCAAAATTTGATATTGTAAGCACAATAGTATCTTCATAAAATTTATCAAGTTTCATACATCATCCTCCATCATTATGTAAAATTGTATATGTATAGTTTTTAGTTGAACTGGTTTCACTATAAATAGTTATGAAATTCAATATATAAATATGTATTTGATTTATTATATTGGTAAATATATAATATTTATAAAACATCTTTGGGGGGAGTTTACATGACTAATATAAAATGTTTAGTTTGTGGTAAGTATGTAAATGAAAATAATTATAATTTTAATAATGAAGCTTTCATTGATAAAAATAAGAAAAACAGTATTATTTATTGTCCTTTTTGTGGTGCAAGCAGTATTTACTTTTCTGAATCAAGGGAAGTTTATAATGTAAATCCAAAAGAATTTGATGAAAGCACTCTTAAAATTGTTGACCATGCAGTTAAACTAGAAGTCTTTAATGGAGATTTTTATTTAGAAGCAGCTAAAATGTGTAAAAGTGATAAAGTAGAAGCTATGTTCAAATCTCTTAGTAACATTGAATATGAACACGCAAAGATACATATGCGCCTCGGTGGATTTAATAATAAGCCTGTACTTAGAAACATGGATTATAGCAATTATGATACAGATGAAAAGTTGCTTAAAGCTGCATCAATGAGAGAAGAGCATGCAGTTAAGTATTACAACAAGTATTCTAAGGAAATTAATAATGAAGTGCTTTCAAAAGTATTTAAAATACTGCGAGATGTTGAAAAAATTCATATACAATTGACTTTAGATGAAATATAATGAATATCCTCTTACCTTCATAATATAATTAAAGGTGAGAGGATTTTTTTTAGGAGGAGAAAGTGAAAAAGGTAATTAAAACTTTAGGTGTTGTTTGCATACTAATTTTACTATCTTACTTTATTGTAAATAAGCTATATGCTACATACAATGTTAAGTGTACTGATAAAAATATGAATTATTCTATTAAATATAAAGGGCTTAATAAAGCGGTTGATTTTGATAGAGGAGAAGATGGTACTTTTTATATTGCATATGATAATAAAATACAAGCCATTTATAGCAGCGGAAAAAGTGTTGATATTATAAGAGATGATACCAAAGGAATAATGTCAATTCTATGCTATAAGGGTAAGCTATATGTGGCAAAAGGACATGGAATATACTGTTATGATTTTCAAAGTAAAACTCTTAAAGAACTAGTGACAAATATACCGAACTTTGGAGACTATAAAAAAGTTATAATAAAAGTTTATAAGGATTATATATATGCTTCCATTGGTTCAGCAACAAATAGTGGAATTGTGGGAAATGATAATAAATGGACTAGCATAAACCCATATGGTTTTGATATAACACCAAATAGCATAACATTAAGAGGAATTAATTTTGGAAAGGATAAAACTGGTGCCTTTGTTCCATATAAAACTTCGAATATAAGAGGACAAATAATACCTAATCATTTTCCGGGAAATAGTTCTGTGATTATTATAAATATAAATACAAAAGCCGCAGAAACTTATGCATGGGGAATAAGAAATATATGTGGAATGGATTTTACAAGCGGGGGCAAAATAATAGCATCAGTTGGAGGAATGGAGAATAGAGGATTAAGACCAATTAAGGGAGATGTAGACTATATCTATTCAATAGAAAAAGGAAAATGGTATGGATGGCCAGATTATAGTGGAGGTGATCCTGTAGATTCACCTAAATTTAAAAATAGAACAAAGCGAATATTAGATAAAGTACCAAATATAAATCCTCCAGCACCTTTATATGAATATGACAAACTTGGGAGTTTGGGTGCTGTTAATGTGGATTCAAGTGGAGTCTTAGGATTAAAAGATTTGATATATGCATATGATAAAAAGGATAGTAACATTATATGCATAAATGGAAATAAGATGAATAAATATATTATGTTCACTAATAAATCTTATGTGGAAAATTTTAGAATTTATAAAGATGGAATTTATGTGCTTGATTCTAAAGAAGGATGTCTTTTACAATTTTATAAGTATCATGAAAATGCACTTCTTATTGTAGATAAAAAAATTTTATATTGCATAGTTGCAGCTATTGGAATCTCAGCATTAGTGATACTTATATATGGAATGAAAAAAAATTAGGAGGTAAAAATTATGATTACAACAGAAAAAGCGTTTGGAAAGACTGTAAGAGGAATATATTTTTTGGCTAATCCAGTTAAAAAAATATTTATTAAAACTACATGTATAGTTCACAAACACATAAATTCAGTTGCTGTGGAGATATTAAAGAAAAATTGCTTTCAAGAAGAATATAAATTTTTTAGTAAGAATTTATGTGTTATAAATGAGGGTACAGTTTGGGCAGACCAAGATTTTAGATCATCAAATCACTTTTTTCATTATGAGAAGAATAAGGGGCTTTTTGGATTTTCTAATGCCCTCGAGGAATGCAAGAAATATTATAGCATGTCTATAAAATTTCTAAGATGTGGAGACAAAAATAAATCTCTATTTTACTTTGGAGTAGCATGTCACGTGCTTCAAGATTCTACGGTACCGCAGCATGTTCATAATAGGCTCTTAGATAAGCATAGGAAATTTGAACTATGGATTATTGGAAAATTACTTTCAGGGTATAAATTTGAAAAAGCATCTGAAGTAATAGAAGAAAGCAGTATAGAAAAATATGTCAAAAATAATGCAAAATTTTCCAGTAGGGTGTATAATAAATATAATGCTGTTTTAAATAGGGAAATGAAATATACAGGAATAGCTAATAGTATAATACCAAGGGCAGAAATGACTACAGCTGGGCTCATGCTAAACTATTATAAAAAATTTTTAGAAATAACGGAATTTAAAGAAAATTAAAAAAATTCAATAATATAATAGGAGGAATTAAAGTAAAAATATAGAATAACTATAATATACAATTTGTAGATTTGTATAAAAACTTTGTGACTTTATATAAAAATTTTAATATTAACTTGTTTATAACAAAGCTGTAGTTCAATTATAGTTGAACTACAACTATGTATAAAATACATTTAGGGGAAGGTGTATTATGGAAAAGGTATTTATTAATTTTGAGAGGGAAATTTTTAAGGGGAATGTCCTAGATGTTGGACTGAAAAACTATGGCATAATATATGATTTATGCAAAAAAAATGATGAAGCAATTGATATTGATTATGTAGAAGGAAAAGATGAGAAAAAATACATTGGGAAAAATGCATATGACAGCTGTGTAGCATTTTTTGCACTTAAGGACATAACTTTAGACAGTGCAAAAAAGAAATTTTTTAAAGACATGTATGATTTTATGAAAGATGATGGTATTATGTACTTATGGGATATTGATAAGACTGTTTTTAGAACATTTCGAGGTAAATTTAAAGTTGCACTTCCTGATGTAAAAGTTAAGGAAATAGAGATAAATGATTTTAATATACTTTCAGATAATTCATGTGATAAAATATGTGGTATGATGAAACCATACTTTGAAATACAAGAATTAAAACGCTCTAATAATATATATTATATTAAAGCACAAAAGAAGGGAAGTAATATGAATGGAGAAAGTGCTGCTTACTGCGGTTAACTCACAATATATACACAGTAATTTGGCAGTAAGATATTTAAAGGCATATACAAAAGACATTGACCTTGATATAAGTATAAAGGAATTTTCAATTAATGACAGACTTGAAAGAGTTTTTGTTTCTATTATGGATGAAAAGCCTGATTTGGTTGCATTTTCATGTTATATATGGAACATAGAATATGTAGAGAAGCTCAGTAATTTGATTAAAAGTGTAAATACAAACATACAGATATTATATGGTGGTCCTGAGGTTTCTTATGATAGTCACAATTTTCTTTTGGAGAGTGCAGGCGATTTTGTTATAGAAGGAGAAGGAGAAGAAACTCTTCATGAATTTTTTCTATGGAAACTAAAAAATGGCTTCAAAAGAAAGGATTGCACTATAAAAGGGCTTTATAGTAAAGATATAGATGGTCAAATACTATATGGAGGGGCAAGAGAGCTTATGGATATGGATTCAGTAGTATTTCCATATAGTGCAGATGATGACCTTTCAAATAAAATAGTATATTATGAATTTTCGCGAGGTTGCCCATTTAATTGTAAGTACTGTCTATCCTCAACTATCAGGGGGGTAAGGTTTTTAGAATTAGAAAGAGCAAAAAAAGAGCTTAAATTCTTATCTGATAAAAAAGTAAAACTTGTCAAGTTTGTGGACAGAACTTTTAATGCTAATCCAAAGCTTACAGTAGAGTTGTGGAAATATTTAGCCAGCATGGATACTGACACCTTGTTTCATTTTGAAATTTCAGCAGATATATTAACGGATGAATGCTTGGAAGTGCTTAATAAAGCACCAAAAGGCAGATTTCAGTTAGAGGTTGGAGTTCAAAGTACAAATGATGAGGTTTTAAAGAATGTAAACAGGTATGTTGAATTTGAAGACATAAAGAAAAAAGTACTTTGTATTCAAGGGTCTAAAAATATAAAGCAGCATTTAGATTTAATTGCTGGTCTTCCTGGTGAGAATTTAGTATCTTTTAAAAAATCTTTTAACGATGTTTATTCAGTTAAACCAGAAGAACTTCAACTTGGATTTTTAAAACTTTTAAAGGGTTCACCTATGAGGGCTGAGGCAGAAAGTTGGGGAATGGCATATTCCCCTTACCCTCCATATGAAATTCTAAGAACAAAAGATGTTTCATTTGATGAAATAATGCTTTTAAAGAGGGTAGAAGCTGTAGTTGACAAATATTACAATAGTGCAAAGTTTTCCAATATATTGAATTATATGGTGCCTAAGTTTGAAACGCCATTTGAATTTTATCACGAACTTGGAGAATTCTTTTATAGAAAAGGATATTTGAATAGAAATGTTTCTTCAAGCGGATATTATAAAGCTTTTATTGAGTTTAGCGATGAAGTTTTAAGAGAAGACAATAATATTCTTAAAGAAATAATTAAATATGATTATTTGAAATTTAATAAAAAAAGTTGGCTTCCTCCTTTTTTAAATAGATACAATAAAAAAGATGAAGAAAGCCAAATAAAAGATATACTTAAAGAGAAAAATGAATACGATAAAAATATGCATTTTGAAAAGTTTTGTGTTGATATGACAAAATACATAAGTGAAGATTTAAAAATTTTTGGAAGTAATTATATATTATTTTAATTTAAATTTCTTAAATTTTTCATACTTAAATCTAGATTTTTAGAGGAGTGAGTTATCATACCGGAAGATATGTAATTCACTCCTTTTAGTGCTTTAGTCTTTATGGTTTCAAAGTTTATGTTGCCGGACACTTCAATTATTGCTTTCTTATTTATAATTTCAACTGATTTTTTTATCTCCTCTGTATTCATGTTATCCAGCATTATTATATCAGCACCAGCTTTTAAAGCTTCTTTAACCTGAGAAATTGATTCCGTTTCAACTTCTATTTTTCTTACAAAGGGAGCATTTTTTCTTGTTAGTTCTATAGCTTTTGTTATGCTTCCAGCAGCAGATATATGATTATCTTTTATTAATATACCATCAGATAGTCCAAACCTATGATTAAATCCTCCTCCAACTTTAACTGCATATTTTTCCATGAGCCTCATTCCAGGAGTGGTTTTTCTAGTATCAACAATTTTGACTCCAGTGTCCTTTATAACAGTGCAAAGCTCGTTGGTAGTTGTTGCTATACCACTAAGTTTTTGAAGAAGATTAAGTGCTGTTCTTTCGCCTGAAAGTATTGTACAAGTGCTGCCTTTAATGTATCCTATAATTTCGCCATTTTTTACTCTGTCTCCATCTTTTATCCTAAAAGTGGCTTCAGCATTTCCTAGTATAAAAAATACCCTTTTAAATAACTCTATACCTGCTATAATTCCATTATCTTTTGAAATTATATCTACTACGCTTTTAGAGTTAGGAGGAATAATTGAATTTACTGTAATATCATTATAGGCTCCATCTTCGTCTAGTGCATTTTTTATAAAATTATCATATAGTGACCAATTCATCTTTTTTACCTCCTAAAGCAGTTTGAAAAGTTTCTATTGCAATTTGTTTATTTTTTTGTATTTCGTTTAAAGCAGTTTCAAAGGTGAGGTTTGTTTTAATACATTTTAGTGTTATATTTAAAATTGTATTATTTATATTTATAGCAGCTCTCTTTGAAAATACAAGCCCTTCAAGAAGAGAATTGCTTGCAAGTCTATTTGCACCATGAACTCCTGTATTGCTAATTTCTCCTGCAGCATAAAGATTCTTCATTGAGGTTCTTCCATTAAGGTTAACTTTAATTCCACCCATAAAGTAATGCTGAACTGGTGTTACAGGTATTTTTTCTTTTGTTATATCTAGTCCTCTTTCCATGCAGCCTTTATATATTAGAGGAAATCTTTTTCTTATGAAATTACCATCCATTGAAGACAAATCAAGGTAAACATAATTGCTTTTGCTTTTAAGTTCCTCATTATATATTGCATTAGCTACAACATCTCTTGGAAGAAGTTCGTTTACAAACCTTTTATTATTTATATTTAAAAGCTTTGCCCCTTCTCCTCTAACCGATTCTGATATTAAAAAGTTTCTGTTTAGTGGCTTTTTTTCATACAATGCAGTTGGGTGAAATTGAATGTAATTTATATCTTTAAGCTCTATATGATTTCTTACAGCAATTGAAATCCCATCTGCCGTAAGTGTTTTTTGATTAGTAGAATTTTTAAATATTCCTCCGATGCCTCCGCTAGCCAAAATAGTAATTTTTGAATGAAAATTGTATATTTTATTATTGTGTATTCCTATAGCACCGAAACATTGATTGTTTTCGGTTATTAAATTGAATATACAGGTGTTTTCAATCAAATTTATATTTTTTTTCTTTATTACATTAGAGTAAAGTGTATCAAAAACAGCTTTACCAGTTTTGTCAGTGCTGTGAACTATTCTATTTACACTGTGTGCACCCTCTCTTGTATAATCAAAATCGTTGTTTTTAATATCAAATTCAACTCCTAATTTTGATAAGTTTGATATGCTTTCTATGGATTCATCTGCAAGTATTTGAACAGATTTTTTATTGTTTTTAAAGTGACCTGCTTTTAAGGTATCAAGTACAAATGATTTTTTATCTTCTTCATTTAATGCCGTGGAAATTCCACCCTGAGCTAAATAGGTATCACATTCGTAGGCTTCTGATTTTGATAAAATTATTATATTAAGATTACTTGAAATATTAAGAGCGGAGTAAAGTCCAGCAATGCCTGTCCCAATAATGAGGACATCAGAATACATGTCCACAAAAATCATCTCCCAAGTATAAGCATATTGTTTAAAGCGTCAAAAGCTTTTTTTCTTACGTTTTCTTCAATATTTATTTCATTGGTCATATTCTTTAAACTAAAATATATATCTTCTAGTTTCGTGGCCTTCATATTTACACAAATCATTTTATTTAACGTGTAAAATTTTTTGTCTGGATTTGTTTCTCTCATTTTATACATTATTCCTGTTTCTGTTACAATTAAATACTCAAAGGTATCTTTGTCCTTGTTTACGTATTTTATCATAGCAGCAGTACTTCCAATAAAATCTGCAAGACATCTTACGTCATAGGAGCATTCTGGATGAACCAGAACTTTTAAATTTTTCTTTAGTTTTTGTACTTCAATTATATCCTCTGGTTTAACCATATCGTGAACTCTACAAAATCCATTCCAGAGTATGATATTTTTATCAGGCACTTGTTCTTTGACATAAGAGCCAAGATTTTTATCTGGAAGGAATATGATATCCTTTGAATCAATGTTTTTTACAATTTTTACAGCATTAGAAGAGGTACAGCAAGCATCAGACAATGCTTTTACCTCTACCGATGAATTTATATAACAGACGACCTTTGCATTTTTATGTTCGCTTTTTAATTTTTTTAAGCCATTAGCATTTGCCATATCGGCCATAGGACACCCAGCATTTATAGCTGGGAGAATTACTTTTTTATCTGGTGAAAGAATTTTTGCACTTTCTGCCATAAATTTTACTCCGCAAAGAACTATTACATCTGCTGAATTTTTTTTGGCAATTTTGCTTAATTCATATGAATCTCCTATAAAATCAGCCATTTCCTGAATCTCTTGACTTTGATAGTAGTGAGATAATATTATAGCATTTCTTTTAGACTTAAGTTCAAGTATTTTATCTTCCAAATTTTCAATCATAGATACATCTACTTTCTAAAATATATAGTTTTAAGCTGCTATTTTTTTGAAATCCATTTTTAAAGCCTTTTCTATTGAACTTGCGAATATTGAGGATATTACACCATCTGCAAAGTGATGTAGAATAGTGCCAATACCAACAACAATTATGGCATTATAAGCTGTAAAGCCGAATGGAATTACTATAAGTGCTTCTAATATAGCATGTACAGGAGCAGTTAATGCAATTGTTTTTCTAAAGGAAACACCGCGTCTTATGAGAATTGCTCCAACAAAGCCTACGGCTGCATGTGTTAAAGCTCTCGCTGCTATAACTGGTGTTGCCGTAATTAAAAATCCGAAAGCAGAGCCTATTCCAACTATTATGGCAACCTCTGGAGAAATTAACATCGCTATAAACATAGGAACATGTGAAGCTAAAGTTGCTGAAAATGGTGGAATTGTAATCCTTAAGAATCCACCAAATACTACAGGAATTACTATTGCAAGTGCTGTTAAAAGAGCTGAAAAAGTCAATTTTTTAATATTAGTTTTCATTTATTACCCCTCCATTTACTAATGTATATACACTAGTATACATTAGTAATAACTAAGTGTAAATAGTAAAAAGTATTTTTATTTATATAGGTGTTGACTTATTAACTTATAATATTTATATTTAAGAATAGTGTATCAACTTATTCAGTTTGGATTAGGGTTATCGGCTCAACTATTAACTTATATATGTCTCATAATGACTTAAACATGTATAAGTTAAGCTTAGATACGATGCCCTATTAAAAGGAGTGTATTGTGTGGCAATAGAAAAAAGTGAATTTGAATCAGAAAGCAAAAAATTGGATGAAGCTGAAAATTGGATTGATAACCAAATTGAAATAGCAAAAGAAAATGATAAAGAGCTTGAGGATAAAATTGCGGATTTAAAAAAACAATCAAAAGGTAGATACAATGAAGAACTTGAAATATCTGAAAAACTTTATGATATAACTCATAAAAATTTAGGAAAATATTTAGACGCAAAGCCAATTCCGTATTTTGCAAGAATAGATTTTAGAGAAAAAAGAAGCGTTAATATAGAAAGTTATTATATAGGAAAATTTGGACTTGGTGATAACACAAATGGTGAGGAAAAGGTTATAGATTGGAGAGCACCTATAGCTGATATTTATTACAGTGGAACTCAGGGAGAAGTTACTTATAAAATTCCAAATGGATATGTTGACGGCGAATTGTATCTTAAAAGAAAGTTTATTATAAAAGATTCAAAACTTAAAGATGCTTTTGATGAAGGTATAAATGAGATAATTTTAAAGTCAGCAGAAAATGAAGAAAATGCTTTAACCGATGAGTTCTTAAGAATAAATCTTGAGGAAAATATAAGTGGAAAGCTAAAGGATATAGTTGCTACTATTCAAAAAGAACAAAATGATATTATAAGAAGTGATAGAAATATTGCTCTTGTGGTTCAAGGATCTGCGGGATCAGGAAAGACTACAATAGCACTTCATAGGCTTGCATATCTTCTTTATAAGTACAGCAAGAGTATTTCTGGAAAAGATGTTCTTGTAGTTGCGCCAAACAGACTTTTTCTTGATTATATTTCAGATGTGCTTCCGGGACTTGGGGCTAATAAGGTAAAACAGGTTACCTTTGAAGACATGGCATTAAAGCTTCTTAACTTAAAAGGAAAAGTGTATACAAAAGATAAAAAGCTCGCAGATGTTCTTGAAGAAAGTGATGATAAGAGAAGAAAATATATAATAACTTCAAGTAATTTAAAGGGTTCTGTATTGTTTAAGGAAATAATAGATGAATATTTGAAGTATATTGAGAAGAAAGATTCTGAAATAGAAGATATAAAGGTTGAAAATTATGTACTATTTAATAAAAAAGAAATTAAAAGGCTCTTTGTAGGTGATATGGCACACCTTCCTATAGACAAGAGAAAGGATGAAATAAAAAGGTACTTTGAGCTTAAGATAAACGATAAGATAATTAATATATGTGAAAAAATATCTTTTAATTATGAGTATAATATTGCTAGAATTAAAAAAACTATGGAGGATGGAATCGAGAGAAGAAAAAAGCTAATACAGCTTTATGATGAAAGAGACCTTAGAAAGAAAAACATAACTCATCTTTCGAGAAAAAGCATGGATCAGTACTTTGAAAACTGGAAGCACACAGATACGGAAAAACTTTTCGGAGAGTTTTTTAATAGTCAAGAAGTAATAAAGGAAGGTGTAGGAGATAAAATACCTTCAAAGCTTTTACAATATATGATTGATGAATTTAATTCAAATACTGAAAATGGCATAATTGATGCAGATGATCTCGCCATTATGCTTTATATAAAATTTAGTATAGAGCAGATAAATGATAAAAATATATATAAGCACATAGTTATTGATGAAGCTCAGGACTACAGTATTTTTCAATTTTCAGCACTTAGAAAATTAAGCTTAAATGATTCATTTACAATAGTAGGTGATTTAGGACAGGGAATATATTTTTATAAGGGAATAGATAACTGGAAGGATTTAAATAGTCACATATTTAAGGAAAACTTTAAATATACAGCGCTAACCCAAAGCTATCGTTCTACCGTTGAAATCATAAATTTTGCAAATGAAGTTTTAAAGAAACAGAGTAATGGGTTAAAACCTGCAAAGCCAGTTTTAAGACACGGAAAAGCTCCCGAAGTTGTTGAATTTAAATGTAATAAGGAATTTTGTGAAAAAGTTGACGATATAGTAGATTACATTGAAAAGGCTGGTAAAAAGACAATAGCAGTTGTTGGAAAAAATCATGCAGAGTGTAAAAAAATAAAGGACTATTTAAGAAGATACGGAAAATATGATTGGAAACTTATTCGTGACAATGAAAAAAATTATGATTTGACTAGAGTAGTAATACCATCATATATGACGAAAGGGTTGGAATTTGACTGTATTATAGTTTATAATTGTAGTGATAGTGATTATACTGATAGTGAACTAGATAAAAAAATATTATATGTGGTTCTCACTAGGGCACTTCATTTTGAGTATGTATTTTACAATGGAAAAAAGTCTAAATTGATAAAATAATAATTATTAATGGATAATGATTATCTATAACTATTGATTTTTTGCTTTAGTATGTTATAATATTAACATAAGATAGAAATTGGTTTGGAGGTAATAATATGGGAGTAGAAAAAATTAAAGATGATGTTTACTTTGTTGGTGTAAAAGATGAAAAGCTAAGGGTTTTTGATATAATAATGGAAACGAAAAAAGGCTCAACATATAATTCTTACCTTATTGATGATGAAAAAGTTGCAGTAATTGATAGTGTAAAAGATGGATTTTATGATGAATTTTCAAGGAATATAAAAAGCGTAATTGGAGATAGGAAAGTTGATTATATTATAGTTCAACATACAGAACTTGACCACAGCGGTTCTATTTTTAGACTTATCAAAGATTATCCAGAAGCTAAAATTGTGGCTTCAAAGGCAGCAATAACATATTTAAAAGAAATAGTTAATGGAGATTTTGAGAGCATTGATGCAGTAGGACTTAAAGAACTTAATTTAGGTAGGAATACGCTTAAATTTATTTCTGCACCTAACTTGCATTGGCCAGATACTATGTTTACTTACTTGGAAAATAAAAAGATACTTTTTACATGCGATGTAATGGGATGCCATTATTGTCCTAAAGGTTCTGTAATGGATAAGGATAGGGAAGGCTATCTTCCAGAAATGAAATATTATTTTGATGTAATAATGGGACCTTTTAAGAAGTTCGTCATTATGGGACTAGATAAAATCAAAAATCTTGATATAGATGTTGCAGCTCCTAGTCATGGTCCTATACATGTAGACGATGTAGAAAAAAGTGTACAGCTCTATAGAGAATGGGCACAACCAGAAGCCTCTAAAGAAAAGAATGTTCAAGTGCTTTATATAACAGCTTATGGTAACACAGGTAAAATGGCAAATTACTTAGCTGAAGAGATAAATAAAAAGGGCGTAAAGGCTGAGGCACATGAAATAACAAAGATGAAACTGGATGAAGTTGTAAATGCAATTTCAAATGCTGATGGTGTTTTAATAGGTTCTCCTACAATAAATCAAGATGCAGTAAAACCTGTTTGGGATGTTCTTTCACTTATTTGCCCTATAACAAATAGGGGTAAAGCAGCAGCAGCATTTGGCTCATATGGCTGGAGTGGTGAAGGTGTTCCTATGATGATGGATAGACTTAAATCATTAAAGTTCAAAACAACTGATGAGGGATTAAGATTTAAATTTGTCCCAGGAGAAAAAAATTATAAAGAAGCAGATGAATTTGTAGATAAATATGTAAGTTTACTATAATATGACATATGCAGCTCTGATAACCGTTAAGGTTCAGAGCTTTTTTAGTTGTTAGGAGAGGAATTTTGTAAGATGAATTATATTGGAGATAAGCAGTACTGGGATGATAAATTTTTAAGTCGAGGTGATAAAATTTTGAGTCCTGAAGGATCATTAGTAGAAAATATTAAATATTTAAAAAATGGATCAGTTCTTGATGTGGCTTGTGGTGATGGAAGAAATTCAATATTTCTTCTTGAAAAGGGTTTTGAAGTAACAGGAATTGATTTTAGCATTAAAGCACTTGAAAAGCTTGAACATTTTGCAGCAAGAAGGAACTTAAAGATTTATACAAAACAAGTTGATTTGACTGCCGAGGATGCTTTTAAAGCTTTACAAGTATTTGACAATATTGTAATCAATCATTACAGATTAAGCTTGGATAACATTAAAGAGCTAGAAAATCATATATCTGAAGGTGGAATTTTATTTGTATGTGGTTTTGGACATAAGCACAAGGTTGATTCTAAAATTAAAGAGGAAGATTTAATAAAGCCAGAGGATTTTGAAAGTTTGCATAGTTCATTTGAACTAGTAAGATACATTGAAAATGAAGATGAGAGGGGATTTTTTGTAACATATATTTTTAAAAAGACAGTATAGAATTTTATTCTGTACTTTTTTATTATTGGTAAAAATAAGATATTTATACTAATACAGTAGTATAATAAATGTTATAAATTATATAATGTAGAACATAATGATTTAAGAAAAGAGGTATCAATAATGGATAAGTTAGCAGTAATATCCGATATCCACGGAAACATACCAGCTTTAAAAGCTGTTTTATCAGACATTAAAGATAGAGGTATAACAAGAATAATATGTTTAGGTGATATAGCAGGAAAAGGACCAGATTCAGATATAGCAGTAGATATGATAAAGGAAAACTGTGAAATTGTTGTTAAGGGAAACTGGGATTATTTTATGACAGAATGCGATGATAACAAGGCTATACTGTGGCATCGAAAAAAATTAGGACAAGAAAGATTGGATTATTTAAAAGATCTTCCAATGTATGTAGAATTTTTTATGAGCGGCAGGCTTGTTAGATTATGTCATGCAGCGCCAGATGATGTGTTTCACCGTGTTCAATCTTCAGCAAACTATGATGAAAAAGAAACACTTTTTAAAGATCCTAGAGGAGGAAACATGGAAGCTAATGTGGTTGGTTATGGCGATATTCATGGGGCATACATAGATAACTTTAATGGAAAAACACTGTTTAATACAGGGAGCGTAGGCAATCCATTAGAAATAACTCAATCCTCCTATGCGATTATTGAAGGTAAGTATGGGAATAAAGAAAATTCAGCACTTTCTATAACTTTAGTGAGAGTTCCATATGATATTGAAAAAGCAGTTAATATAGCAGCTCAAAGTAATATGCCAGATTTACAAGCATATGTAAGGGAATTGAGAACAGCTGAGTATAGAGGTAAAATTTATTAAAGTAAGGTGTAAATATGTCAGATTTAAAATTATCAGAAATTATGTCTATGCAAGAGGAATTGTAAGAAAAATACAAAGGAAAGTGGACTGCTCTTTCTGTAAAAAATGGTTAAAGCTCTTTACTTTGGATGATTGAAGAAATGGGAGAAGCGATATCAATCATAAAAAAACGTGGAGAAAATGATATAATGAAAGATGATACGGTGAGGGCAGCATTTGGAGAATAAATAAACCTATTAGGAATTTAAATGATGTTGAGAGTACGGTAGCAGAGGATTTAAGATTCTCTGCATTGTTTTGTATTAAAATTGTTGCCTGTATTTAGTTATGATGATAAAATTAACAGTGTAAATATATTAAACGTTGTTTAATGAGATAAAAGCTAAGTATAGGAGATGGCATTTGTGAAATTGAAAAAATACTTAAAGGTTTTACTAGCAATAATAATTATTTTATCAGCTATTTCATCATTTATAGGCATATTTTCTCAGGGAGGGATTGGGCAGCATAGTATAATTTCTATTTATGGAGAAAAGGTCACAATCTATGGAAGAGGTATATATAAAAATGATTCTATTTCAGCTGTAGCCCAAGGAAAAGCACAGGATTTAGTAACCGTCCTAGTGGGAATTCCAATGCTTGTAATTTCTATGTTTGTTCTTAGAAGAAAAGGTTTAAGGGGAAAACTACTGCTTACAGGAACCTTAGGATATTTTCTTTATACGTATATGTCATATACTTTCCTTTGGAACTTTAATTATCTTTTTTTAGTTTATGTCATAATAATGTCTTGTAGCTTGTTTGCTTTTATAATGTCAATTATGGAGATTGATATAGGGAATATTAAGAATAATTTTAATGATAAGTTGCCAACAAAACTAATAGGAGGTTTTGAAATATTTATAGGTGCAGCAATAGGAATGATGTGGCTTGGCAAGATAGCCCAAGCGTTGAAGATGGGGGCAGCACCATCAGGTCTAGACCATTATACTACGTTAGTTATTCAGGGAATGGATTTAGGATTTGTTGTTCCATTTGCTATTTTATCTGGTATTCTTCTTATTAAGAAAAACAATTATGGTTATTTAATATCATCTATAATGATTGTTAAAGGATTTTCAATGCTTACAACAATTACAGTTATGATGATCAATATGATGCTTTCTGGGGTTGCGGTAAGCTTAATACAAATAGGTATTTTTTTAATAGCAAATTTAGGGTGCATATATTTATTTGTAACATTAATGAAAAATATTATTGATAATAAAAGCAATTAACTTTTAATGTTAAAGTTTTAAGGAGACTTTTATAGTGAAAAATAATATAGTTTTTGGTATGCCAACATTAATTGAATGTAAGGATATTGTGGATACAGTTAAGCTATGCAAAAAGTTAAATTTGTCTTTCGTGGAGATCAATATGAATCTTCCACAATATCAAATCGATTTTATAAACAAAGATTTACTAAAGGAATTAAAGGAAGAGGAACAAATATTTTTTACTCTACATTTAGATGAGAATATTAATATTTGTGATTTTAACAGCAAAGTTGCTAAGGCTTATGTTAATACGGTAGTTGAGTCAATAAAGCTTGCAAAAGAATTAGAAATACCAGTTTTAAATATGCATATGGCAGAAGGAGTTCATTTTACACTGCCAGATAAAAAAGTATATTTGTTTGATGAATATAAAGAAAGATATTTGGCTGCTTTAAAGAAATTTAGAGATATTTGTACTAAGGAAGTTGGATATAGTAACATTAAAATTTGCATTGAAAATACAGATGGATATAAAGGCTTTATGGTTGATGGAATAGAATTGATACTTGAAAGTGATGTGTTTGCATTAACATGGGATATTGGGCATGAACATGCATCTAAGTATAAAGATATGAAATTTATACTTAAGAACAGCAATAGATTAATACATATGCATATTCATGATGCAAAAGGAGAAAAAAATCATTTAGTTTTGGGTACTGGGGAAATAAATTTACCAGAGAGACTTAAAGTTGCTAAAGATAATGGGTGTAGATGCGTTATTGAAACAAAAACTATAGATGCGCTTAAAAAGTCAGTAGAATATTTAAAAACACATGAATTAATATAGTAAATTACAATGTTTGGATAGCGTATTATAGAAATTTAATTGATTACATAGATTTGCACCTAAAATTCCGTAGGTACGGAGGAATTTTTCCATTGTATTACCGTGGGAGCGAAGTAACAATGCTGAAGGAACAGTTTAAAAAAATCCTAATAAATCTTAACTTAAAAATCATAAAATACTTAGATATTTCAATCTGTTTGAGCATTTTTTCAGCGAGTAAACATGCACGAGGTTTGGGCTTTGCCAATTATCCTTCTATACCTCAAGCAAGCACTCGCTTAGAATCACCACTTTAGATTTATAGAATTTTTTTAATGCGACGAAGCATTGTTACTTCGCCTTTTTTATTATTGAGGAAGATTGTACAGCATTTTAGCTAAATTAATATATTTATTTTCTAAGTAAGCTTTATCTAAATTATTTCTAAAGGCAACTACTGAAATGTGATCTATGTTATTTATTTTCCCAAGGTAATTCCAAACTCCTCTTTGAGGGGTACCATTGTAATCAATTACTTTATCTGTTGAACCAACTTTAGGACTTATTGCGGATGTTACGCTTACTATTCCATCATTGGCCCACCATGAAGAATCAATTGCAACCTCTCCAGTTTTATTATTTGTAAATGATCCCATAAAGTAAGAACTTTGTAAAAGAAGAGGATTCATATTTATATTTGGGATTTGATACCCTGTTAATAAATTTTTATGAGTATCCTGGCAGCTTATTGAAAAGTAATAAACATCGCTTTGAGCTTTTACCCACGTATTTAATTCTTTAGCACCTTCGGGTTTCAAATCCCATATGCTTAAATCTTTGGTGTTTTTCCATATATTGCTTGAAAATACTCTACTATAATAAGCCTCATAAGATTCATTAGCTTGCTTTTTAAGTCCCCATTGATCTAGTTTTAAATCCAAGCAAGGGTTGTCCGAATTAGTTATGCCACCTTGTGCTGCCATAGCTGCAAAAAAATCATGAAATGCAGGCTCTAGAGTATAATTTTTATATGCTTCTTGACTGCCGTCATGTGGAGTTGCAATTGTTGTGATACTGCTTACCCAGTGTTTTCCTCCTGTAAAAAGCGGACTTATACTTTCTTTAGGAGTTATAGCTATTTCATCCTTATCACCATTCTCTAGTAATTGAGTTAATACCCTTATAGTTTGTCCACCCATACTGTGACCGATTAAATGCACTTTTTCAATTTGATTTGACTTAGAAAGTGTGCCCCAGTTAGGATATACACCTGGAAAAGTTCTTCCGTATCTCGCATGACCGTATTTGTTCGAATGAGCTTCTCCATAATCTACTGTGCCACCTTTTAAATAGGCATACAGTTCACAGGCTCTATCCCAATTGCTAGATACAGAACCTATAGTTGGAGTATACACAGTATATCCCTTGCTTTGTAAGATGCTTTTCAAGCTTTCAAAACCACCCCAATAATTTTCTCCAAAAAGTTCATCGTTTCCCCAACCAAAGAGGCCATGAACCATTACTATAGGATAGTTACTGCCAGAATTACTATCAACTGCTTTTGCTAAACAATTGTTTGGTATATATAAAAATATGCTTGTAATAAAGAGTAATGCAATTAAAAATTTTTTAATACTTTTTTTCATTTTATCATCTCCTTAAATAAGTGTATTATAGCATTATTTTTATTTAATGTATATAAATGTAAAATAATAATTGCATATTTTAATATATAGCAACTGTGCTCAAAGGAATGTGTGAGTGTTTGTAGAATATAATAAATGTCTATAAAAAATAAATTAATTAATATTAATTGTATATATCTATATGTCACAATTAAGGATAAAGGAGAGATGCTATGATATATTCAGATATAACCAAGCAATTAATAGCTGAATCTTTAAAAAAGCAAATGAAAAAAGTACCGTTTAACAAAATTTCAATACAAAATATTGTGGATGGATGTGGATTAACGAGGCAAGCATTTTACTATCATTTTAAGGATGCGTATGAATTATTGGGGTGGATATACAGCAATGAAGCGGTTGAATACGGAAAAAAAGAAATAAACTATAATACTTGGAAAAGAGCATATCTTGAGGTATTTAGATATATAGAAAAAAACAAGGAATTTTGTATGAACACACTGCATTCAATTGGACGAGATCATCTTGAGAGATTTCTTTTTTCAAATACGGCAATCTATTTGAAAAATATAGTTGATGAAATAGCTGTAGATATGCGGGTTAGCGAAATGAATAAAAAATTTATTGTAGATTTTTATACACCTGCGTTTATTGCCATTGTAATTAAATGGATGGAAGAGGGGATGAAGGAAAATCCTATTGATATTGTTGAAAATACAGCAGATTTAATGGACGGCAATGTAAAAAAAGCCTTAGAAAAATATGGAGAGAGAAAATTATAATTTGTACAATTAACACCTTTTGTAAAGTTTTTTTACAAAAGGTGTTTTATGTAAATTGAAAGGTATATACATTCTAAACTATATTAATATTAGCAAAACAAAATATTAATATAGTTTAGAAAGGAAGTATTTGTATGAAAAACTATGAAAGAATTAATACTGTTCCACAAAAAGGTATTGAAAAGAAAAAAGCTTATCTAGTAGGTGGAGGAATTGGTTCTCTTGCAGCTGCAGCATTTTTAATTAGAGATGGACATATTCCAGGCAGAAATATACACATTTTGGAAGAAAAACAGGTGATTGGTGGAAGCATGGATGGTGCAGGCAATGCAGAAGATGGATATATTGTTCGTGGTGGTAGAGAATTAGAATCACGTATGGAATGTTTGTATTATTTATATGGTTTCATACCTTCCTTAAAAAATCCAATTAGGACTGTTCTTGATGAATTTAGACAGTTAAATATTGAAGAGCCTATAAAATCTCATTGCCGTTTAATCGAAAAATGTGGACATAAAGCTGATTTTTCAACTTTAGGTTTAAGTTTTGAGGATATAATGTCACTAAATAAACTTTTACTTGTAAACGATGGTAAACTTAATGGGGTTACTTGTGAGCAGTGGTTTAAACCTGAATTTTTTGAAACAAATTTTTGGTATTTTTGGCGTACAATGTTTGCTTTTGAAACTTGGCATAGTGTTCTAGAGGTCAAAAGGTATATGGTTAGATTTATGCATTTGATTGGAGGAATGAACCAGCTTACAGGTATTCTTCACACAGAATACAATCAATATGATTCTATGATCTTACCACTAGTTACATGGTTAGAAAATCAAGGAGTTATTATGGAATATGAAACCCAGGTAACAGATTTGGATATTAAAGTTACTGATTCTGAAAAAACTGTAGAGCGTATTTATGTGAAAAGAAATGAAAAAGAAGAAATCATTGAAACTACAGCAAATGATCTTGTATTTGTAACAAATGGCTCTATGACTGAAAATTCAACATTTGGAAGTACTCATAAACCAGCTATTCTTAACCGAAATGGAAAAGAAAGAGGGTGCTGGTCTCTTTGGGAGAAGCTTGCAAAAAAGAGTCCGGATTTTGGACATCCAGAAGTTTTCGCAGGTAATATTGATAAATCTAAGTGGATGTCTTTCACAATGACAATCACAGATAATACCACAGTATTTGATCATATATTAAAGTTAACAGGTGATGCTCCAGGAATGGGAGGTGTTGTAACTATTAAGGATTCAAGTTGGTTAATGTCTTTCACTACATTTAAACAGCCTCATTTTAAGAATCAGCCTAATAATGTTCAAGTACTTTGGGCATATGGATTGTTCCCTGATAATGTGGGGGATTTTGTTAAGAAAAAAATGTGCGATTGTACAGGAGAAGAATTATTTTCTGAACTGCTGTATCATATAGGACTGGAAAGAGAAATACCTAAAATTTTAGCTTCTTCAAAGGTTATTTCTTGCATGATGCCATACATTACAAGTCAATTTATGCCTAGAAGCAAAGGTGATCGCCCTGATGTTATTCCAAAAGGCTCTACTAATTTGGCATTTCTTGGACAATTTACGGAGGTGCCAAATGACTGTGTATTTACAGTAGAATATTCTGTTCGTTCTGCAATGATGGCGGTTTATGGGTTGCTTAAACTTGATAAAGAAGTTACTCCAGTGTATGAAGGACAGTATGATATTCGTGTATTAATAAATGCTGTTAAAACTATGTTTGGCAATAAGGAAATTTCAATAGATAAATTAATTGGAACAGTTTTATCAAATACAGGAATAAAATAGATTTACGAAACTTAATAATAATCTTAACCAAATAGCTTATGTCTTGATTTTAAGATGTAAGCTTATTTTTATTAAAGGATATGTTATATAAAGCTTGACAGTTATTTTAAATAAGATATAAGATATAGAAAAGATTGGTATATTTTGTACTCTGTAAAAATTTAATTTTAAGCAATGGAGGGGAAAATATGATTTGGACATTAAAAAAAGCGGGTTATAGGACATTTCAAGCAGCGTTTAGAGTGGGAATGAAATTTATAAAATTTAAAGAACCTAAATTAATATCTGGTGCAGGTAGTGTAAATAAATTAGCGGATATAATGAAAGAACAGAGTATAAGTAGAGCTCTTATTATAGCGAGTAAAACTATAATGAAATCGGGGTTGCTTAGTAGCTTTTTTGAAAAATTGAAGAAAAATAATATATATTATGAAGTTTATGATAATGTAAAACCTAATCCAAGCATAGAAAATATTGAGGAATGTCTTAAAGTTTATAAAGACAACAATTGCATGGCTATAGCAGCTATTGGAGGAGGTTCTCCTATTGATTGTGCTAAGGTGGTAGCAGCAAGGGCGGCTAATAATAATCTACAGATTAAGGATTTAAGAGGATTTTTAAAGGTAAAAAAGGCTATACCACCTCTTTTTGCAGTTCCAACTACAGCAGGAAGTGGTTCAGAAGCCACTGTTGCGGCGGTTGTAACGGATTCAAATACACATGAAAAGTATGCGATTGCGGATTTGAAGCTTATGCCAGATTATTCTATACTAGATCCAGAATTAACTGTTGGTGTTCCACCTCATCTTACAGCTGCAACAGGAATGGATGCATTAACTCATGCAGTAGAAGCTTACGTTGGTAAAGATGGGACAGAGTTTACAAATGATAAGGCTTTAAAGGCAACAAAGATGATCATAGATAATTTAGAAAATGTATATATAGATGGCGCTAACATTGAAGGGCGTAATGCTATGCTTATTGCATCAAATTATGCAGGACAGGCTTTTACTAGAGCTAGTGTTGGATATGTGCATGCAATAGCTCATGCTGTTGGTGGTTTATATGGAGTTGCTCATGGTCTCGCTAATGCGATAATACTTCCGAAGGTGCTGGAGTATTATGGAGAAACAGCATATGGCAAATTAGCTGAATTAGCCATTTATTTAAACCTAGGAAATAAAAATGAAGGTGAAAAGAATTTAGCATTAAAATTTATATCGAAGATAAGGAACATGAATAAAAATATGGAAATTCCTTTAGGCATCAAGGAAATAAAGGAGGAAGATATATCTGTAATTGCTAAAAGGGCAACTAAAGAAGGAAATCCAGCTTATCCTGTGCCTAAAATAATGAATATTGATGAATGTGAGGAGCTTATAAGAAAATTAAAGTTATAGCAGCTTATTATAAAGTGTGAAGAATAGTTTTTCACACTTTTATTACATTCTCTTTACAGTATAAATTTTAACCAGCAGTTAAATTCATTACTTTTATTTAACTATATATCCGTTGGAATAAACGTTGAAGTAATATATACTAAATATAAGTTCTACAATATGAAGTTATATTAAAGCGTTTAGAAAAACCAGAATTTGATTTGATCAGAGAAGAAAAAGCGTTTAAAAATATAACGGATGAATTGAAGAAACTTAAAAAAAGAGGTGTTTCACTTGGGTAAGCTTAGCAGTATTTTTAAGTTAAAGCCGTTTTTCAAAAAGTATTGGGTGATTTTTAGTGCTGGAATTATAGGAATGATTTTAAGCTCTGTTGCATCAACTCCAGTTCCATACATAATAGGACATTTAATGGACAAAGTATTATTAGGTAAAAAGAGTTTTAAGGAACTTTATTTTTATATAGGGATAATAGCACTTTTATATGTTTTTCGATATGTCATTTCTTTTGTTTCAAAATATATTTTTGTAAAAATAAATAATTTAGTGGTAAATGAAATGAGATGTTCTGTTATGGAAAAGGTTATGGATTTACCTATGAGTTATCTTGCAAAAACGGAAAAAGGATATGTTCAAAGCAGAATAAATGAGTGCAGCTCTGTTGGAAGTATTTTTTCACCATCAATTATTGGTGTATTTTTGAGTATCGTAGATGCGGGACTTGCTGTAGTAACTATGTTTGTAATAAATTATAAATTGGCTATTGCTGCAGTTTTATTGGCACCTGTATTTTTCTTTTCGGCAAAGTTATCAGCTGAAAATTTTATGAAAAATACAATGGCTATGATGGAATCCAGTGCTTTTTTAAATGGCGAATCTTATGAGATAATAAATGGAATTGAAACTATTAAAGTACTTAATGGTAAGAAAAGTAAACTTATTAAGTTCAAGGAAAAGTTAAATAAACTTATAAAGGTAAGCATAAAGCAGAGCAAATCAATGGTTCTTTTTATGGAAAATACAGAGCTCATAAGTAATTTTGGATCTCTTCTTATTTTGCTCATTGCAGGAATTTTAATTTTAAAGGGACAATTTACAATAGGTTTGTATACTTCTTTTTCATTATATATAGGTAAAGTTTTTGCTAGTGCACAGGGCATAGCTACAATAGGTACAACCATAAAGCCAGCGTGCCTTAGCATAGAAAGAATTTATGAACTTTTAGACATGAAAGACGAGAACTTTGGTAAAGATAAAATTTTAAATGAAGAAATAAAATCTATAGAACTTAAAAATGTAAGCTTTAAATATGATGACAATAAAACTGTTTTCAATTCACTAAACTTTGAAATGAAGAAGGGCGAAAAAGTTCTTATAAAAGGTGAAAATGGTTCTGGAAAATCAACACTTATTAAACTTCTCTTGGGTCTTTATAGTGCAAGTTCTGGAAGCATATTTTATAACGATTTTGATATTAATGAAATTAATACTGAAAGTCTCAGAAAAAGGGTTGGAATAGTATCGCAAAATATATTTTTGTTTAGAGGAACTGTACTTGAAAATATATTATATGGACAAAATGAGAAAAATCGAAATGATGCTGAGAAAGTAATACAAGAATTAAATTTAAATGAATATGTAAATAAAATGCCAAAAGGTTTAGATACAGAAATAAGTCAGAGTACTGCTGGAGTTTCAGGAGGACAGGCACAGATTATAGCATTCATAAGGGCAATGCTGGGTGATAAAGATGTAATAATTTTAGATGAACCTATTTCTAATGTGGATGCAGAGACCAGGGAAATAGTGCTAAGTATTTTAAGAACAAGAGAATTTAAGGGAATACTTATTGTAGTTTCACACTTAATTGAGGGAATGGACTTTATAGATAAAAGCGTTAATATAGATAGATAACATTAATGGTTGAAATTGTTAATGCCAAATTTATTCTGTTAAATTAGAGTACAATTGACAGAGTACAGAGGACAGTGTGGGATGATTTTTCTCCGCTATCGCTACA
Organism: Clostridium guangxiense; assembly: GCF_021043395.1. Classification (GTDB taxonomy): domain Bacteria; phylum Bacillota; class Clostridia; order Clostridiales; family Clostridiaceae; genus Clostridium_S; species Clostridium_S guangxiense. The sequence continues at coordinate 105,614 of NZ_JAJNKE010000008.1, forward strand.
AAAAATCTAAAACTTAATGCTTGCGCAATTATACCATGTGTGGTGCTCAGCGAAGCTGACAATATATAAGTTCTAAGATTTACCTAAGTGGAACGAAAGGTAAATTTACCTTCACTGTCCTCTGTACTCTATTCAATAATTAAGTGTGATTAAAAGCTTTTAGTAATTTAAAACTTATATGTACTTTTATTATATAGGCTCTTGACTTTCCAGTGCGGGGTATAGTTTATACTATTTTTTGTAGAGGTGATTAGGTGTATAAGATAGGTGAATTTTCTAAGATTACGGGCTTAACAGTAAAAACTTTAAGATATTATGATGAAGAAAATATAATAGAACCATCCTATAGGAATGAAGAAAATGGTTATAGATATTATGATGAGGAAGATTTTAAAAAAGCTCAGCTTATTATTGTGCTTAGAGAACTTGAATTTTCTATAGCTGAAATTAAAGATGTAATATCAAATTTTGAAAGCCCGGATGATTTATCGTACTTTTTAGAGGAAAAGAAAAAAATTGTACAAGAAAAAATGAGAAAAGAAAAGGAACTTATAAAAAAAATAAACCTCTATATAAACCCAGAAAGGAAAGAGGCTAATTGTATGAATTATAAAGTTGAAATTAAAAATATTGAAGAGGTGCTGGTGGCATCAGTTAGATTTAAAGGTAAGTACAGTGATGTTTCAAAGTATATTGGAAGGCTTTATGGTGTAGTTAAAGGAAATGCAAGTGGAAGCCCTTTTAATTGTTATTATGATGATGAGTACAAGGAAGAGGCTGATATAGAACTTTGCGTGCCTATTTCGAAGATGATTAAAAGTAATGAAGTTGAAGTGAAAAAGCTTCCAAAGATAAGAGCAGTTTGTGTTACACATAAGGGGACTTATGAGAATTTAAATATGGCATATAAAGCTGTATTTGATTATGCAAAAGAGCATGGGCTTAAATGCAGTACTCCTTCAAGAGAAATATATGAAAAGGGCCATGGAAAAATATTTAAAGGAAATCCAGATAATTATATAACTCATATTATTGTACCTATAGTGTAGGAGTGTAGGAGGGCAAAAACATGGAGAGTAAATTAGATTATAAAAAAGAGTTTAAAGATTTATATATGCCAAAGACAAAACCTAGTTTAATTGATGTGCCAGCAATGAAATTTATTATGATCGATGGAAAAGGCGATCCTAATGAGGAAAATGGAGAGTATAGTAAAGCTGTAGAATTATTATACGCATTATCCTATACAATTAAAATGAGTAAAAAAGGACAAAATAAAATAGAAGGGTATTTTGAATATGTAGTACCACCACTTGAGGGTTTATGGTGGTGTGATGAGGGTAAGATAGATTTTTATGATAAAAGCAAATTTCATTGGACATCAATGATTAGACAGCCAGAGTTTGTGACAGATGAGGTTTTTAAATGGGCATGCTCTGAAGTTTTGAAGAAAAAACCTCAGTTAGATGTTTCAAAATCACGATTTCAAGTGTTAAAGGAAGGTGTATGCGTGCAGATGATGCATATTGGACCTTTTGATAATGAGCCTGAAACGGTTAATGAGATTGAAGATTATATTGAAAATAATAGTTTAAGAAATGCGATTTCAACAGTTAGTAAGAATGGAAGCATAAGAAGGCATCATGAAATTTACTTATCGGATCCAAGAAAAACATATAAGCAAAAAATAAAAACAGTTTTAAGAATTCCAGTTGAGCACAAATAGAAGTAAATCACAAAAGTTCCAGATATTTTAGTTGTATCTGAGAGTGTAAAATAAAGTGTGTAAGTTACAAAAAAAAGCTTACGCACTTTGTTCATTATACAGGGTGTGTTAAAATAAAAAAACAAAGGAATGAAAAGGATGAGAATAGAAACTATGGCAAGAAAAAATAATGATACACCCCAAAACAAGATTGTAAATGAAATATTAGAACAATATAATCCAACTACTGTTGAAGATATGCAAAATGCTTTAAAGGACATCTTTGGGCCTATGTTTGAAGCTATGCTTAAAGGAGAAATGAATAACCACTTAGGTTATGAAAATAATGATCACAGAGAAAAGAAAACAACAAATCGTAGAAATGGATATACTAAAAAAGTACTTAAAACTTCGAATGGTTCTATTCCTATTAATGTTCCAAGGGATAGAGAAGCTACATTTGAACCTAAATTGATACCTAAAAGGTCAAAAGATGTATCTGGTATACAAGATAAGGTTTTATCAATGTATGCAAAAGGAATGAGCCAAAGAGATATAGCTGATACAATTGAAGATATATATGGATTTGA
>NZ_JAJNKE010000080.1 GCF_021043395.1 Clostridium guangxiense
TTCGCATAGCGAAAACCTTAGTCTTTTAACAAACGAAGTGAGTTAAAACCCTTCACTATAGTGCTCGACAAATTCCAAAAAATAATAACATTAGACATTGACTACCAATGCTAATGCTATCATTTTTATTTTATCGGTTATTGCATACCTTTTTTTGCTCTTGATTTTGCATTTGCTTCTTTTGCTTCTTGTAAATCGCTATCAGAAGAAGCTGCTGAACTTGTAAAACTGCTGCTTGTTGAACTTGTCATTCCGCTTCCAGCTGTACCTTTATTCTGTCTTGATTTTGCATTTAATTGTCTTGCTTCTTGTGCACCACTGTCACTTGCTGAACTTGTAAAACTGCTGCTTGTTGAGCTTGTCATTCCACTAGCTGATTGTTTATTTAATCTTTTTGCTTCTTCTAAATCACTTTTGTTCTTATCCATAATTTATCTTCTCCTTTTTGGTAAAATTATAATTGAAGTTAAAAAGTTATAGATAAATCTATAACTTTTTAGCTTCAATATTATAATACCCATTCATTAAGTTTATATTCGTGAAAGAAACACTTACCTCAGCATATATATTTTACATAAATTCAAGACATATTAAGCCCTACAAATTTCAATACCATATTTAAATATTTGATTTTCTAATTTATTAATTTAATGCTATCTACAGCTCTTTTAAAATATCATCGTCTTTTTCATAATCAATTTTCTTTGAAGCTTCCTCTCCTACATTGAATATTTCACCATTTGCATTGTTATCAACTTTTTTTCCAACATATAAATAATGCTCAGAGCTTCCAAAAATATGAGGATCATTGGACAATTCATACAATATATTGATAACCCTGTCAAATTGCTCACTCGGAAGTTCTTTTAATTTATTTTCTATAAGTCCTCCAATTCCTTCAATTCCCGCAAAACTCAGTTCTTTTAAATTAAAGCTCTCCATAAAATTCTTTGCTTCCTCTGGCTTAATAAAGTAAGCGGAAGTAAAACCTGCTTCTGCATCATTTATTCCATCCTTTAAATATTTCATTACTTCATCAGCAGTTTCGATATTTTCAGAACACTTAAATTCATCTATTATAGGAGCATAGGCAGATATAAATGAGGCAATTAAAATTCCCTCCTTCTTTAAAAACTTTAAAGCATCCTCTACTACTTTTTTTCTATCAACTTCATGAATAAGATGGTATAAAGGTCCCATTATAAGCACCACATCAAATTTGCCCAAATTATATTCAGAAATATTAAGTGCATCATCACAAATATATTTCTCTATTTTAACATTATTTTCGCTTGCTTTTATTTTTGCTATATCAATATGCTTTTGTACTAAATCTAGCAGCACTACCTTATGACCTCTTTTAGCCAAATAAATTGAATATCTTCCCGGCCCACCGCCTATATCAAATACCCTTGCTCCTTCAGTTACATAGGTATTTAAATATCGTTTTGTAATTTCAAATTCAATTTTGTGCCTCTCAAGTCTATTCCATTCATCATAACCTTTATAATAATCTTCTATATCTTCCATAAAAAACTCCTTTAACTCAATAACTCCTAACTATTAACTGAATTACGCTGCCATACTCATAGAAACATTATGCTTACTAAATACATTTATCTTTTTATATAAATTTATAACTTTATTAGATTTTCTATATTCATATGGTGTAATTTCATACATTTTCTTGAAAGCTCTTGTAAAAGACTCTCCACAACTAAATTGATATCTTACAGCAATATCAAGAACAGTAAGCTCAGTATTTTTCAAATCATACGCCGCCTTAGACAGTCTTCTTTTTCTTACATAACCCATTACAGTTTCCCCTGTCACCTTATGAAAAAGCCTGTGAAAATAAAATTCTGACAGGTGACTCTTTTTAGCTATATCATAAAGCTTTATATCATCGTATAAATTATTCTCAATCGAGTCTATTGCTTTTTGAACTTCAGAACTATAATCCACAAATATCAACCTCCTTTTTACTTACTAACAAGTATTTCATCTATTAGACCATATTGTTTAGCCTCATCAGCATCCATAAAGAAATCTCTTTCTACATCCTTTTCTATTTTTTCTAGCGGCTGCCCTGTTTTATCACTATATATTCTATTCATCTTATCCTTAATTTTTAAAAGCCATTCTGTGTGTATTTTTATATCCGTAGCCTGACCCTGCATTCCTCCACTTACTATTGGCTGATGTATTAAAATTTCACTATTGGGAAGTGCAAAGCGTTTTCCTTTAGCTCCTGCAGCAAGTAAAAAGGAGGCCATACTAGCAGCTAAACCTGCACATATTGTGCTCACATCTGACTTTATATAATTCATAGTATCATAAATTGCAAGCCCCGCTGTTATAGATCCTCCAGGACTATTTATATAAAAGCTAATATCTTTATCAGGATTATCTGCTTCCAAAAATAGCATTTGCGCAACAATCAAGCTTGCTGCTTCGTCATTTACTTCTCCACTTAAAACTATTATCCTATCTTTCAACAATCTTGAATAAATATCATAGGAACGTTCTCCTCTATTTGTCTGCTCTATAACCATTGGTACTAAACTCATAATATCACTCCTTAAAATTCATAGACAACTTGGAACCTACATTTCAAGTTGTAAATCTATATCCATGATATAAGTATATATAATATTAATTATAAAAGTCTGACATTTTTTGCTCAGTTTTATGGTTATTTGTTGAGCTTTGTTTTAAAATATAGCTATTTATTTAGTATTCCATTCAGTATAATTTTAAACGCTTCGTCAATAGCCTCAGTTGTTTTAAGCTTACTAGCAATTAAAAAATCATAATCAACAAATATATCACTAATTCTCTCAAGCATTTTGCAAAGCACAGAAAAATTAATATCAGACCTGATTTTTCCCTCTGCTGATGCTGTATCTAAAAGTTCTTTCATTGACTCTAATTTAAATTCTTTCAATTCGTTTACTTGATTCCATTCGCTTGGATAAAATAATCTTGCTTCATTCATTAACTTAATCGGCAACTTATATTTATGATTAGAGTAAATTATTTTATGTATCTTTTCCAAAAAATCACTATCACCATTCAAAGTTTCTTCAACACTTTCCCTATCTGATGAAATGATAGTTTTAAAATACTCCAAAATTATATCATCTTTACTTTTAAAATATTTATAAATAGTCTTCTTACTAATCTTAAGTTCAGCTGCAATTTCGTCCACTGTAAATTTTTTAAGGCCATACAATTGTATTTTCTCTGCTGCCACATCTAATATTTTTCCCTTCATATTTCCACCGCCACTTTTTTCTTAGAGGATTTATATTTAGGCTTTGTTATCAACATTCTCTCAAAACATAGCCTTTATTTAAAGATATCATAAACAATCCAAGAATACCAACACATATAACAACAACCCATGTAAACTTTTCTGAATGTGTCCAAACAGCTCCGCAAACTAAAGGACCAACAAAATTACCTATGTATTGAAATGAATTGAAAATTCCATTTGCAGTTCCTCTATAGCTATTTTCTACAGAATTATTAACGTTAGTTGCTAAAATGGTCGTAAGTGTTACATATGCACTCAAATATAGAATAGTTCCAATCAATAAAAAGACATAAGACTGCTTTTTAAAATAAAAACATATACTTATTGAAGCTATTAAAAAAGCAGTTGTAAGTACTCCTCTATCATATCCTTTTTCTACAAATCCAACAGCAACTTTCATTGCTATGACTGCAGTAAGTATCGCTGGCAAAAAAACTTTCCAAATACCTTTTTCTCCAGTTACATTGTTAAGATATATTGGAACCAAGTAAAAAACAGACATCATCATAAAATTATTAATAAACGCTGCTATATTATTAACGATAAAATTTTTGTTTCTAAATAATATTTTTAAACCTTTATATGTAGAAACCTCTTTCTCAATATTTTCACCTTTTCCATTATCCTTTAAAAATAAAATTATATAAATTCCATTAATTAAAAGCAGTATTGCACAAACTAAAAACATCATGTTAACAGACATAAATTCATGCATAAGCGGCCCTAATGCAAATGCCAATGCTGCTGATGCTGAGACAAAAGTTCCAACAATGCTCAAGGCTTTTGTCCTTTTATCTTGTTCAACTACTTCTGAAGCCCAAGAGTAACCAACTCCTATTATAGCTCCACTTCCTTGAAGAGCCCTTGCAAAAATCAAAATATAAATATTTCTTGCTAAAAACGCTATAAATAAACCAATTATGACTTGAAAAAGCCCAATAACCATCATAATTTTATTTCCAAATTTATCACTAAGAATGCCAAAAGGAAATTGAAAAATTGCTTGGGTAAGTCCAAATATTCCAAGTGCCACCGCCGCTAGCATAGGTGTATAAAAATTAAGTGTTTTACTATAAGTTGATATAAATGGTGCTACCATTGTCATAGACATCTGCCTAATACCCAGAGCTAAGCTCAACATTAACACTGGCATCATTTCATTTCTTAATATTTTATCTTCTTTCAAAAATATCACCTCATCTTATACTATAGAAACTACATTTGTGTTATTGGTTTCCACATAAAATAATGGTATTACCTTTCTATAATTTTGTCAATAAAAAAATTGCTAATGTTGCATAGCAATTTTATTGCTTCCATAATTTAATTAGTACTTCCAGCAGAATAAGTTTTATCATCTAATGCCCAAAATTCCGTAGGTACGGAGGAATTTTTTCCTTGCACTACCGTGGGAGCGAAGTAACAATGCTGAAGGAACGATTTA
>NZ_JAJNKE010000081.1 GCF_021043395.1 Clostridium guangxiense
CATATAAACACATCCTTCTCTTATCTATATTTTAATGTGTTCGGTCTTTCGTGTCTACAATATTATACTAGCACCAATAAACTCCAATAAATCTTGATTGAAATTCTTAAAATACTTAGAACCTTCAATCTGTCTGAACGATAGTGAGTTATTGAAAGTTCTTAGGATTTTGAGAATTTCAATCTTAGATTTATGGAGTTTATTTAATGTTTCAAAATACTATTACTTCATCCACTTCTTCACTCAGCTGGCTTAGTTACATGAACTGTACCACGCGGATGATGAGGTGGTGCATAAATAGAGTATACTTTAAGCGGTTCATTACCTATGTTCATAATGTTATGCCAAGTACCTGCTGGTATCATAATTGCATACTCATCTTGAACCATTGCTTGAAAATCTAATCTGTTTTTATTTTTCCCCATCTTAACCATTCCTTGACCTTGTTCAACACGTATGAACTGATCAACATCTGGATGGATCTCCAGCCCTATATCATCGCCCACATTGATGCTCATTAAGGTAACCTGCAAATGTTCTCCTGTCCATAAAGCTGTACGAAAATTTTTGTTTTGTATAGTAGCTTCATTAATATTAACTACGTAAGGCCGTGGCCCATAATCTTTTAATGCAATTGGTCCTTCATTGCAATTTTGCATTTGTGGACTATTGGATCTTGAATAATCATCCAGTTCATCCTCAAAAGGAATATATGGACACTGATAGGTTCTATACCCATCATACAAACTGTCCTCGTCATACCTTGATGCATTACTGAAAAAAGGGCACGCATATGTCCTGTGGTTATTATGCATATTGTTCCTTCCTTTTATAATGTTACAAAACCATAATATGCAATAAGGCTTAGAAATGTTAAGGCTACAACTTAAAAATGTTACTTCACAATATTACTTCATCCAAGTTTCAATCCATTAATAATTGTTTTTAAGCTTTCTGCACTATGCTTAAGTTCTTCAACTTCATTCTGTTTAAGAGGAACCTGAAGCTTTTTTTCTATTCCTTTATTAGTTATAACACATGGTATACTTAAAGCTACATCACTAATTCCATATTCACCCTCAAGAGTTGATGATACTGGTAAAATACTTTCTTCATTTAAAAGCATTGCTTTTACAAGTCTACTTACGCTCATTGCAATACCAGCACTCGTATAGCCTTTAAGCTTTAAAACCTCTATACCCGCATCTCTAACTTCTTTGTCTACTTCATCTTTACCAATGTTGTTATTCTCACCAAAAGTTGCATCGAGTTCATCAAAAGGAATTCCGGCAATATTAACACCACTCCAAGCAGTAAATGAAGTTCCTCCATGCTCTCCAAGAACATAACCATGGACATTTTTACTATCCACATTAAATTTTTTACCTATAATCTTTCTCATACGTGCAGTATCAAGAAGTGTTCCTGTTCCAATAATCTTGTTCTTAGGATATCCAAAATACTGCTGGCAATAATAAGTTGCTATATCAACTGGATTTGTTACTACAATTATAATAGCATCCTTAGTATATTTAGTTATGTTTTCCATAATTGATTTCATAACTTTTATATTTGTATCTGCAAGAACCAATCTATCCATCTTGCCACCTATTTTTAAGCTTGGTCCTGCTGTTATTACAACTATTTGAGAATCCTTGCAATCTTCATAACTTCCTGCTCTAACATTTACATTAGGACTATATGCAAAGGATGTTGTATGACTTGCATCTAACGCTTCACCACATGCTTTCTTTTCATTTATATCTACTATAACGACTTCTGACAAAAGATTAAGTGAAAGAACAGAGTTTAGTACAGCTGATCCAACCATACCGGCTCCTACTACAACAAGTTTATTTTTAACAAAATTCATGGTATCACCTCATCGATATTTTACGCACAACGTTATATTCATTTTAGTACAACGTTGTACCCAAGTCAATATTATTTACTTTTGTCTTAAAGTATGTAAAAATAAATATATTAATTCTATTTGAAACGAGTGATTAAAATGGCTACCATAAAAGATGTCGCAAAATTATCCGGTGTTTCTCCAAGCACTGTTTCAATAATTTTAAATGGCAATTCATCTAAGAGAAAAATATCAGAGAAAACTCAAAAAAAAGTTATGAATGCCATCAAAGAGCTTAATTACCATCCGAATATTTCTGCAAGAAAGCTTAGAAATCAAAATGTACCAAGCAACCCTACAATAGCATTATATTGGTCTTCCGATATTCGTGTTAATATAATATCTAGATTTTTAAGAGGATTGCAGGATGAAATCATTAAATCAAATTATAACTTTGATATTGTAATTTGCCCATATAAAACTGACTTTATTCACCTTGAAAAGGGAATTAACACTAATAATATATTTAATGCGGCAATTATAGCTAATATATCTACTGCAGATATGGAATACTTAAACGCAACTACGTCAAAGCTTCCTATAATTTTGTTCAACCGTTTATCTGATAAATACTCCTCAGTAAATGTTAACAACTACAAAATGGGAGAAAAAGCAGCCAACTTATTTACTAAAAAAGGTCATAAAAAAGCCTCTGCTATACTTACTAAATCATTGAATACTGCAATGGATAATAGAAATAAGGGATTTATTGAAACCTGTTATAAAAATAGTATTGAAATTTCATCTGAATACATCTTGGAAGCTGACAATTCAATAGCAGGTGGAGTAAAGGCTGCAAAAAAACTTTTAAAGCTGACAAATATGCCAAAGGCTTTGTTTTGCAATTCGGACAGCATAGCTTTAGGCGCTCTTCACATATTTAATAAGAAACGAATTAAAGTGCCGGAAGATATAGAAATAATTGCAATTGGCATGAATGATTCTGAACACACGGAGTTTAGTACGCCGCCTATTACTATAGTTGATATACCCATTGAAAAGATGGCTGGAAAGTGTATTGAACTTATTTCTAACCTGCTCAATCAAAAACTTGAAAGTCCTACTTCCATTTTATTTGACGGTCCCTTAATAATGAGAGACTCATGCAAGGTGAAGTAATAGTTTTTCAGTACAATTAAAAGCTATTTCCTCATCAAACACAATTTAATGAATGTTTTTTTCCAAAAGGTATTTTATCTAATATTGCAAGCTGATAGTTTGGATTAATTTTAAGTAACCTAAGCATATTTTTCAACCAATCTGCTGTACCTTCATTAATGAAAATATATAACCATTTTTATTTACAATATCCTCTAAATTTTCTTCGTAATTATAATTTGTAATAGGAATTGTTTGAAGTGACATCAGCTCTACGTGTTTTCTTAATGCATCTATATTTATTTCTCGTGCTAATTTAGAAGCTGTCCATCCTCTAAGTGCTAGTAGTTCAGAAATTAATAAAAAGATAAATTCAAGTCCTAAAGTTTACGATTTTATTGAAATAGATAATAGAAACGGTATCATCCATGAGCGAATTAATGGAACAACAATACTGAAGGTACTATCAACTAACCCCTGGAAACTATCAAAAGAAGCTCACAGATTAACAAAGTTACATAAATCAATTCAGCAAAAAATTGATTTTCAATTGCCTAAGTATACAGATAGGCTTAAGTCAAGTATATCAAAAGTAGATTTATTATCTGATGATATAAAAGAAAAGTTATATAACTATATTGATACTCTTCCAGATGATAATATATTATGCCATGGAGATTTTCACCCAGACAACATATTAATAACAAAAGATAACGCAATAATAATTGACTGGATGACTGCAGCAAAAGGAAACCCACTGGCAGATGTGGCACGAACATCAGTAATGCTTAAATTCGGTAATGTTCCTGGAAAATCTCTCATTGAAAAAAGCTTATAGATCTCTTTAGAAAAAAGCTTTATTAAGTTTCGTAACTAGTGAACTATAGATAAACCGCTTCAACTATTGAAATTTATGTGCACCATAATGCCCAGAAGACGGCATTTTGTTACAAGCAAATTTCAAGTTTCAAGGTGGTTTATCTTTATAGATAAACAAGTTGAAAAGTAAAAATTAGTAATAGTAATTTTTACCATAAGCAATAGATTTGATTTGAGCTATG
>NZ_JAJNKE010000082.1 GCF_021043395.1 Clostridium guangxiense
TACCATCAATAAAGCACCAGCAAAAGCTGGTGCTAATAATTAAAACTTTTTGGGACATTTTCAAAAATGCTTGACATTAAAAAAATAGGTGATTCGTATGAATAACTTAACCCCTAGACAGCAATTTACATTAAACAGATTATTAGATGAAGATAGACTTGAATTACAGGATATTGAAAAGCAGTTTAATGTAAGTGAAAGAACAGTTTTTAGAGAAATTAATTCTATAAATAAGTTTTTAAGAAAATATAGTTTGAGTGTTTATTATGATAAAAATATGGAGCTAAGTATATCTGGAAATAAAGAAAATATTAAAGAATTAAAGACTGTACTTAGCTCGGTGCCCATACAGTGGTTACTTAGTAGAGAGCAGAGGCAAATAATAATTGCCTCTGAGCTCCTAATTAGTAAGGAAGCTGTAAAAGCATCTTATTATAGTAGTAAATTTAATGTAGTGCTGGGAAGTATTAGCTTTGATTTAGAGGAAATTGCAAAATGGGCAATTTCTAAAGATTTATGTTTAGTTAGGAATAGAAGTGTTGGTATTAGTATCCAGGGATCGGAATGGAATAAAAGAAATGCCCTAGTGGATTTAATTTTCAAATATAAACCTTATGAAGAATTACTAGCATTTTTGTATGATGAGCAGGTTGATAAAAGCATAGAAGTGCTCTTCAATATGATTTTTGGCAAAGACATAACTTCTATAGGTAAAGGTATATTAAGAAAAATAGATTTGTCACAGTATAATTTGAATGATATAAAATACTTTACATTATTTATTCAAATATTAACAGCAATAAAGAAAGCGGGGAATAAAAGAGAGATTAGTATACCGGAAAAAATAAAAAAAGATATTGTAGAGCTAGATGAGTACAAAAAAATTATAAATTTAAATAACATTTTAAAAGAAAATAATATAAATTTAACCGAAGATGACCTTATATATATATGGTTCAATTTAACGGATTATAAGTTTTTAATTAATAAAAATCAAGATTTGCTTGATATAGATTATAAAATAATATCAAAGGAAGTTATTAAGGAAGTATCTCAAAAGATAAATATAAATTTGGAAGAAGATGCACAATTAGTAGGTGATCTAGCTAAGCATTTTATGCAAACTTTTAATATGCTAAATCTAGGATTAAAGATTGTAAATCCTCTTATTGACGAGATAAAAAATCATTATTTAGAGCTTTTTAATGTTGTAAATAATGTTTCTAAGTTAGTATTTTCTAGATATAATTTTAGGCTTCCTAAAGAAGAAGTTGGATATATAACGCTTCATATAGATGTAGCGCTGCAGAGGAAACAGACATTGTTAAAAAAGTTAAATATATTAATTGTATGTCCTTCAGGCATTGGCTCAGCAAAAATCTTAAGTGATAAAATAAAGTTTATATTTCCTGATGTTAATGATATATTTATCGAAACTTTACGTGATATAGATAAGTATATAAATAATGATAAATATGATTTGATTTTGTCTACCGTGCCAATTAAGTTAGAGCATACTGTTAAAAAGGTAATTGTAGTCTCCACCTTTATTACTAAGGAGGATATAGAAAAAATTAATAAGTTTATTTTAAATTTAAAGATTGATAATAAAGAAATAAATGCAAATAAGATTTCAGATATAAAATCAAATATAATAACAAATTATGAATATGAAACATCAGATGATATAATAAAAAATTTGCAAGTAAAGACTACAAAAGCAGGTACAATTGAAGATTTAGTTGATTTTATAGTAGAGGACATAAAAAAACTTGGCCTCATAAAAAATAAGGAAATATTAAAGCAGGCCATTTTAAAAAGGGAGGAAAAGGTAAATGTAGTAATACATGGAATAAATGTGGCTCTCTTGCATACTAGAAATGAAGAATTAGCAATACCTTTTGTAGGAGTCTATCGTATAGAAACCCCAATAATCACTACAAGTGTAGGATTTTCAAAAGAAGAAGTAAATACTTTTCTTGTAATGATTGCTAGAAGTGAGGAAAGCAACTATATGCTCAAATTTTTAGGCAAAATAAGCATTGCGTTAATTGAAGATGAAAAATTTGTAGAAGATTTAAAAGTATGTAGTTTAGCAAATATAAGAAAACATTTAATAGATATAGTTAACCGTGAGGAGGAATAAAATGACTAGTAAGGAAATTTTAACAACACAAAATATTCAATTAAAGGTGGCTTCTGAATCAAAGAAAGAAGCTATAGAAAGAGTAGGAAAACTACTAGTAGCAGGAGGATATGTAAAAGAAAATTATATAGAGGGTATGAAAGCTAGGGAAGAAGAAGTTACAACCTATATTGGAAATGGCGTGGCTATACCTCATGGAATGAATGAATATAAGAAAGAAATTATGGAATCAGGAATTGTCATTGCCCAGTATCCTGAAGGTGTTGATTTTGGTGAAGGAAATATCGCATATGTTGTTGTAGGTATAGCTGGCAAAGGTGAAGAACATATGGAGATATTATCTAAAATAGCTTTAACAGTTCAATACGAAGAAAATGTTCAAAGACTTAGGAATGCAACAAAACCAGAAGAAATTATATCAATTATAGATGAAGGAGAGATGTAAAATGAAAGCAGTTCATTTTGGAGCAGGTAATATAGGCAGAGGTTTTATTGGATATTTATTATCAAAATCAGGCTATGAAATTACTTTTGTTGATATATCAGACTTCTTGGTTGAAAACATAAACAACTATGGTGAATACAAAGTTACAACTTTGTGCGATGAGAAGAGTGAAGAGAAAGTTTATAATGTAAAAGCTGTTCACTTAAATGATACAGCAAAATTAGAGAAGGTTATTAGAGAAGCAGATTTAATTACTACTTCTATTGGTGCAAATAATTTGAAAAGCACAGGTAAACTTTTATATAAGCTTTTAGCTAAAAGATTTAAAAATGGTAATGATAAATTGGTAGATATAATAGCATGTGAGAATGCACTTTTTGCTACTAATATTTTAAAAGAATCAATAATTGAAGAAGCGGATGAAGATTTTAAAATTGATTTAAACGAATATGTTGGTTTTCCTAATAGCACAGTGGATAGAATTGTCCCAAATGTAAAGATGAAAAAGGAAGTACCAATAGATGTAGCTGTAGAAGACTTCTATGAATGGGATATTGAAAAAAATAAAGTGAAAATAAATAAAGATATACAAGGCGCTGCTTACGTTGACAACTTGGAACCGTACCTTGAAAGAAAATTATTTTTGCTTAATGGAGCTCATGCGGCAGTTGCATATATAGGATATATCAAGGGATATAAATATATACATGAAGCTATAAAGGATGAGTATATAAGAAATATTGCTGTAGGATTTCATAAGGAAGCTGTACAGGCTTTGAGTAAAAAGCATGGATTGCATATAGATGATTTAAATGATTATTCTAAAAAGTTAATAAAGAGGTTTGAAAACTTCTATCTTTATGACGAACTTACTAGAGTAGGAAGAGATCCTATGAGAAAATTATCTTCAAAAGATAGATTAATGTCACCACTTAAACTTTGTTATGAACTTGGAATTGAATGTAATAATATTTTATGTGGAGTAGCGGCTGGGTTATTATTTGAATATAGTGAAGATGAAAATGCTGTAAAAATACAAGAAAGCATATTGTTAAAAGGTATTACTAAAACAATTTCTAATGTAACTGGACTTGAAGAAAGTGATCCTTTAGTTAATATGATTGAAAAGAAATACGAGGAACTATCAAAATTAAAATAGGTTGTTTATCTATATAGATAAACAAGCTGAAATATTAAAATTAAAAAGATGAATTTTTCTAGTATTTTCTACTTAAACTATAG
>NZ_JAJNKE010000083.1 GCF_021043395.1 Clostridium guangxiense
TGTGTATGGGATAATTACCATAGTGGATATAGTTCTTCAGAGGCCTTTGGAAGAAGTGCAATTGATGTAATAGGTTCAGGTACGTTAATTGGATTATCACTATTTACTCCAATAGGATTGGGTGGATTATTAGTAGCAACTGTTGTAGTTACTGTAGGCGGAGAGGTTCTAAAGAAAAAAATATATAATTATTAGCAAATCAAATATGAAGTTTATAGGGAGGTAGTATGAGAAGTACAGATAAAATAATTAAATTTATATTAGTATTTAGTATCGTCATGGTGATAAGATATATTGGAATAGAAAATATACCATATTGTGTTATATTATTTATAATATTATCGGGTATACTTTATTTTGTATGGAGTATATTTAGAATAAGAAAAAGTAAAAACAAAGATAAATATTATATAATTTTTGCTCTAAACTTAATTGCATTTTCTATATCAATATTTTTTTTAGAGATAATGCCGGTTAAATATAAATTTCTTACTAATTATCTTCTAATACCGACTTCTGTGATCTTTTTAATAATTATGTTAATTTCTGTTATTGCATGGTCTATTGCAAGTAATAAAAAATAATCCAATATATGTTTTGAAATTAAATTATTTGTATAAAAGGATATAAACTTATTATAAATTTTAGCACATATTGTTATAGGTAAATTGGAGTTGTATAAACAATGATAATTATATAAAAACTTGATATGATTTGCATTAAAATAATAAAAAAGCATCAATATGTACTAAAATTACTTATTGATGCTTTTTATAAAATCAACTATTATGAAGAGTAAATATAATTTTATTTTATGTTTAGATATATTTTATAAAGTATAACGTAATTCAATATTATTTATATAGACAAGTAGCCTTATTTTAAATGGTGTTGAATATGAAATTAAACATCAGAATGGTTAATCCAGTAGAAACAATTGTAGAATTTATATAGCGGTTGATTAAAGATAATAATAAGAATTCATCAGGCAGAATAGTTTCTAGTGGAAGTCAAGCAAAAGGTGTTACAAAAAGTGCAGTTGTTACAGGAATTGAAGGTGGAATTAGCTCAGCATTAAGCGATATTCCTAAGGCTGTACCACTAGCGATTAATAGGGCTTTAAGACGTGCTGGACTAGAGTTTATGGTACCAGTTAAAGGAGCAAATGTACTTAGAGGGATAGGTAGTGTAGAGAGAGTAGGAGCAGTAGGTGTCGTATTCACTGGTGCTGCTGTGTGGGATGATTTTCACAGTGGTTATAGCAGTAGTGAAGCATGGGGAAGGACAGGTATTGATGTTGGAGTGTCTGCAACTGTAATATTATTTGGATTGTCTAATCCAGTTGGGTGGACAGTTTTATTTGCAGTTGGAGTAGGTATGACAGCAGAAGTTGCAGAAAATCAAATATGGAAAAAAGATTAATATAAGAATGAAGATATTTAATAAGTTTATTGATACAAATTTATAGGAGATGATTTGCTTGGAAAACAAAAATGTAATAGCAATTATAGTAGCTTTTGTATTAATTGCTATTATTAAAATTATAGGTATAGAAAACATACCTTTTCCAGTCATTATTATTATACTAGTATTGTGTTCGTTAGGAATGTTTTTAAGTGTCATGAAATATAAGGGTAGTAAAAAAGAGAGAGTATATCTATTGATTATGACAATATTATCAGTATTACTATTTAGTGTATTAATAATATGGGTTAGTGTCGACAATAATTACCCTCAAATTTCAAAATATTATAGAAACCTATTTATAGTGTTAATTGCAATTATATTTTTTAGCCTTTTAATAATAGGGGGAGCTAATGCAATTTACAAATATAATAAGGGTTATAAATCAAAAAAACAAAAATAAAATAACACAAAATTATACTAATCATGTCGCTTAAATATATGCTTGAGTATAATATTTTTAGAAATTTAAATATTGAATAGTTAGAAAACAATTTAACTTACTGTATAATTAGAATTCTGCAGTAAGTAGCATCTAAAACCTAGTTGAAATCAAAAATAATCAAGAATCACTACTATGTTAAAAATGCGAGGTGATGCTAGAATATAAATAGTACAAGTTTAATTGAGAAAGTTCCAAATAAAGAATAAAATAGAACTAAGATGGAATGGGGGACTTTATCATGAATAAACAACACAGTAAGCAATTTAAAGAAGATGCAATACATTATTATGAAAGCCATAAGGAACTTGGCCAAAATGGATGTGCAAAGAATCTTGGAATTGGGGAAAGTACTTTAACTAAATGGCTTAGACAATCTCGTGAAAATGGAGGAATCACTGTACGTGGCTTTGGAAATTACTCAAGTGATGATCAAAAGGAAATTTCACGACTTAAGTGTGAACTTAGAGATACGCAGGATGCACTTGATGTGCTAAAAAAAGCTATAAGCATTCTAGGAAGATAACAGAAACTATTTACCTTAAAGTCACTAAAAAGCGTGATGATTTAAACAAGGAAAAACGCCGAGTTTCTGTTAGCGGAATGCTTAATAATTAGGCGTTTCACGTTCGGGATATAACTCTTGGTTACACAGATGCTTATGAAAATTATAAATACAGAAAATAATGATAAAATGTTAGAATTATAATGTTAGGATATTTAGAGGAAAGTGAAATGAATTATGAAAAAAAATAATATAATGGCAATTATATTTGTATTTATATCGATGAGCATTATTAAGGTTGTAGGTATAGAAAATATACCTTTTCCTATAATAGTGTTAGCATTAAGTTCTTGCATGGTAGTGGCATTTATAATTGCCTTAAAATATAATTGTAGTAAAATTGAGCGTACATTTCTATTAGTTATGACTACACTAGTAACATTAATTGCTATTATACTAATAACCGGAATTTTCATAGAAAACAAATATCCTCAAATATCAGAAAAGTATAAACCGATAATTGTAACAGTAATTCCAATTATATTTGTTATCTTTTTAATGGTAGTAGTTGCTAATGCAGTATATAAGTTTGGCAATAATAAATCAAAGAAAAAATAGCGCACTTATTATAAAAAAGACTAGGTACGAAGGATAAGGTATACAATTAAAAGTTTATTAAAGCTAACAATAAAATGTCAACAGGTACTAAGGCTACTTGTTGACGTTT
>NZ_JAJNKE010000084.1 GCF_021043395.1 Clostridium guangxiense
TTGTACTTTGAAAATTGCATAGTAAGTAAAGTTATTTTAATAAATTAAGTTAAGGCAAAGTTTAACTTTGTAATTGATTTAATATAATATATTTTTTCGAAATATATTCTTTAAAGGTCAAGCTACAAAGGGCACATGGTGAATGCCTTGGCACCAGAAGTCGAAGAAGGACGCGATAAGCTGCGATAAGCTTCGGGTAGGCGCAAATAGCCTGTGATCCGGAGATTTCCGAATGGGGAAACCCTCATGATTAACATCATGAACTGTATACTGAATTCATAGGTATACAGGGGCACACCCGGGGAACTGAAACATCTAAGTACCCGGAGGAAGAGAAAGAAAAATCGATTTTCTTAGTAGCGGCGAGCGAAAAGGAAAGAGCCCAAACCGGAAACTTGTTTCCGGGGTTGCGGATAGATCACAATGCTTAATATCTTAACCGAATATCTCTGGAAAGTGAAACCATAGAAGGTAACAGTCCTGTAGGTTAAAAGAGAAAAAAGCCGATCTACTCCAGAGTACCACGAGACACGTGAAACCTTGTGGGAAGCTGGGAGGACCACCTCCCAAGGCTAAATACTAACTGGTGACCGATAGTGAAGAAGTACCGTGAGGGAAAGGTGAAAAGAACCCCGGAAGGGGAGTGAAATAGAACCTGAAACCGTGTGTCTACAACCGGTCAAAACACATTTAAGTGTGATGACGTGCTTTTTGTAGAACGAGCCAGCGAGTTACGGTATGCAGCAAGGTTAAGCACCTAAGGTGCGGAGCCGAAGGGAAACCAAGTCTGAATAGGGCGACTAGTTGCATGCTGTAGACCCGAAACCGAGTGACCTATCCATGGACAGGGTGAAGCGGAAGTAAAATTCCGTGGAGGCCCGAACCACATTGGTGTTGAAAAACCATGGGATGAGCTGTGGATAGGGGAGAAATTCCAATCGAACTCGGATATAGCTGGTTCTCCTCGAAATAGCTTTAGGGCTAGCGTTGCATATGAATACTGGAGGTAGAGCACTGAATGAGGTAGGGGCTGACAACAGTTACTGAACTCTATCAAACTCCGAATGCCAGATATTATTAGTGCAGCAGTCAGACTGCGAATGATAAGATCCGTAGTCAAAAGGGAAACAGCCCAGACCACCAGCTAAGGTCCCAAAGTATAGATTAAGTGGAAAAGGATGTGGGATTTCTAAGACAACTAGGATGTTGGCTCAGAAGCAGCCATACATTAAAAGAGTGCGTAATAGCTCACTAGTCAAGAGATCCTGCGCCGAAAATGTCCGGGGCTAAAATCTAACACCGAAGCTGTGGACTCGTACTTCGTACGAGTGGTAGAGGAGCATCCTGTATGGGCAGAAGTCATACCGAAAGGAGTGGTGGACTGTACAGGAGAGAGTATGCTGGCATAAGTAGCGAGAACTAAGTGAGAATCTTAGTGGTCGAAAATCTAAGGTTTCCTGAGGAAGGTTCGTCCGCTCAGGGTAAGTCGGGACCTAAGCCGAGGCCGAAAGGCGTAGGCGATGTACAATCGGTTGATATTCCGATACCACCAAACGACGTTATCAGAAATGGGATGACGCAGAAGGATAGGATGTGCACACTATTGGATGTGTGTCTAAGCACTGAGGGTGAATAAGCAGGTAAATCCGCTTATTCTTAAGCCTGGGGTGTTACGGGGAAGGAAATTTATTTCCGAAGTATCTGATTTCATGCTGCCAAGAAAAGTCTCTATCGAGGAGTTTGGTGCCCGTACCGCAAACCGACACAGGTAGATGAGGAGAGAATCCTAAGACCATCGGAAGAATTGCTGTTAAGGAACTCGGCAAATTGACCCCGTAACTTCGGGATAAGGGGTGCCTACGAGAGTAGGCCGCAGAGAATAGGCCCAAGCAACTGTTTATCAAAAACACAGGTTTCTGCTAAAGCGAAAGCTGAAGTATAGGAGCTGACGCCTGCCCGGTGCTGGAAGGTTAAGGGGATTGCTTAGCGCAAGCGAAGGCATGAACTTAAGCCCCAGTAAACGGCGGCCGTAACTATAACGGTCCTAAGGTAGCGAAATTCCTTGTCGGGTAAGTTCCGACCCGCACGAATGGCGTAATGATTTGGGCACTGTCTCAACAGCAAATCCGGCGAAATTGTAGTGCAAGTGAAGATGCTTGCTACCCGCGATTGGACGGAAAGACCCCGTAGAGCTTTACTGTAGTTTAGCATTGAGTTTCGGTATTGTCTGTACAGAATAGGTGGGAGGCTAGGAAGCAGTTTCGTCAGGGACTGCAGAGCCATCTTTGGGATACCACCCTGACAGTATTGAGATTCTAACCGGAGGCCATGAAACTGGCCACGGGACATAGCTAGATGGGCAGTTTGACTGGGGCGGTCGCCTCCTAAAAAGTAACGGAGGCGCCCAAAGGTTCCCTCAGCGCGGTTGGAAACCGCGCGAAGAGTGCAAAGGCAGAAGGGAGCCTGACTGCGACACATACAGGTGGAGCAGGGACGAAAGTCGGGCTTAGTGATCCGGTGATTCCTCGTGGGAGGGTCATCGCTCAACGGATAAAAGCTACCTCGGGGATAACAGGCTGATCTCCCCCAAGAGTCCACATCGACGGGGAGGTTTGGCACCTCGATGTCGGCTCGTCGCATCCTGGGGCTGAAGTAGGTCCCAAGGGTTGGGCTGTTCGCCCATTAAAGCGGCACGCGAGCTGGGTTCAGAACGTCGTGAGACAGTTCGGTCCCTATCCGTCGCGGGCGAAGGAAATTTGAGAGGAGCTGTCCTTAGTACGAGAGGACCGGGATGGACTGACCTCTGGTGTACCAGTTGCCGCGCCAGCGGCACGGCTGGGTAGCTATGTCGGGAAGGGATAAACGCTGAAGGCATCTAAGCGTGAAGCCCACCTCAAGATAAGATTTCCCATAACACAAGTTAGTAAGACCCCTGAAAGAACATCAGGTTGATAGGTTAGAGGTGTAAGGATGGTAACATTTTTAGCTGACTAATACTAATAGGTCGAGGGCTTGACCAAATATAAAATAACA
>NZ_JAJNKE010000085.1 GCF_021043395.1 Clostridium guangxiense
TAAACCGTTCCTTCAGCATTGTTACTTCACTCCCACAGTAGTGCAAGGAAAAAATTCCTCCGTACCTACGGAATTTTGGCGTAAATTTTTATAGTACATTATTTAAACCATTTAGCTTCTTTATTATAGAATAAGTTGGGAGAGTGGATAAATGAAATTAAAAAATATAGTTACGGACAGATTAATCTTAATACCAATAACCTTACAAGTAGCAGAGGCACTTATAAATGGGGACAATAGTGAAATACTAAAGCTTGGAGTGAAGGCAAACAAGGATTGGCCGACAAATGATACTATGGATATTTTGCCTATTATAGTTGAGACTTTAAGAAATAATGCTCCAAGTGGATTTGAAACCTGGATGATTGAAAGAAAAGATAGTAAAGAAATAATTGGAGATATAGGCTTCCACGGCATACCAGATGAAAATGGTGAAGTGGAAATTGGATATGGTTTAGTAGAGAATGAAAGAAGAAAAGGTTTTGGCTTTGAAGCTGCAAGGGAAATTATGGATTTTGCTATTGCACATAAAGCTGTTAAAGTAATAAAGGCGGATTGTTTAATTAATAATCTTCCATCTGCTAGAATTTTAGAGAAGCTTGAAATGAAAGAAGTAAATAGGGATGATGAACTAATTTATTGGAAATATAACAAGGATAGATATGCAGAAATCGAGAGCATAATGAATACAGTAAGTGAATATAAATAGAATTCTATGGAATATTGAGATTTAGATTATATTAGTGATGCTAAGGTTTTTATTAATACAAAAGATAATATATTTTTACATAAAAAAATAAGTGATGAACAATCATCTTACTGGCTTTCAAGATCAAAGAATAACATGCAAATTTATTGGGCGGCTCAATCTGAGGATAAATTTTTTGATGGTTTAAATAAATTAATTTACAATTGCATCAAAATATAAAATTTTAGTAAAAGGTTATTTATATTAGTGAAAAAATGTTCTATTAGTAATAAAATAAGACTATATATAAGCATGACAGATAAGGAGAGATTAATGATGACGATTTGGGATTTTTTGGACAAAGTTAAAAGTTATGCAGAAGAAAATGACATGATAAATGCAGTTGTATTAGTTGGTTCATACGCAAGAGGAGAAGAAAAGGAAGATTCCGATGTCGATTTAACTATAATTAGCACCACGCCTAAATTGTTAATTGCAGATAATCAGTTTATAGATAGTTTTGGTAAAGTTATGAAGACTCAAAGAGAGAACTATGGAAGAGTAACTTCTATAAGAGTATGGTATGAAAATAATATGGAAGTTGAGTTTGGAATAACCTCACCTTTGTGGATATCCAAGCCATTAGATGAAGGGACGTTTAAGATCTTAAAGGATGGATATAAAGTTATTCTGGACAAGAAGAACTATTTTACACACATGAATTTAAATTGAAAAAAGTTGCGAAATAACAGTATTTTTAAGCATTAAATACTGTTATTTTGTTTAGACTGAAATTAATAAATAAAGATCATGTGTCAAATTAAATAATGCTATTTTTAATAAAAATAGTGTATAATAAGACAAACAATAAATTTGAATGAGAGTGATATAAATATGGGAAAAGTACTATGTTTTATATACGAAGGTATGACCGACTTTGAAATGACTTTTGCATGTCATTTACTGAAGCTGTTTGGAGAAAAGGAACTGTTTACTATAGCCTATGATAAGGAAAGTGTTTCTGGAACTTCTGGAATTAAGTATTTACCAGATTTTACAGTAAATGAAGTTTTAAACTTTAATGACGTTGAAGCACTAATTATTCCAGGAGGATGGAGTTCTGGTGATAGAAAAGAAATTTTTACATTAATAAAGAAACTGCATAGTGAAGAAAAACTCTTATGCGCAATATGTGCAGGACCTATTTATTTAGCAAAGGCAGGAATACTTAAAGGATATTCCTACACTACCACACTAGAACGAGAAAACTTAAAAAATCTTGGAGAAATGTATGATCCATTTCCACGTGAAACTTATGTAGATAAAGGTGTGATACGTGATAGAAATATAATTACTGCAAAAGGAAATTCATTTGTAGACTTTGGTGTTGAAATATTTGATGCAATGAATTTATTTGCGGATGATGGAGAAAAAATACAATGTGCTAAACATTATAAAGGGAATGATTGAATATGATAATTAGAATTAAGTATTTTGAAGGTGCAACCAGATTAAAAAAAATAAAAAAAGGTAACTGGATTGACGTATATGCAAATAAAAATGTGTTTGTTAAAGAGGGAGAAAGAGCAATGATTCCTCTTGGATTTGCTTTAGAACTGCCTCAAGGATGGGAGGCACATTTAGCGCCTAGAAGTTCAACGTTTAAAAACTGGGGAATAATTCAAACTAATTCTGTAGGGGTAGTTGATGATACATATATAGGTGATAATGACCAGTGGCATATGCCGGTATATTGTTTACAAGGTAAAGATAAAGAATTTTTAGATGGAATGGAACAAAAAGGTACATGGGTAAAACAAGGGGACAAAATAGGACAATTTAGAATAATGGAAGTTATGCCAGAGATAGAATTTAAAGAAGTAGAATGTTTTGGTAACCTTGATCGTGGTGGATTTGGCAGCACAGGAACAAAATAAAAATATTGCGAAGTAACAGCATTTTGGAATATTAAATAAAATTAATAAATCTAAGCAGCAAATTGTTAAAATCT
>NZ_JAJNKE010000086.1 GCF_021043395.1 Clostridium guangxiense
GAGATAGACCAGAATTTTCAGGGACTGGACGTGATACAGGCGATGATTTAGCAGTATCTTTAGCAATAATGAATCATCGATATGATTATAATACTGGTAGTATAAGTAAAGCTAGTCTTGGAACAAAGGGTGATCCAAATTCAGTAGGACGAGAGTACGATAAAAATGGCAACTTAACCAAAGAAAGATGGTATGGGGAAGATGGAAGGGTTGTGAAAGATAGGCATTATACTAATCATGGTAATCCCAAATTACATCCCAAAGTTCCTCATGATCATGATTGGGGGTATGATGAAAATGGTAACTGGACACCAGGTCCTTGGTATTCTACAGCTATAAATAATATTAAAATTTCTATTGGTGTAGCTGGTGGGACATATTTATTATATAGAGGTATCAGAATGATTCCATCTCTTGCTCCACCTTTGTGGTGGACAATACCTGCTAATGCTGTAGCACCATAAAATATAGTGTAAGCGTAAGTATATAAATAATATTTTTAAAATTATTATTTGTATAAAAAATATAAAAATGATAAGGAGAAATATTATGAGAGGAATTAGTTTTCAAATAAATGGTTGTGGTCATAAAAATATATTAAGGACTATCTTATCTGAAATAGAAATTGAAAAGTTGTGGTGGCATATTTCAGAAGATGAAATATACAACGAAATGGACGAATCATTATTAGAAAATAGATATATTAATGGCGAAACATTTTTAAAAATAATAAAAGAAAAAAGTTATAGTGTTATTTTTGCAAATATTAAAGCATATCCACCAAATTCAACACCTAATGATATTGAAAATTACGATGATTTTATTAAAAGTGAATGTAAATTAGTTATTTTATGCTCAGATGTATTTTACTACGAAATATATGCAAAAAATGACTGGATGATTGAAATAATTAAAAATAATGCAATTAAAAATAATTTTTCCAATATAGAATATATTACCAATGAAAATGACTGTAGAACAGGCTTTAGTGTAATATAACCTAAATTTATAAATGATTGCATAACCAAATTAACTGCAAAATTTTAGTTGATCTCACTACAAAAAAGTAACGCATGATGAAATTTATTTTAGTATTTAGAAGTTATTGGGTTATATGAATTGATTTGCACTGCATAATAATAATTCTGCAGTAAATCCAAGTCTGCCACAATAGAATACACCCTAAAAGCTCTAAACGTACACCAAAAATGAGTAACTTAGGGTACTGTCCTAGGAAAACATAAGACAGATAATGAAAACTTCATACAAAGGTTAATTCAAGCTAACCACGAAACACTAACAGGTACTAAATTACTTGTTGGTGTTTTTTCAACCGTATCAAATTAGAAATCAAATATATATTCTAATACAAGTAATAGAAGAGTTAACGTTCAAAGCGTTAGCTATTTTTCTACGCAAAAATGAAAGGAGAATAGTAATGGTAGCAGATTTTGTTTACAAATTCAAAAAATATCTAATGGAGGATGGTAAAAGTCCTAAGACAATTGAAAGCTATGTTGGTGATATTTACGGATTTGCAGTATACCTTCAAAATATGGAAGTAAGTTTTCACGGAGAACTTAAAAGGTTCTACATTACAAGCTTTAGAAATTATCTCATTGAAAATCAGTATGAAACAGCTACTATTAATAAAAAAATTAATAGTCTACGAGCTTTCAATGGATTTCTAATGAAAAATAATTTAATTAATGAAATTGTTGTAGACCTTAGAAAAGACAGAATGAAGGTAGCCTTTGGTTCAGAAAAACAAGTAGAAGTATTTTCAGAGAAGCAGGTTGAGAGGATGCTGTTCTACATTCAAAACCAAGATAAAGTAAGCTGTAGGGATAAAATGATAATTCTACTGCTAATGTACACAGGTATAAGGGTAAGTGAGCTTTGTAACATTAAAATAAAAAACATTGATTTCTTAACTGGTCAACTAAAGGTATTTGGTAAAGGCGGAAAGATAAGAGAAGTACCATTAAAACAAGAAGTAGTTGAAGCTATTAAGAAATATTTAGTGGAGCGTGCTAAGGATAAATTTAGTGATTTAAAATATCTTATCTTGGGACAAAGAGGAGTATTGAAAAGAGATGCTATTAACACATTACTAGAAAAATATACTAAGGAATTGGAACTAGGAATAAAGATAAAACCGCATACCTTTAGACATCTGGATTTTTCTTGTCATATACCTCTAAATTCATTTTTATAACACGGCTCGAAAAAATTTAAAATAGCACTTGACAAAGCAATAAGAAAATGTTACCTCATAATTGATTATAGACTAATTGATTGTGAGGTATTTTTTATGGTTAACAAAAATGTGTTTAAACGGAATATCCATATACAACAGGAGCTTTAGGTACAGCAACAAACACAATAAACTATGGCTATGGCGATACAAACTGGAAGGATAAGCTGACAAGTTATAATGGAAAAAATATAACCTATGATGCCATAGGAAA
>NZ_JAJNKE010000087.1 GCF_021043395.1 Clostridium guangxiense
TATAAATGCTAACATAAGATTGTAGGAAAATGATCATATAAGAATGTATGAAAAATAGCCTAGATAAGTTATAATTACCAAAAAGACAAAGGAAAAATTGTGAGGTAATTATGATTATAAAAACAAATGTTTATTCAGAAATTGAAATTAGTACTTTAGAAGATCTTCATAAGTTAAATCCAATTATGGAGGTAAATAATTTGAAAGTTAATAAGAGTGAAATTGCAAGAGAGCTTGGTGTAGATCCTCGAACCGTAGGAAAATACTTAAATGGATATATAAAACCTACAACTAGAAATAGAAAATCTAAAATTGATGAATTTGAACCTATAATTAAGGAACTTCTTAGTGATAAGTCCCCTCAAGTATTCTATTACAAGCGCGTTTTATGGCAATATTTAACCGATAATCATAATCTAGATTGCGCTCAATCTTCTTTCAGAAGATATATATCGGGGAAGCCAGAATTTAATAATTATTTTAAAGATAGAAAGAATGGACACATTTCAAATAGTTCTAATATGAGATATGAAACAGCAAAAGGGCATCAAGCACAATTGGATTGGAAGGAAAGTATTGATTTTCTATTATCTACTGGTGAGACGATCACAATTAACATTTTTGTTTTGTTAATGTCATATTCAAGATTTAGGATTTATAGACTTTCTATTGATAAGACACAAGATATTTTGTTATCGTTTCTTAATGAATCTTTTGAAATATTGGGTGGTGTACCTAATGAATTATTAACAGATAATATGAAAACTGTAATGGACGCACCTAGAACACAATATTCTAAGGGAAAGGTAAACAATAAATTTCAACAGTTTGCAGATGATTACGGTTTTGTTGTCCGTCCCTGCATAGCAGGAAGACCGAACACAAAAGCTAAAGTAGAAGCACCAATGAAATTACTTGATGAAATTAGAGCTTACAATGGCACATTAAATTTTGAAGAATTGCATGAACTTGTAGCAAAACTTAACAATAGAGTTAATAGTTCATGTCATACAACTACAGGGAAAATTCCTATATTACACTTGGAAAAAGAAAAAGATTTCCTATTTGAGCTTCCTAAAGAGCAAATAAGAAATCACTACAATATTATCACAACAAGTGTTAAAGTTAATCTCCAAAGCATGATTTCATACAAATCAAATCAATATTCTGTACCACCAGAATATATAGGGAAAAAACTTAAACTACAAGTATATGATAATCAACTACATTTGCATTATAACACAAAATTAGTTACTATTCACGAAATAAAAAATCAAAAGTTGAATTATCATTATGAACATTATTTGGGTATTAGCTCATTAACATTTACTAATTCTAAATTAGATATGAATGAGATTGCTAAAAACAACTTAAATTTGATTGGAGAGATATATAATAATGAATAGTACTTATACACAACTTATTAAAAATTTAGAATATTTAAAAATGAAGCAGATGATAAACCATCTAGATGAGGTTATTGATTTTACTACAAAGAATAATCTATCGTTTGTAGATAGTCTGATAAAACTGTCAACACATGAAATAGATTTTAAGGAAGCAAATATGATTCGTTCAATGGTTAAAGTAGGGGCATTCCCTCATACTAAGGAAATCAAAGATTTTGATTTTACATTTCAACCAAGTATAAATAAAGACCAAATATTAGATTTTGCTTCATTGAGATTTCTTGAATCTCAAGAAAACATTGTATTTTTAGGTCCCAGTGGTGTTGGTAAAACACATTTAGCTACATCTATAGGAATCGCTGCCGCGAAGCGAAGATACAGTACATACTTTATTAAGTGTAACGACCTTATACAGCAATTGAAAAGGGCTAATTTGGAGAATAGGCTTGATGCCAGGCTTAGGCATTTCAGTAAATATAAAGTCTTAATAATAGACGAATTAGGATATCTCCCAATAGACAAAGAAGATTCAAAGTTATTTTTTCAACTTATTGATATGAGATATGAAAAAAAGAGTACAATATTGACTACAAATATAAATTTTAATTCTTGGGATGAAATCTTTTATGATTCTGTTATTGCAAATGCAATTTTAGATAGAGTTCTTCATCATGCTCATGTAGTTTCTATTGTCGGAAATTCATACAGGCTTAAAGATCATATAAAGCAGGAAGAACACTAAAACCTACAGCCTTAAATGATCAAAAAGTTACATTTTAATCTTGACATTTATA
>NZ_JAJNKE010000088.1 GCF_021043395.1 Clostridium guangxiense
GTGGAAGCTTAAAGGATACAGTAGGAGTATTAAATCCATATAGGTATAGAGGATATAGGTATGATACTGAAACTGGGCTTTATTACTTGCAGAGTAGATACTATAATCCGGAGTGGGGAAGGTTTATTAATGCGGATGATACTGACCAGCTAGATGATACAAATGAAGATTTGTTAGATTATAATATGTTCGCATATTGTAACAATAATTCAGTAAATAAAGCTGATAATGATGGACGTTTTGCATACGCATTGTATTTTGTTCCAGGAATTGGAGAAGTTGCATTAAGTATAACTGCAATAGGATTTGCGGCATATGGAACTTACAAAGTTGTATCTTGGGCTAGTCGGAGAATTATGTATACTAATAGTAAAAGTAATCACAATGTGCCTGTAGGAAGGATCAATAGAAAAAAACAAGGACGAGAAGTAAATGAAAAAAAGCGAGTAAACAACAAAAAATTTAAATCTAGAAGCAATAAAAATCCAAATAGACCTATGAAAAAACATACACCATCAAGAAAAGGTCATACTAAATATTATTAATTGAGAGGAGACATTATTGAATGGCTTATGCTGGATTGAATATTAGGTGTGAAAGTCATATAGATTTACAGTTAAGAGATATAATTATTGAGTTTGCAAGGTGGATTAGAAAAAAATATACATTCCCAATAGGCGTTACTGTATATATAAGAAACGAATATAAAAATAAGGCAAAGGATAAACAAGATTTTTGGGCATCATTTTTTGCACCAGATAATCATGAATATAATCCTTACATTAGAGTAGAAATTAAAAATCATAAAACTAATATAGCTGATATTAATGATTTTAGAAAATCTATATTAGGGTCTATAGCTCATGAGATAATTCATTATTTTCAGTGGATTGAAAAAGCAGATTTTTGTGAGAAAGCTGCTGAAAATAAATCAAGAAAGTTGGTGGAATTATTTATAGAAGAAAGAGCATATGATTTAACGGTAACAAATAAAGCAAAAAAGTTATTAGAATTGGCTGATAAAAAGTGTAAAAATGAAGCTTTTAATGAGGCGATTTTAATTTATAATAAAGTAATAGAAACTGGTTGTTATGATTATGGAAATGTATATAATTCCATTGGGTATTGTTATGATTGCATGGGAAATTATAATAAATCCTTAATATATTATGATGAGGCTCTAAAGGTTAATAATAAAAATAGCATAATATATATGAATAAAGGTTTTGCGCTGCAGTCGCTTGGAAGACATAAAGAAGCAATAGAGAGTTTTGATAGCTCACTTGAGATTATGCCAAGTAAAGAAGTTTATGCATTTAAAGCTGATTCACAAGGAAGAATCAAAAAATTTAAGGAAGCTATAGAATGCTGTGATAAAGCTTTAAAGTTAGATTTGAATTATGATGTAGCATACAATATGAAAGGTCAATTTTTATGTGCTATAAAAGAATTTTATGAAGCGAAAAAAATGCTTTTAAAAGCAATCTCTATTAATTCAGAGTATGCCGATGCTTATTATAATTTAGCATTAGTGTGTGTAAAGCTAAATGATTTTGAAATATCAATTGATTATCTTAAAGTAGCGATAAAATTAGATCAGCAATATGAAGAATATGCAGCTGAAGATGGCATTTGGAAAAATTATATTTAAAAGTTACAGAAGAAAATTAAAAAAGTATATGTAATATTAAAAAGATGATTTCTGAATTAAACAGAAATCATCTTTTTAATATTGTATATAGTGTTTGCAGCTATGTTTTTAGGTTAGAACTATCAAGTACATCATAGGACTTATTGACAGTACAGGAACGCAGGTAGTAAGCTATACTTATGATACTTTGGGGTAAACTTATATCAATAGGTGGAAGCTTAAAGGATACAGTAGGAGTACTAAATCCATATAGGTATAGAGGGTATAGGTATGATACTGAAACTGGGCTTTATTATTTGCAATCAAGGTACTATAACCCTGAGTGGGGAAGGTTTATTAATACCGATTCAATAGTTGGACAAACCGGAGAACTATTGGGACATAATATGTTTTCATATTGCAAAAATAATGCTGTAAATATGTCAGATGCAAATGGAAATAGGCCAGAATTTTCAGGTACTGGACATGATACAGGTGAGGATTTGGAAGTATCTCTAGCAATAATGAATAATAGATATGATTA
>NZ_JAJNKE010000089.1 GCF_021043395.1 Clostridium guangxiense
AGCCAAGTGGTAAGGCAGAGGTCTGCAAAACCTTTACCCCCAGTTCAAATCTGGGTGGCGCCTCCAATTATATAATAATGTTTTAAAAATAGCTTATATAGTAACTTGTAAAAGAGTTAACTGTATAAGCTATTTTTTTATGCTGGCAAACCAATACTGTGTTTTGCAATGTAGACTTTTAGTAGCTTGCAAATATAAGGTGCTTTCAGACCACACAACTTTTATAAAGAACAGCAATTGGAATACGTTGATAATTCTCATATCTACAAGCTTATTATGATTGCTTTTAGCAGTTTAGCTGTGTTCTATAGTTAGTAAATAGAAAATACTTTTAAGATAATTAAATTACTTTATAAAGTATATTGAAAAAGTTTACTTAAAGTGATATACTAAAAATACTAAAAGTAAACTTCATCAATGAATTAAAATGATAGAATTAGTCTGATTAAAATAGCAGCAAGAATTATTGTCAAAAGAGGTGATTGTATAAACAACATTAAATGCAATGATAACGTTTTACTAGAACTTTGAAGATATTAAAAAATTATAATCAATGTTTTAGTTAAAACAAAATAACGATGGTATTAATATGCAAACGTTTTAATTGCTTTAATTATGTAAGAATAATATGTAGATTTATGACTAAATGAATGAAAGAGTAGGAGATGGTTTTAATGAAAGTGAAAATTAATAGTTCTTTAGTATATATTTTTGGTGCACTTAGTGGTCTTTTGTTTGGGTATGATACTGGAGTTATTTCAGGAGCTATTTTATTTATTCAAAATCAAATGCATCTTGGTTCATGGCAGCAAGGATGGGTTGTTAGTGCCGTATTATTAGGAGCTGTTCTTGGTTCTGCAATTATTGGACCTATGTCTGATAAGTATGGTCGTAAAAAGTTGATTTTGTTATCATCCATGATTTTTTTTGTAGGAGCACTTGGATCAGCATTTTCTCCAGAATTTTGGACATTGATTATATCACGTATTATTCTTGGTATTGCAGTTGGCGCCTCTTCTGCCTTAATTCCAACATACTTGGCAGAATTAGCACCAGCTAAAAAACGTGGTTCTGTGTCAAGTTTATTTCAACTAATGGTTATGAGCGGAATTCTATTAGCATATATAACTAACTATAGTTTTTCTGGTTTTTATATTGGTTGGCGTTTGATGCTTGGCTTTGCAGCAGTTCCAGCTGCAATTCTTTTCTTGGGTGCTCTTATATTACCAGAAAGTCCTCGATTTTTAGTTAAAGATGGACGAATTAGTGAAGCTGAAGATGTATTAGGACAAATGAACAAACATAATGAAGATACTGTTAGAGATGAACTTATACAAATTAAGCGACAAGCTGAAATTAAAAGTGGTGGAGTTAAGGAGCTATTTGGTAAACTTGTTCGTCCAGCATTAGTTATCGGTATAGGCTTAGCCATTTTCCAACAGATTATGGGATGTAATACAGTTCTCTATTATGCGCCAACTATTTTTACTGAGGTTGGCTTTGGAGTTCAGGCAGCATTACTTGCTCATATTGGAATTGGAATATTTAATGTTATTATAACTGCTATAGCTGTTGTGATTATGGATAAAATTGATCGTAAGAAAATGCTAACTTATGGTGCTATTGGAATGGGTATTTCATTACTAGTTATGAGTTTCTCAATGAAGTTCGCTCATGGTTCATTTACTGCTTCAATTATTTGTGTTATTGCATTAACTATATATATTGCCTTCTTCTCAGCTACCTGGGGACCTGTAATGTGGATCATGGTTGGTGAAGTATTCCCACTAAATATTCGTGGTTTAGGTAATTCGTTTAGTAGTGTTATCAATTGGGCAGCTAATATGTTGGTATCATTGACATTCCCAACATTATTAAATTACTTTGGAACTGGTAGTTTGTTTATTGGTTATGGACTAATTTGTTTTGCAGCAATTTGGTTTGTTCACTCTAAAGTATTTGAAACACGCAATCGTTCACTTGAAGAGATTGAAGCTACACTTCGTGCACGTTCTGGTGAAAATAAGAAACAAAATTTATGTGGGTTAGAGTAAACAGTTTAAGAGGCTGTCGCACTAAAAATTAATTCAATAATAATTTATAAATATTGCAAACTAATTTGAGTGAAGGGTTTTAAC
>NZ_JAJNKE010000009.1 GCF_021043395.1 Clostridium guangxiense
TTAGGATTTATCGTCTTAGATTTATTAGCTTTATTTAATATCCCAAATCAATATCACCTCGCTAAATTCCAGTTTGTCAATATGTATTTGGGATTAGTTATTTCACCCTTTCAAGTTGTGTATCTATAAAATAAATTCTTAATTTTCCCTTGTTTATTTTAATACAAGCTATTTATTAATACAATGGCTGAAATAAACTTTCATTGTCATGTTCCCTCTCTTGCTAGGCGCAGTAAAAAATCACGCTGAATATTATTTCAACGTGATAATTATAAAAATTAATCATTTTTCTCTTTCAATTCTTTAAGTAAGGCATCTGAAATAAAATAATAAGTCCATGTTGCGAGATAATTTTGTGTAATACGAGGAAACTGGTTCCGTTAATACTTAGGCAATCTTAGCGGGTTCAGTCGACGAAATATTACGCAAAATTAGCCGCTAGACGGCCTTATTATTTTTTTGAAGATGCCTAAATAGCAAAGAAAAAAGTGCTCCATCCCACAAAGATTAGCACCTTTTTCTTACTAAGATATTAATTAACTACTTAAAATATAAAAACCTACGATATTCCATCGCAGGTCAAAAGTGGAGGCGAAGGGAGTCGAACCCTTGTCCGAAACTGGTAACACTTAAGCATCTCCGAGTGCATTCCGTAGTTTTACATTCCCTCCATCAGACGCCTACGGACAGGCTTCTGACTTCAGTAGCTTCATAAATTCCGTTCCTTACTCAAAGCTTTATAAGGCTCGGTTCCCCGCTATCGACGCCAGGTCCTAAGTCGCGGGACTCTTAGGCTGACGTTAGCTGACTACGCAGCTAAAGCTAAATTATTTTCGTTATCGTTTAATTTTTATCCTATAGTTTTTTAACGCGGGTCCACAGGTTCCCTCGACTCGCTTCTTAAATGCAACACAACCCCGTCGAAACCAAAATGCGCCCCCATAATATTTGTTTAGATTGTGATAAACAATAAATTTATCCACAAACTAAAAATAGTATGACACAAATCTGTGAATAATCACAGGGTTTCGTGTTGATAACGAAGAATAAACATATTAAATTTTATTTTATACTGCATTAAAATTATAGCACAAATTTTTATATTTGCAAGTAAGCTTTATAAATTGCAATAAATTTAAATGATTTAAATTTATGCATTGTCACCTGCGGCATGTATTATAATACTCTAACAGCAGCACAATTTCAACATTTACTTTTTGGAAATTTACATAAATTTATCTTACTTTCATACTTCTTTCTATATCACGCTTTGCTGCTTTTTCCCTTAAGGAATCTCTCTTGTCATAATCCTTTTTACCTTTAGCAACTGCAAGTTTCACCTTTACACGTCTATTTTTAAGATACATAGCTATAGGAACAAGAGTATATCCTTGTTGAGCTGTATATCCAATAAGCTTTGTTATCTCAGACTTATGAAGAAGAAGCCTTCTTTTCCTCAAAGGATCTACATTATATATATTTCCCTCTTTGTAAGGACTTATGTGTATATTACAGGCAAAAATTTCACCATTTCTAACTTCAGCATAGCTGTCCTTTAAGTTGGCTCTTCCCCCTCTTATGGACTTAACCTCAGTTCCAACAAGTTCTATACCACATTCATAAGTTTCCTCTATAAAATAATCATGCCAAGCCTTTCTGTTATCCGCCAGAGTATTGTCAGCAGTATTCTTTTTAGGCATAAAATATCACCACGCTTGTAAATAAATTTAAACTACACTTATTATAACACACCAAAGGACAGAGTACAAAGCACAGAGTACAGATGACAATAAAGGTAGATTTATCTTCCTTTCGTCAGATAAATCTATGCCATCATCTCAAGATGGCGTCAGCTATGAGTTCTAAGATTTTCTGTAGTGAAGCGGAAGAAAATACTCCTTCACTGTACTCTGTACTCTATTTTAAGTGTTCTGGTGAAGCTGCTTCGCTTGTTATTGTGTTTTTTCTAACATGATGTATAGCTTCCACTCCGCTTTCTTCAATTTCAACACCTTCGTCTACAATTTCTTCAGACTCTGGGATTGGTTTCATTGCACATAACTGGAAGTATATTTCGTGGGAATCAAGGTCTACTCTTTCTACTCTTATTCTAACCTCATCACCAAGTTTATATATCTTCTTTGTTCTTTCACCTATAAGACTTAGGAACTTTTCATCATAAACGTAATAATCATCTGTAAGAGCACTTATATGGACAAGTCCTTCAACGGTATTTTGAAGTTCAACAAACATTCCAAAACTTGTTACGGAAGATACTATGCCGTCGTACTCCTCTCCAATTCTTTCTGACATATACTCAGCTTTCTTTAAATCATCAACTTCTCTTTCAGCTTCCTGGGCAACTCTCTCCATTTCTGAGGATTGAATTGCTGCATAGTCTACTGTACCTATTAGTTTTTTGCAAGATTTATCATCCAATCTGCCATTTAAGTAATACTTTATAACCCTGTGGATCATTAGGTCTGGATATCTTCTTATTGGGGACGTAAAGTGACAATAGTATCTTGCGGCTAAACCAAAATGTCCCGAGCACTCTGGTGAATACCTTGCCTGTTTTAACGAACGCAAAAGAAGAGTGCTTACAACTGTTTCTTCTTTCTTGCCTTTTACTTTTTCAATAATCTCTTGAAGCTGCTTTGGATGAACCTCCGCACTCCATCTTACTATATAGCCAAGGTTGTGAACAAAATCATTAAACTTCTCAAGCTTTTCACTGTCTGGATCTTCATGTATTCTGTATACAAAAGGGACATTTGCCCAGAAAAAATGCTCTGCTATAGTTTCATTGCAAGCAAGCATAAACTCCTCTATTATTCTATTGGCTACAGCTCTTTCATATGGTTTTATTTCAACTGGCTTTCCTTTTTCATCTAGTATTATTTTGCTTTCCTGAAAATCAAAATCTATTGCTCCTCTTTTAATTCTCTTATTGTATAAAATTTCTGCAAGTTCTTCCATTGCTTTAAAATCTTCATGTAAGTATTCATACTTTTTTATAGTCTCTTCATCTTCGTCTCTAAGTATTTTAGTTACATCTGTGTAGGTCATTCTTTCATTAGTCTTTATTACACTTTCAAATATCTTGTGATCTAGAACTTTTCCTGTATAATCTATTTCCATAAAGCAAGACAAAGCAAGTCTATCAACCTTTGGATTTAAACTGCATATTCCATTAGAAAGCTTTCTTGGAAGCATTGGTATAACTCTATCTATTAAATATACAGAAGTAGCCCTTTTAAGTGCTTCTTTGTCCAGTGGATTGTTTTGGGTAACGTAATTTGAAACATCTGCTATGTGAACTCCAAGTTTAAAGTTACCATTTGGAAGCCTTTCTATGGATACAGCATCGTCAAGATCTTTAGCATCTTCGCCGTCTATTGTAACCATTTTTATGTTTCTTAAATCTTCTCTTCTTTCATACTCTTCCTGTGGTATTTCATCCGGAATATTAGCTGCAAAGGCTTCAACCTTTTCTGGAAACTTCTCTGGAAGCTTAAACTTTTTGATTATAGTTAATATATCAATTCCTGCTTCTCTCTTGTTTCCAAGAACCTCTATTATCTTACCCTCTGGATTCCTTCTTTTCTCTGGCCACAAGGTTATTTCAGCAACAACCACATCTCCAGACTTTGCCGTGCTTTTTTGACTTTTAGGGATAAATATATCCTGAGATATTCTAACATCATCTGCTACAACAAAGCCAAAATTCCTACTATCCTCGTAAACTCCTATGATAGTTTTATTTGCCCTTTCCAGTATTCTTATTATTTCACCTTCACATTTTTTAGTACCTTTTACTTCTCTTGATATTTTTGCTACAACTCTGTCTCCATTTAACGCACCATTCATATAAGAGGACGGTATAAATATATCAGGTAAATCTTCCTCGCAAATTACAAAACCAAATCCTTTTGCATTTCCTTGAAGTTTTCCTATTATAAGTCCCATTCGTTCTGGAACCCCGTAATGGCTGGTTCTATTTTTAACTATGTCTCCATTTCTCTCCATTTCGTTTAGAAGTTTTTTAAAGGATTTGTATTCAACCTTTGATACTCCAAAAACTTCAGATAATTCTTGTATATTACAAGGTTTATACGCCTGTTCTTTCATAAAATCAAGTATATTTTCTCTTAAACTCATTTAATCACCTTCTTACTATATTTTATCATTTTTCTCATATATTATTCAGAATACACTATAAATAAAAAAGATACAATCCATTAAGTACTGAATTATATCTTTTAACTCCCGTTTATTTACTTGAATTGTGACAAATTTAATAAAATAGTTACTATTGCAAATAATACTCCAACTACAGCTGTAACCCTTTTTAGAAATGATTCACGTGTCTTGGACTTATTCTTTGCAAAAAAAGTATCAGTTGCTCCAGCTGAAAAATTTGTGAAACCATCCATTTTTCCTGGCTGTACAAGAACAACTGCTATGAGAACTATAGCTAAAATTATCTGCAACCCCAATAAAACATTGTGCATATCAGTACTAGACCTCCTATGATTTTAAAATTATGCCTGTAAATACATAAAATATCATCTTAGATTTCATTGTATCATAAACAATATTAGATTACAACCTAAAAATCAAGATGGCACAAGAGTCCATCTTGATTTAAAATAAAACCAACAAATTACTTTTTTATATTGTAAAATGCTTTTAATCCTCTAAACTCTGCTACTTCTCCAAGTTCTTCTTCTATTCTTAAAAGTTGATTGTATTTTGCAACTCTTTCAGTTCTTGCAGGAGCTCCTGTTTTAATTTGACCAGCATTTACAGCTACAACAAGATCTGCAATAGTTGTATCTTCAGTTTCTCCTGATCTATGAGATACAACTGCTGTATATCCAGCTCTTTCTGCCATTTCTATAGCATTTAATGTTTCAGTTAATGTTCCAATTTGATTTAACTTAATTAATATTGAATTTGCAACACCCTTCTGAATTCCTTTTTCAAGTCTCTTAGTGTTAGTAACAAACAAATCATCACCAACTAATTGAACTTTGTCTCCAAGTTTTTCAGTTAGTATCTTCCAGCCCTCCCAGTCTTCTTCTGCAAGACCATCTTCGATTGAAATGATAGGGTATTTATTAACTAAGCCTTCATAGTAACTTGCCATTTCTTCAGCTGTTAACACTTTTCCTTCACCTTTTAGGTTGTATTTACCATCCTCATAAAACTCAGATGAAGCAGGGTCAAGAGCTATAAATATGTCCTTTCCTGGCTCATAATTTGCTCTTTTAATAGCTTCAACTATAATTTGTATTGCTTCTTCGTTGCTGTTTAAGTTTGGTGCAAAGCCACCTTCATCACCAACTGCTGTATCAAGACCTTTTTCTTTTAAAAGTGATTTTAAAGCGTGATATACTTCTGCACTCATTCTAAGAGCTTCGCTAAAGCTAGGTGCTCCTGCTGGCATTATCATGAATTCCTGAAGGTCAACGTTGTTATCTGCATGCTTTCCTCCATTTATTATGTTCATCATAGGCACAGGAAGAACTTTTGCATTAATTCCACCTATATATTGATATAAGCTTATGCCGAGGTATCCTGCTGCTGCCTTTGCTGCTGCAAGCGAAACCCCAAGCATTGCATTTGCTCCAAGCTTTGACTTGTTTTCTGTTCCATCAAGTTCAAGCATTGTCTTATCTATTAATGTCTGATCAAAAATGTTCATTCCTATAAGCTCCGATGCTATAGTTTCATTTACATTTTCTACAGCTTTTAGCACACCTGTTCCATTATATCTTGATTTATCTCCATCTCTAAGTTCAACTGCCTCAAACATACCTGTTGATGCACCTGAAGGTACAGAAGCTCTACCAACAGTTCCATCCTCAAGAGTTATCTCAACTTCAACGGTAGGATTGGCCCTCGAATCTAAAATTTGTCTTGCTAATACGTCAACAATTTCAACATATGATTTCATATAAAACACCTCTCCTTTTTAATTTTAACCAAATTTACTTAACTCTATCTATTTTTATCTAAAAGCAGCTTTATTATTCTAGTAAATTCATCTTCACTTTAAATAAGTATTAGTCTTATACTTATTCAAAATAAAGCTTTTTTAGTGTCCATTAATGACATAAATTTTATTAAGTTCTTTAAATTATAGCATTATTTCACTAAAGTTTTACCTGTCATTTCTTTAGGTTTTTCAAGACCAAGCTCCTGAAGCATTGTAGGTGCTATGTCTGCTAACACTCCATCTTTTCTCATTTCCTTTGAATGATTGCTTACATATACAAAAGGAACTGGATTTGTAGTGTGTGCAGTCATTGGCTTTCCATCAGAATACTCTATCATTTGCTCTGAGTTTCCGTGGTCAGCAGTTATAAATACAGTACCATCAAGTTCAAGTACTTTATTCACAATTTTTCCAAGGCACTCATCAACAACTTCAACGGCTTTTTTAGCTGCTTCAAATACTCCTGTATGCCCAACCATATCAGGGTTTGCGAAGTTTAATATAACTGCATCATATTTATCTTCGTCAAGTCTTTTTAAGAGTTCATCTGTAACTAAATATGCACTCATCTCTGGTTGAAGGTCATAAGTTGCAACCTTTGGTGAAGGTATTAAAGCTCTATCCTCGTTTTTATTAGGCTCTTCAACTCCTCCATTAAAGAAGAAAGTTACATGTGCATATTTTTCTGTTTCAGCAATTCTAAGCTGATTAAGTCCTTTGCTGCTTATATATTCTCCAAAAGTGTTTGTAAGAACTTCTGGTCCAAATGCTACATCTACTCCCTCAAGAGTTGAATCATATTCTGTCATTGTAACAAATTCAAGTTTTAAAGTTTCTCTTTCAAAACCATCAAATTCTTTATCATTTATTGCTCTTGTTATTTCTCTTGCTCTGTCTGGTCTAAAGTTAAAGAAAATAACTGAGTCATTGTTTTTAACCTGTGCAAGAGGTTTCCCATCTTCCATAACAACAGCTGGAAGAACAAATTCATCTGTCTTGTTATCATGGTAAGATTTATTTAAAGCATCAAGAGCACTATCTGCTGTTTCTCCTTTTCCAAGTACAATGGCATTGTATGCAAGCTGTACTCTTTCCCATCTCTTGTCCCTATCCATTGCATAGTATCTTCCTGAAACAGTTGCTATTTTTCCAACTCCAATTTCAGTCATATAGTCTTCTATATTTTCTATATACTCTTTTGCAGAAGATGGTGGAACGTCTCTTCCATCAAGGAAAGCATGAACAAATACTTTTTTAACTCCTTTTTTCTTTGCAAGATCTAATAATCCTTTTAAATGTTCTATGTGTGAGTGAACTCCCCCTGGTGATAAAAGTCCCATTAAATGAAGAGTTGAATCATTTTTAAGTACATTATCTACAGCTTTGTTAAGTGCTGCATTTTTATAAAATTCACCATCTTGTATTGCTTTAGTTATTTTTGTAAGTGACTGGTAAACTACTCTTCCAGCTCCAATATTTAAATGTCCAACTTCTGAGTTTCCCATTTGTCCATCTGGAAGACCAACGCTTAATCCGCTTGCACCAAGATGTGTATGTGGGTAATTATTAAAGCATTTATCAAAATTAGGTTTGTATGCAGCTGCAACTGCATTTCCTTCAGTCTTATCAGTTAATCCAAATCCATCTAAAATCATTAACATTACAGGTTTCTTAGCCATTTTATTTCCTCCATTTACTCTTTAATTGACAATTGACAGTAGACAACTTTTTTATTATCTCATTGCCAATTCTCAATTGTCAATTATCAATCTCTTCCATTTAAGTTTATTAATGAATTCTAGAATGAACATTTATTAAAAATGTTCATTCTAAATTCATTTAGCTTAATAAAAACTTTGATTAAAAGTTTACTATTGCAGAGAAATCTGCTGCTTTAAGACTTGCTCCTCCAACTAATGCACCATCTATTTCAGGCTTAGCCATTTGAGCTTTTATAGTATTTGGCTTAACTGATCCGCCATATTGAATTCTTACTTTGTCAGCAATTTCTTTTCCGTAAACTTGTTCTACAGTCTTTCTGATTGCTCCAATTGTTTCATTAGCTTGATCGTCTGTAGCAGTTTTTCCTGTTCCTATAGCCCAGATTGGTTCATATGCTATAACAACTTTTTCTGCTTGTTCTGCAGTCAAGCCAGCTAAATCTAATTTAATTTGTTTTCCTATAACTTCGTTTGTTACATTTGCTTCTCTTTCTTCAAGAGTTTCACCACAGCAAACTATAGGAAGTAAGTTATGTGCGAAAGCAGCTTTTACTTTTAAATTAACTGTTTCATCAGTTTCATTAAAGTATTGTCTTCTTTCACTGTGGCCTATTACTACATAATCAACACCTAATTCTTGAAGCATGTTAGGTGCAACTTCTCCAGTAAAAGCTCCACTTTCTTTGAAGTACATATTTTGTGCTCCAACTTTTATGTTAGTTCCCTTTGTTGCTTTTAACACTGCATCTAAACATACAAATGTAGGGCAAACTACAACTTCTACTTTAGCATCCTTAACAAGTGGTTTTAATTCTTCAATTAAAGCTACTGCTTCAGATGGTGTTTTATTCATTTTCCAGTTTCCAGCGATTATTGGTGTTCTCATTAAATACACTCCTTATTTATGGATAAATAACATTTATTTATCTTTAATTACATTATAGCACTATTTAGCATTTTGTAAATATTATTTACTAATAATTATTATTATTTATCATTAAGTGCTGCAATTCCAGGAAGTTCTTTTCCCTCTAAGAATTCAAGAGAAGCTCCGCCTCCAGTTGAAATATGAGTCATTTTGTCTCCAAATCCTAACTGGTTAACAGCAGCAGCACTATCTCCTCCACCTATAACTGTTGTAGCATCGGAATCAGCCATAGCTCTAGCAACTGCTTTTGTTCCCTCTGCAAATTTTTCGAATTCAAATACTCCCATAGGTCCGTTCCAAACAACTGTCTTAGCTTCTTTTACTGCATCAGTGTAATTTTTTTGAGTTTTTGGTCCTATATCTAAGCCCATGTATCCTTCTGGAATGTTAGCATCCTCAGTTGTAACTGCTTCTGTCTCTGCTTTGAATTCAGCTCCAACGATGTTATCTATAGGAAGAAGTAATTTAACTCCCTTAGCTTTTGCTTTTTCTATCATTTCTTTTGCATAATCAACTTTGTCTGCTTCAAGAAGTGATGTTCCTATTGTGTATCCTTGAGCTTTTAAGAATGTATAAGCCATTCCGCCTCCAATGATTAATGTATCAACTTTTTCAAGTAAGTTGTTTATAACATTTATCTTATCAGAAACTTTTGCTCCTCCAAGTATAGCAACAAAAGGTCTAACTGGCTTTTCAACAGCATCTCCTAAAAATTTTAATTCTTTTTGGATTAAATATCCGCATACTGCTGTCTTAACAAACTTAGTTACACC
The DNA here is from genome assembly GCF_021043395.1 of Clostridium guangxiense. GTDB lineage: Bacteria > Bacillota > Clostridia > Clostridiales > Clostridiaceae > Clostridium_S > Clostridium_S guangxiense. Next base: position 9,427 of record NZ_JAJNKE010000009.1, read on the forward strand.
AACTGTTGAACAATGTGCTCTGTGTGCAGTTCCAAATGCATCATTTACATATACATCTGCAAGTGAAGCTAAATCCTTTGAAAATGCATCGTCATTTTTTCCTTCTTCTGGTCTGAATCTTGTGTTTTCAAGAAGAACTATTTCTCCTTCTTTAAGTTCAGCAACAGCTTTTTTAGCATTTTCGCCAACTACTACATCGTCAGCAGCAAATTTAACTTCGCATCCAAGTAATTCGCCTAATCTTTTAGCAACTGGAGCCAATGTTTTTGAAGGATCTGGTCCTTTTGCTTTTCCAAGATGTGAACAAAGTACAACTTTTGCACCGTGCTCTGAAAGGTATTTTATAGTTGGAAGTGCTCCGTTAAGTCTATTTTCATCAGTTATAACACCATCTTTTAGTGGAACGTTAAAATCGCATCTAACTAACACTCTTTTACCTTTTACATCTACATCTTCAATAGTCTTTTTATTGAATTGCATACTATTCACCTCATAATTATATATTTTATAAAAGGTCCAGCCTCATAGCCTTAACTATAAAACCAGACCTTTCTACTATGTTTTTAATTCACATTATTTAATAAAATTAATTATTGAATTTTAAACTATTTTGCAATTTTTGCAAAGTACTCTAAAGTTCTAACTAATTGTGAAGTGTATGACATTTCATTATCATACCAAGCAGCTGTTTTAACTAATTGTGATCCATTAACATCAACAATTTTAGTTAAAGTAGCATCGAATAATGATCCGTAGTTAATTCCTACAACATCAGCTGAAACGATTGGATCTTCAGTGTATCCGAATGATTCATTAGCAGCTTCTTTCATAGCAGCATTAACTTCTTCAACTGTAACGTTCTTCTTAAGAACTGAAACTAATTCAGTGATTGAACCAGTTGGAACTGGAACTCTCTGAGCGTTTCCGTCTAATTTACCAGCTAAATCAGGAATAACTTGTGCTATTGCTTTAGCAGCTCCAGTTGAGTTAGGGATAATACTTACAGCAGCAGCTCTAGCTCTTCTTAAGTCTCCTTTTCTGTGTGGGCCATCTAATGTGTTTTGATCATTAGTGTAAGCATGGATTGTAGTCATGAATCCTTTTTCTATTCCAAATTTGTCGTTTAATACTTTAGCCATTGGAGCTAAGCAGTTAGTTGTGCATGATGCACCTGATACAACTGTTTCAGTTCCATCAAGAGTTTCATTGTTAACGTTGAATACTATTGTCTTTAAGTCGTTTCCAGCTGGAGCTGAAATAACAACTTTTTTAGCGCCTGCTCTAACGTGAGCTTCTGCTTTTTCTTTCTTTGTGAAGAAACCAGTACATTCAAGAACAACGTCTATTCCTAATTTTCCCCAAGGTAATTTTTCAGGATCTTTTTCAGCGAAAACTTTGATTTCTTTTCCGTTAACTATAAAAGCGTCTTCTTTAACTTCGATTTCGCCTTTGAATCTTCCCTGTGATGAATCATATTTGAATAAGTGTGCTAACATTTTTGCATCAGTTAAGTCGTTTATTGCAACAACCTCTAATCCAGGAACTTCAAGAATTCTTCTTAAAGCTAATCTTCCTATTCTTCCAAAACCATTAATAGCTATTTTTGCCATTCTAACTACCTCCAAAAATTTTTTTAATATTCTAAAATTATATGTAACATATAATTATTAGCAACTTATGTTTATTTGCCACTTAAAATTTTAACAATTTCATTTGCTGCACCCTCATCTGTAATGAGTACATTATTGTTATTGTTAATTTGCGTTGATATTATTGCTTCTGCTTTTGATTTTTGACCTGCAACTGCTATAAGATTCTTAGCATTTCTTATATCATCACTTTTAAGTCCAATTGAAGGCGTAGAACAAACAACTTTACCTTCATTGTTAAAAAAATAACCAAAAGCCTCGCCCACAGAGCCTCCCTCGAGTATTTTTGAAGTTTCCTCTATGCTAAGTCCTCTTCTTCTACTCATTTCATCGGCTCTTCCTATTCCATAAATTATTATATCGGCTTTTCTTATTGTATCTATAATATCTTTTATACCTTTTTCATTTATAATTACATTCATAATCTCGCTGCTTAAATTATCTGGAACATGCAGTAATCTATAAGCAGCACCAAGTTTATCTGCGAAATTTGCAGCCAATGTATTAGCCTCTGTTTCAACTTTTCTTGACATTCCGCCCCTTGCAGGAACAACGATAGTATTATGATAGCGCAAGGAAGTAGAAAAATTATCAATAACTTTTTTCATAGTAGTTCCGCCAGTAATTGCAATAGTGTTGCCATCCACAATTACGCTTTCTACATATTTTGCAGCAGTTCTTCCTAATTCATCTAGGACTGTCTCATCATCATCTATACTTCCCGGAACTATAATTACCTTTTTTATTTTAAGCTTTTCACGCAAGTAATCTTCGACTTCAGTTAACCCCTTAATCTCACGTATAAAATTCTTAAGCTTATCTATAATTTCTTCTCCTTCGCGTGTTACTAACATTCCAGGAGTACCTATGCTGATTAAATTTTGTTCTTTTAAAAAATTTATTTCAGTTCTTACAACCCTTTCTCCTATTTCAAGCTTCTTAGCAAGTATTCTTCTTCCTATAGGCTGATTGTAATATATGGTTCTTAGAATATTATATCTTTTTTCAAGTAATATCATAAGTTCGGGAATAATTTTTTGCTGTAATTTTAAGATTTCATGCAATTCAATCACCCCACTGGTCCTAATGCGTCCCAGCAATTTAATTCATGTCCCACTTAGTATTATAGAATAAAAACGAAATTTTTTAAATAGTATTTATAAAAAAAATTAATTTTTCATGGATTTTAACTATATTGGCACCTTTTATTATAATAAAATACAAATATAGTTAAAAACTTAATCATAATACTAATAACGTTTTCTCTTGCTTGAAGACTTTATATTCATTTCTTCTCTATATTTTGCTACCGTTCTTCTAGAAATATTCATGCCCTGTGAATTTAAGAGATCACATATTTTTTGATCTGAAAGTGGACTACTTTCATCTTCTTTTTCTATAAGATCTTTTATTTTTCCTTTAACACTTGACGAAGACATAGAATCAGAAGACGAACTTTCACTTGATATTCCTGTAGTAAATAAATCTTTGATTTTTACAATTCCTCTTTCAGTATAAATATACTTTTCTCTTATAGCCCTACTTACAGTAGATTCATGCATTCCTATTTTATCAGCTATGTCCTTTAAAGTCATTGGCTTTAGATATTTTATTCCTTTGTCAAAGTATTCTTTTTGATAATCAATAATTTCCTTTAAAACAGAGTACAGCGTGCTTTTTCTCTGTTCTATGCTTTTCATTAAAAATACAGCACTGTTTATTTTGTTCTTTACATATTCTTCAGCATCCTTACTTTCTCCGCCAGCTATTATTGTTTTATAAGTATTATTAATTGAAAGCCTAGGGATAGAATTATCATTCATAATTATAAAAAATTCTTCATCAATCTTTTTCACAAAAGCATCAGGAGCTATAAACTTAGTTTCATCGCCTGTGTAAAACCCTCTTGATGGCTTAGGCTCAAGTTTCTTTATAACATCACCATACTCCTGCGCATCTTTAGGAGTTATGTCTAAATCTTTTGCTATGGCATTATATTTATTCTCTGCAATGTTATTAAGGTGATTATCTATTATATAAAATAATTTTTCATCATTAATATTCTTCTTTTCAAGCTGCAACTTAAGGCATTCCTCTAAATTTCGTGCACCTATACCATCTGGTTCAAGGGATTGAACTATCTTAAGTGCATTTAAAACCTTATCTTCGTTTACATTTAATTGAAGAGCGATATCCGAAATAGAATCCGGTAAATATCCTTTTCCATCTAGATTCTCGATTATATACTTACATATATTTTTTTGTGAATTTTTTATTTGAATTTCCCCGAGCTGCTTAATAAGATATTCCCTTAGAGATTCTTGTCTACTTATAAAATTAAATGGAGATACTTCATCCTCCCCTTTGTAATTGTTTTCATGACTGTAATTTTCAAAATCAAGGTATTTCATAAATTTGTCATAATCAATCTTATCATTAAAGTCATTTTCCTTGTTAATACTATTTTCTTCACTTTTTTCGACATACTCTTTTTCGAGAAGTGGATTCTCCTCAAGTTCTCTTTCAACATACTCATTTAATTCAATACTCGACATTTGAAGCATTTTTATAGACATCTGCATTTGCTGCGTCATTACAAGTTTTTGTTGCTGACTTAAATTCAATTCAAAATCCAAATTCATTTTTTTCACCCTAATCAATTAATCTTAAAATCTAATAATTTTATTATAACATATAAACATTAAAAATGAGTACGATATTTAAAGAATGTCGTACTCATGAATTTTATATAATATTATTTATTCCATTTAAAACTAAAAAATATAATAAAAAATAATTTCTAAATTCTGTACAATCTAATAATTTTCAATAAAAAATACTCCACAAGCTCCGGACCCTGAATGCGTCCCAACTACACAACCAACCTCACACTCTATAAAATCATTTTCTTCTTCCTTCAATCTTTCCCTTAGCGCAGGTAAAATTTCAGTGTCTCCTACGTGAAGAAGTATTGATGTTTCATTTCTTATAATTCCTTTTTCATTTAAATAATCTAAAATAACCTTTACTGCTTTTTTACTTCCGCGAACCTTGTCCATTACCGACATTTCCCCGTCTTTTACCTCTAAAATAAGTTTTATTCCAAGAATATTTCCTATGGTACCTGCAGTTTTTGAAAGCCTTCCCCCTTTTACAAGATTATCAAGACTTTCAAAGGCTAATGCACTTTTAACATGTGGTATAGTTTCTATAATTTTAGCCTCTATATCCTTAAAATTCATTCCCTGCTCTTTTAGTTTACACGCTTTTATTACAAGTAGTCCAAGCCCTGAGGTCACATTAAGACTGTCAATGACAGCTATATCATTGCTTTCAAGCATATCTTTAGCTATACAGGCTGACTGATAGGTTCCACTCATCTTAGAAGACATTATTATGCTAATAATTTTATATCCCTTGTCCAAATAATTTTTAAAGCAATCATAGAACCTCTGTGGATTAACCTGCGATGTAGTTGGAAAAATATTTTCTTCGTCCATTACTTTAAGCAGTTGTGGAAGTTTTATCTCCTCGATATCAAGATACATTTTTCCCTTTATATTAACTATTAAAGGAAGTACTTCTATATCATATTTATCGACTATATATTGAGGTAAATCTGCTGTACTGTCTGTTATTATCTTTATTTTTTCCATGGAATCCCTCCTCTCTATTTCATATTTGGAAATCCAAGCTGTCTTATACCTTCATAAGCAACAATAGCAACAGTGTTTGATAAATTAAGCGATCTTGTTGTCGTTTTTACCATAGGTACCCTTATACATCTTTCTGCATTGCTTTCCCTTATATAATCAGGAAGTCCGCAGGATTCTCTACCAAAGATTATAAAATCACCTGCTTTAAATTGTACATCATCATAGTAATTATCACCATGTGTAGTTGAAAAATAAAATGTTGAATTCTTATATTTTTCTCTTAGCTCTTCATATGAATCATATAAAGTCATATCGAGATCTTTCCAGTAATCAAGGCCAGCTCTTCTTACATGCTTTTCATCAAGACTAAAACCTAGTGGTTTAATTAAATGCAATTTACAGTTTGTAAGAACACATGTCCTTGCTATATTTCCAGTATTTTGTGGAATTTCTGGCTGGAATAATACTATATTTAAATTTTCCTGTTCTAAAATCATATATGTTACCCCCGTAAATTAAATAATAGAAAACTATACCTCATAGAATCTCAATAAATATATATTACCTTAATAAGTGTATACAGTAAAGTTTATAATTTTATGTTGTTCTAATTTTATATGTATAAAACCTACCTCATGCATTTATAATAAATTCATTGATTGCCTTTGCAACACCAGAATTATTATTAGTATCAGTAATGTAATTAGCAGACTTTTTTACAATTTCCTCTGCATTTCCCATAGCTACTCCCATACCTGCATATTCTATCATGGATAAATCATTTTCATTGTCACCTATGCACATTACTTCTTCCTGTTTTATGCCATAAAAATCTGCAAGAACTTTAACTGCATTTCCTTTTGATACACCACTCTTCATTACTTCAAAATTATCTCTAAATGAACTTGCAATTTCAAAACCTCCCAATCTTTCTATTTCTTTTCTTGCTGCATTTAGTTTTTCATAATTATTGTTTTTAAGGGATTCCTTATCTATGCATATGCATTTTAGTATTTCATCGCCTTCTTTATCAATAACCTCTAGCATATTTTCAGCATATAAAAGTCTCACACGCCTATCTTCCGGGAGTTCCTTATTCATCTTTACATATATATTTTTATCATTATCAAATTTTTTACCAGATATTACACAATTACATTCATTAAAAAATATTAAAAATCCATATTTTTCAACTATAGAATAAAGCTTTCTCGCTTTTTCTTTTCCAAGTACACATTTATAAATAACGTCATTGCTATCCTTATCCCTTATATAAGCGCCATTAGAAGCTATAATTGGAGCTTTAATTCCAAATATATCGGCATAAACTCTTGCATTTGCAAACAATCTTCCTGTACATATTGCTATCTTTGTTCCAAGCTTATGTGCGGCCTTTATGGCTTTTAAGTTTTCTTCGCTTACTTTTTTTTCATCACTTAGCACAGTTCCATCCATGTCAAGACATAGTAATTTATACTTCATAAAATCGCCCCTTAAAATTTCATTTGTTACTCTTATATTTTATCATAAAACTTATGAATATAAATAAGCTCAATACAGTGAAACTACTGCGAAACTTGAACTATTTATGTACCAAAATACCAATTGTAAAGAGGATTATGGTGCACATATAGTTTGTATTTGAACTAGTTTCACTATACATTTGAAGATCAAATTATAAAAATAATAGAAGGCAGTTAGAATTTCAATACTAACTACCCCCTAGATCATATGATAAAGCAATTTTTATTTATTTTACATCTTCAACAAATATTTTGCAAATCTCAAGCCATTCTTCTTTTGGCATGAGTGTTCTAAAACCTGTTATACTTTTATCAAGTTTCAAATTTGGAGAATTAATTGCACTTGTTTGTGGTTCCAAGCATACATAATTTTTATCTCCATTGTCATTCCATATAACTATATGATTATATTTCTCTCCCATATTGTATACTACTCTTACTTTTTTCAACCTATCTTCTATAATTGCTCCTTTGAAATCATTTCCATTGAACTTAATAGGTTTTAATGAGTAATGCTTTTCAATAGGTTTCTCTAAAGGGGCTATTCCTTTATCAAGATATTCCTTTTCATATGCTGATAATTCAAGAAACTTTCCTGTTGGTAAAAGCCTATCATTCTGTTCCCATCTCTTATCAATTGAAGCTATAACTCTATAATCTTCTGCTTTGCTTTCAGAACAAAATGGAACGTTAAATGCAGTGTGGAAACCTATTGCCATTGGCATTTCTTCATCACTTAAATTTGCAACACTTACAGCTTGCGTTAAACCTTCTTTTGAAAGTTTATAGAGGAGTTTAAACTTAAATTTATGAGGAAAATATTTATAAAAATCATGATTTTCATCAAAATTAAAAGTTGCTTCTATTGAAACTTCATCATTTAAAATTTCTTTTTTAGTTATACTCCACTTTTCATTCTTAATAAAACCATGTATATAATTATTTCTATTTGGTTCGTTTATAGGAAACTTATATTGCCTACTTTCGGTTCTAAAAGTACCATCCTCTATTCTATTTGGTGGAAATAAAAGTGGTAATCCATAAACTTGAGGAACAGTTTCAAATATTTTAAAATCCTTATCTTGGGGAGTCCTAAGAATACTTATTTCTCTTGTATTATCCTTTAATTCTATTATATTGGCTCCAATATCAGGAATTATAAGCGCTTCATAGCCACCTGCTGCAAAGCGCAAACATTTATATTCTCCTCTTAAAATTTCTTCTTTAATCCATGTATTTTTATTATCAGTCAATTATACCATCTCCAAATTACAATATACCTATAATTTAAGATACTCCATCTTATAAAGCAAGTCCTATAATGTTACTCCATTTTTAAATATCACCATTTCTCTTATGTTATTCTTTTCATTATTAGCAGTATCACCATTTGCCACATCTTAGAATATAATTCCAACAAGTAATACTCAAATTACATAATTGCCATAAAGCAGATCTACTTCTAGTGTTCATTTCTATTATAATTAATTTCCGGCACTTTCATATATGCTGATTCCTTTCTTAAATAACCAGTAAGCTATGCTCCAAAATATTATAGCAAGAATACATTCTACTCCAACAGTTTCTAATACACTTGTCTTAACTAAGAAAAATTTAGCTGGAATATATGCAACGAATGCAAATGGCAATATAAAAGTAATTACAAACTGTATAGGTTTTGGATAAATTTCTATAGGATACTTAGCAAAATCTGCTGTGTCATATGCTGCTTGCAAAAAAGGGACACTTTCCTTAAACCAAAAAGCAGTTGCAGCAAAGAATAACTTTATAGCTGTATATATTACAGCTCCTGCCGTAACAGATACAATAAATATTACAATATTAGCCGCTGTTACCAGCTTTAATACATATGCCAACCAAGGTAAACCCAACAATTAATTCTCCCAAGGCATCAAACTGGAACTTTTCACATATAATTTGAAAAAATATACCTATGGGTCTTAACATATAACGGTCAAAGGTCCCCCTCACTACCATCTGCCATGCAATCATCCATAAATTATCGGTTAATAAATGATCTATTCCTCTTGGAATCTGTGCAAATCCATATATAAAAATGAGTTGTTCAAATGACCAATTATTAAGTGATGGTATCCTTTGAAATACCAAATAAAGAAATATAATTCCTGCAAACTGAGAACAGAAAAATCCAATAAGTCCAACAAAGAAATCCATCTTTGATTGCATTAATGAATCTACATATTGTATAACAAACATTTTATATAATTTTAAATATCTTTTTAATTTACCGCACATATACATTAGCCTCCAAGAACTACTAATCTTTTTGTCACTTTTCTCCATACCAATTCTCCAAAAATGTATAGAATAATAACCCACATTATTTGTTTTGTAAGTGCAAGCAGTATTTTATCAGCAGAATACTTTCCTAAATAAATTATCACAGGAGTATATGTCATAGAAGCAAAGGGCAAGAAGGAAAAAACCTTCTGCACAGTACCCGGAAAGAAATCAAGTGGAATAAGTTGACCTGTAAGAAGGGCCATTATTGCGTTTTTCACCATAGTCATTCCGAAAATATAGGTAGTATAAAAAGCTAGCATAGCAAAACAAAAATCAAAAAGATCATATATTAAAAAACTAAGAATGCAACTAACTAAAAAAACTATCATATATATAGGATTAGTTATGGAAAGCCCAAGCCCTACGTATCGATAAATTTATATTTCTACCCATATAAATACGGATGGTACAACTGCACGGTAAACCATAGTTCCAAAAGCTTTTGATATAACACTAAACCTATAATCAATAGGTTTAACTAACATCATAGCAATGGATCCGTCTACAACATTTTCTCCAATTTCTGATGAAATTCCAATATTAATCATCCCAGAAGCCACATATGACATAAATATATATAAAATCATTTCATTTCGAGTAAATCCAGCCAGCACACCATTTCTACTACTGCCATATATAGCCATCCATAAGTAATATGTAATGAACATACTAAATATCCGTCCAAGAATAAAAAGATAAAATCTTCCTTTATAAGCAAAATTACTTTTTATTTGATTTAAAGCAAAGGGCCAGTAAACTTTTAAAAATCTGTTCATAATGTACCATTAATCACTCCATTTTTATATATTTCTTTTACCACTTCAGATAATTCTGTTTCCTGAATTTTAATATCTTTTACTTCAGTTTGTCCCATAACATAAGAAATAACATCTGCTACTCCATATAACTTTTTATTAAAAGTAAATATTATACTTCTTCCATCTGACTCCACTTTAAGTTGATTGTTTTCCAAGCCGAAAATGCTATAATAATCCTGTTTTTGAATTTTCCCTAAATCTTTTACATCTATCTGCACTTTACACTTTCCCCCAAAATCATTTCTGAGCTCTTGTAATCCACCATCATAAATTAATTTCCCTTTATCTATTATCATAATTCTATTACAAAGCTCTTCGATATCGCCTAAGTCATGAGTTGTTAAAACAACTGTTGTATTATACTGCTTATTAATGTCTTTTATTGCTTGTCTCATTTTATCCTTTACTAATAAATCTAGTCCTATCGTTGGTTCATCTAGATATAATACTTTAGGATTGTTCAATAATGCAGCTGCTAAATCCGCTCTCATTCTTTGACCTAATGATAACGTTCTAACCGAATTATTTATAAAACCGGTTACATTTAATACTTCATTCAAAAACTTCATACGTTCTTTAAAATCCTTGTCACTAACATTATATATTTCTTTTAAAATAGTAAAAGATTCGCTTAGTGGAAGGTCCCACCATAACTGCGTCCTTTGTCCAAAAACAACACCTATATTTTGTGCATTTTCTTTACGATTTTTATTTGGATCAATGCCGTTAACAATACATTTACCTTTTGTTGGTGTTAAAATTCCCGTCATCATTTTAATAGTAGTAGATTTACCAGCTCCATTACTTCCAATATAGCCTACTATTTCACCTCTATCAATATGAAATGAAATATCATCAACAGCAACTTTACAAACTTTTTCGGTTGTAAACAGGCCCTTCACTGCCCCTTTAAAACCAGGATATTTTTTAGTTGTTACAAATTCTTTTGTAACGCCTTCTAGTGTAATCACTTAAAACTACCCCTCATGCAACATATTTAGACTATTTAATAGGAAAATCTATAAACCTTTTTTGTCTTTATCTCATAAAATTATTATATTTTAAAAACTTAAGAACTTTGCTTTCTCTAACTACCCAATCATTCGTATTCTTGTTATTTTTACTGATAACTTTTTCATTCTGTTGTACTGTATTATCTAAATCCATAAATACAGGAGCAAATTCTTCTTCTTTTTCATATTCATCTAAATATTGTTCACTTTTATTATTAGTATCAATTTCACATTCATAATAAATTGATTTCATGCGAAATATTGTATTCACATCAAATCTATCTACATTTTGCTGAATTATCTCTCCAATTTTTTCAATTAATTTTAACATGAACCTTGTTTTGTGAATTAATAGTTTTCAAAAATAAAAGGAAATTCAATAATTAAATTGAATTTCCTTTTATTGATATAAATAATTATTTAATTACCTTTAACCAACCCTTAGGTGCCTCAACACGCCCCATCTGGATTCCTGTTAATGTATCACGCAGCTTTGTGATAACAGGTCCCATATCTTTCATGCCACTTGGAAAACAAATTTCTTTGCCGTGATCTACAATCTTTCCTACTGGTGAAATAACAGCTGCTGTTCCACAAAGTCCACATTCTGCAAAATCTTTTACTTCGTCAAAATAAACAGTTCTTTCTTCTACTTCTAGTCCAAGATAGTCCTTTGCAACTGTTAATAAAGAACGACGTGTAATTGAAGGAAGAATAGTATTTGATTTTGGTGTAACAACCTTGTTGTCCTTTGTTACAAATAAGAAATTAGCTCCTCCAGTTTCTTCTACCTTTGTTCTAGTAGCTGCATCTAAATACATGTTTTCATCAAATCCTTCTGCATGTGCAGTAACAATTGCATGAAGGCTCATTGCGTAATTAAGTCCAGCTTTGATATGTCCAGTACCATGTGGTGCAGCACGATCAAAGTCACTAACACATAAAGTTAAAGGCTTAACGCCTCCTTTAAAATATGGTCCAACTGGTGTTGCAAATACTCTAAACTGGTATTCATCTGCTGGTTTAACTCCAATAACTGGTCCTGTTGCAAACATAAATGGACGGATATAAAGAGTAGCACCGCTTCCATATGGAGGTACCCATGCTGCATTTGCCTCTATAGTCTTTACAATAGCATCTACAAATTTTTCTTTTGGGAAAACTGGCATTTCCAATCTCTTGCAGGAGTTTTCCATACGTTCTCCATTTAAGTCAGGACGGAAGGTAACAATGTGACCATCCTCAGTTGTATAAGCCTTCATACCTTCAAAGCATGACTGAGAATATTGCAGTACACCTGCACATTCGCTAATTGCAACAGTTGCATCCGAACTTAATGCACCCTCGTCCCATTTACCATCTTTGTAGTTAGCAACAAATCTTTTATCTGTTGGAACGTATCCAAAACCAAGGTTCGCCCAATCTATGTTTTTCTTTTCCATACCACTACATCTCCTTATATGTATTAATTAATGTTCCATTGATTCTTCGTCTTATTAATAATACTCTTCTAATCAAATGAAGCATATCGACAATTAATTAGCAACATTTAAAATTGCTTACTTTACATTACATACTATCACATATAATTTTTAAAATAAATATTAAATTCATATTTTTTTATAAAATGCTAATTAAAGGTGTGATTTATTAAACAATAGTAAAATGTAAATGGTTTAAATAAAACAATTGAATTTTAACTTGTACTTATCTTTTTTCATTGCCTTAAATATGCGTAAATATTTTAAGCTTTTTTGCATCAAACCCTAACTGAATCGCCACTGCTTCTATAAGCAGAAATACGCTGCATCCATATTTCTTTAAAAAGTACTAATTTAAGCATAAAAAACACACACTAGAATCATCACAAATAATGCAATAATCTAGTGTGTGTTTTTGTTATCAACAACTAATCAAAATCTTGTGAACTCGTTATTTCTATGTGTCATTTGCTCAATTTAGATGCAGGTTCTGATTATACTCAAAATGGGAAGTCATAGATCCAATGAAAATTGCACTGCATGTTTTACGAATTTCTCACGAACTTTTTCGAAACCTATATTACCCCATTCCCATTTTTCCTGTGTTTCATTAAGTGGATGCTTATCAGAGGCTAATAAGATTGATACTGCAGGAAAGGAATAGTACCGACTCACTAGCAACAATGCTGATGATTCCATATCGACACCAACACAACCTTTATTTCGCCAAAACTCTTCTTTTGCAAAAGTTTGACGATACACAGCATCACTTGTTACAGTTGCATCTGTCTTTATTTCAAATTGATTCTTAAAATAGGTATTTGCCTTTCTAAAAAGTTCACTATTGGGATGTGCAAATTCAACATTTTCAAAATAGTGATGTGAAGTTCCCTCTTCGCATAATATTCTATCGGGTATGATTACATCTCCAACATCAACATTCTTTGCAAAAACTCCACACATGCCCACAATGACAATTCGTTTGACACCTAGAACCCTTAATGTTTCCAATGTATCAACCGCCGCCGGAGCACCATATCCTCCACGTGTGAAACACACGGAAGGTTTGCCTTTTATGATTAAACATTTAGGACTATCAAGAAAACAAGGTAACTTTTCAATTAAGGTCTCCGTCTTAAATTCCTTTTCAATAAATTTCAAAGCCATTCCAATTTCAAAAATAACGCATGTCGCTGGCAATTCACAGGCATTGCTATTTCCATGATTACTTTTAACGTGTCTTTCTGCCGTTATAATTGGCATGGTATGATCATCTTCTAAAGTCCAATTCAAAACAACTCACCTCCATGTTGAGAAACATTGTGCGAATTATAAATAATCTGAACCGAATATACCATAAAAAACAATATAATAAAAAGATTCGAACCGTGATGGTTCGAATCCTTTTATTATCTTTATAAATTGGTGCGGATAACAGGATTTGAACCTGCACGATTTCTCACTAGAACCTGAATCTAGCGCGTCTGCCGTTCCGCCATATCCGCAAGATACAAAAAATATTATACCACCTTGGTAATAAATATACAACCAGAAAGATTGAAATGGCTAATACCAAATTCATTCTAGCAAACTGGAAGTTTACTCAGAGTACAGTTAAGTATGATTTTTCTCCGCTATCCCTGCTAAAAATCTTGAACTTAATGCTAACGCATGGCGTAAACAATAGTGCTCAGCGCAGCTGGCACTATTAAGTTCTAAGATTTACCTAAGTGAAACAAAAGGTAAATCCACCTTTGTTGTACTCTGTACTCTGAATAAGTTACCACAAATATTTGAAGAAATAATATTTTACTCTCCCCTGTCTTTTTCTCATTAACTCCTCAAATTTATTATAAAAACTCTTTTTATCAAACTTACCTTCCCCTCCATTTCCATAATATTCACTATAAACCCGATCTGCAATATATCTAATAATATTACTAATTTCATTATCCTTTATAGCTTCCGAAAATTCAATTTCGCCTACATTAAGTGGTTTATATATACCAACACTCTCAAGTCTCCTTTGACAATAATTATAAAGTTTGAGCACACCTTTATAATTTAAAGCTCGTCTTATAATAATTATCTTATATAAAGCTCTGAGCAGAAATATTACAAAAATACAAATAACCAATAGATGAAATTTATAATTTACTTTTTTCTTAATTGAAGTGTTTTTTTTGACGTTTGTACTCTTTCCCTTCTGCTTATTATCATCCTTTTTTACAATGCTTTTTACACTTTGCTGATTTTGTATACTTGAGCTTTGCCTCGTTTTTTCGCTACCTGAATTATGTGTAATTTTATTATTTTCACTATTCTCGTAAATATATTGTGCCGCTGATGGAGTAGCATCTGCAATGTACCACATATTAAGGCTCGAATTAATTAACACTTCTGTCCAAGCATGCGCATCTGCATTTGTAACAACATAGTTTCCATCAGAGTTTTTTCTATTTATCATTTTTACGCCTTCTACGTATCTTGCTGGTACATTGGCAATTTTGCACATAACGGTCATGGCGGTAGCAAAGTACACACAATACCCCTTTTTTTCATTAAACAAAAAATTATACAATAAGTTCCTATCTATATTTTTAACCTCAAGAGAATACGTATAATTCTTTTTTAAATATTGCTCTATTCTGTAAGCTTTTTCTGTATCAGATTTGGCTCCTTTGACTATTTTTTTTACAAGCTTCACTATTCTGTCATCAACATTGCTGTATCCACTAATAAATTTTTCATTATATTTTTTATATTCCTTATACTCCTTGTCAGTAAAAGTGGTATTTCCATTATCATCTTTAAAGATTTTGTCTTCGCCTATTTCTTCATTATAAGCCTTGTCCAACGTCATATCCTCTCCATAATCATAGTAAGATATATTATAAGTCGCTATGTCATCTTCTTTAAAAATAGAATTTTGTGGGCTTAAAAACGTATTTATGTTGTTTACAGAATAGGTTAGATATGGATGAAATAACATGTTCTTGTCATATCCTATTTCAATATTGAACTTATTTACCTTCAAGTTTTTTAAAGTGGAATATAATTTTTTTTCAGGATAATACTTATTGTTTTTCACATATTTATCATCATATATAAATGCTTTCTTGGGTATTTTAATCAGCTTTTCATAATCATTATCCCATGTATTACTATCGTCATCATACTTATTTTTTATTGAAGCCTCTAAATAAACAGGTCTCTTTGCTTTAACCTCAAATTGAGGAGTATTATCAACATTAAGGCTGCCGCCTATTTTTTCTTTGCTTACTTCAGTAATGCTGTCTATGCCTTGAAATTTATGATTTTTATCCGACGAACTAGTAAATCTACCATCATCAAATCCATTTACCCTAGTATATATCAAATCTGAATATACGCCTGAATGATCGTCAGATACATTTGTTATTGACGCATAAATAATCCCTGTAATAAATAAGCTAACAATAAAAAAAGCTGCAAAACTTCTTACTCTTTTATTTAAATTTCCTTTATATTTTGTTAAAACCCTATAATATCCGTCAAACATAAAAGAAAAAACTCCAATGCAGCAATATATATAAGAATATTTTGTTAAAATGCTTTCATAATGCCAAAACCAAAGCACTATCATTAAAATAATATTTATAATTACGCCTATAAAATTTCTCACTTTAAGCGCATTATGAGTATATATAATTGCTATAATTGGAATTAATATAATCATATATGGAAGTATTAAATTTACACTTATGCTTTCAAAATTAGAGTATAAATACACAAATTCATTAGGAATTCCAACAAACAATTTATTAAATGTATTTTCACCAATAAAAGAATCCATTTCCATTAATAGTATAACAATAAAGCATATAAACAAACCTATAGTTAAAAATAATCCCTTTTTTAGGAAAACTTGTTTGAGTCCAGTATATGCTAGCATTCCTACGCCAAACAGCACTGAAAAATAAAGCACATATTCATTTGTATTACCTATTTTTAAACAAAGGCTTATTATTAAAAATATAAATATTAAGTTAATATATGATATAAATATTTGAACTGCCTTCACATTTTCACCCGTTCCCCATCATTTTTGACATTGAAAAACATTGAATTTTAATTGTGCTTAAATATTTATCTTCAAAATAAAACACTATATATTTTATCCTACTCTTTTCTAATAAAACAATTTTCTCTCTTAAGCTTTCATCTATTTTAAATACAATAATACACATACAGTCTTTTTCAGCTGCGTTCTTAGGGTTTAGTATGCTGTCAATCACATTTTTCTTTCCTGTACACTTATTGTAAATCAAATATTCCATAACTTGACCAAATTCAGATTTTCCATTAGAAAAAATAGTCTTTTCATTATCGTTAATAAAATGAATTTCAAATTTGCTGTGCTTGTCCATAATATAACTCAGCATAGATACTGAGTATTCTATATATTTTTCCTCAACGCTCTTTCCAAGCTTCATAATGTATTCATTCATATCTATAAAAACTTTTATCTTCCCATTGTCAAAGTTTTCGTAATTTTTCACATACAACTGCCCCGTCTTTGACGTAGCTTTCCAATGTATCCTCTTATAACTGTCATTATATTTATATTTTCTTATATCTTTGACATTTAAATAGTCATTTTCGATTAAATTTTTACCTATTACGGTTTTAAATATATAATTTAACTTATTTATTTCATCTTGTTTTATGCTCCACACTTTAGGATAAACCCTTATTTTAGGCTTATTTTTTAAATACTTATATTTCGTAAATATAAACATTATATCTTTTATTTCTAATTTAAAATCATTAAAATCATAAATTCCTCTATACTGAAACATAATTTCACTTTTAATTTTCTCTTCCTTATGAAGATTCATATAAAGCATTTTAGTTACTAATTTATTACCACTTATATAATTTACAACTGCAAATGGAATAAAAGAATACAGCTTATTTTTTAACTTTAAATTAAAATCATAATTATCGACAGTATTATACTTCCTTTGATTAAATTCTATTTCTATACTTATTCCAAAATACGAAATAATTAATGAAATTAAACTTATAATCCAACATAAAATTACACAGTAAAATGCTAAATTAAAAATAACTTCTCCCTCTATAAAAAATAAGAAAGCAATGATTATGGTAAAAATCACAAATAATTTATTTACTTTCATCACTTTAAAATCCTTGGAACATATGTTGAAGCTACTATATTATCTATAATTTCTCTAGAAGTTAAATTATTAATATTAGCATTATAGGATAATTTTATTCTATGACAAAGCACCATATAAATATTTTTCCTTATATCTTCTGGTATAACATAATCCCTTCCATCCATAAAAGCCGAAGCTTGTGCAATTCTCAAAATAGCCAGAGCCCCTCTTGTACTTACACCTAAGCTTATATTATCATCATTCCTTGTTTTATCGACTATATCTAATATATAAGATATAAGTTCATCTCTTATATTCACTTTTTTCACTATCTCTTGAAGATAGATTATGTCCTTTTTTGACGCCATTGGTCTAAGCTCTTCTATTGGCTTGCTTTCTTTATATAACTTTAGTATTTTCATTTCATGTTCTTTTACTGGGTATCCTATATTCACTTTTATTATAAATCTATCTAATTGAGCCTCAGGAAGTTCAAAGGTTCCCTCTTGCTCTATTGGATTTTCAGTAGCTAGTACACAAAATGGTTCTTCTATATCATAAGTTGTATTACCATCAGAAACTTGTCCCTCATCCATGGCCTGAAGTAAAGATGATTGGGTTTTAGGTGACGTTCTATTTATCTCATCCGCTAAGAGTATATTGCAAAATACAGGTCCTTTTTTAAATTCAAACTCCATACTTTTCTGATTATAAATTGAAACTCCTGTAACATCTGATGGCATTATATCAGGTGTAAATTGTATTCTTTTATAAGTTAAGTCAAAGGATTTTACGATTGCCTTTACAATAGTTGTTTTTCCTACTCCAGGTACATCCTCTATTAAAACATTTCCACCTGCAATTATGCCCATGAGAATATTTCTTATTTCAGTATCCTTTCCTACTACTGCTTTTTTGCAATTTTCTATAATTTCATTTATTAATTCATTATTCATAAAAACACCTTTAATCTTAATAGTCTATTTATTTAAATCATAGCTTTATTTTAAAATTATAACATAAAAACAAGCTAGTAAATACGTATTTAGTTTGAATTTTATTTTTATATTATGTTAAAATATCTATAAGGAGCTGATAGAAGTGTATAATCTTGAAAAGTTAAAATACTACCTTAAAAATATACTTGAAATTGCAAGTCCAACTGGATATACCGAAAATTTAATTGATTATGTAAGTGAAGAATTGCATATTTTAGACATAAGTTTTGAAACTACAAACAAGGGTGCGTTAATAGTAACACTGCCAGGTGAAAATGATGAATATCAAAGAACTATTTCAGCACATATTGATACTCTTGGAGCTATGGTAAAAGAAATAAAAGAAAAAGGAACTTTGGCTATTACTCCCCTTGGTGGATATATGATGAATTCTATTGAAGGTGAAAATTGCACTATAGAGACTATTAATGGTAAAAGTTATTCAGGAACAATTCAAACAATAGAACCATCAGTTCACATTTATGATGATGCCAGAACCTTAAAAAGAGAACCTAAGAATATGGAAGTCGTTATAGATGAAAAAGTCTCATCAAAAGAAGATGTTGAAAACTTAGGAATTGATGTTGGAGATTTTATATGCTTTGATTCAAGAACACGTTTTACTGAAAATGGGTTTGTAAAAAGCAGACATCTTGATGATAAAGCAAGCGCAGCAATATTATTATATGCCATAAAATACATAAAAGAAAATAATATAAATTTACCTTATACTACTAGTTTTTACTTCAGCAATTATGAAGAAGTAGGCCATGGTGCAGCCTATATACCCCCTAATACAAAGGAATTCCTTTCAGTTGATATGGGAGCTCCTGGAACTGGGCAAAATTCTTCTGAATACAGTGTGTGCATATGCGCTAAGGACTCCTCCGGACCTTATGACTATTCTTTTAGAAAAAAACTTACTGAACTTTGCCGTAAAAACAATATATCTTATAAAATAGATACTTACCCTCATTATGGTTCTGATGCCTCTGCAGCTCTCCGCGCAGGATGGGATATAAAAACCGCGCTCATTGGAACTGGTGTTTTTGCTTCTCATGGCTATGAAAGAACTCACATGGAAGGAATGGAAGCAACTTTAGATTTACTCATTAAATATTGTGAGCAAAACTAATTGAACCGTTACATCCAAAAAAGATTGCAAACTAAATCAGTGCACAATTCACAATGCACAGTTCACAGTGAACTGTGAATTGTGCACTGCTCTTATAAGTTTCTTAATTTAAAAAAGTATAGTAAATTATATGAAATATTATCATAAGAACAAAAAATATTGAAAGTGCTATGTGTGTATATCTTAAATATTTTTTGTTTATCCCTTTCAAATATCGCATCATTAATCCTGAAATATCTAGACAAATAAAAATGAACAAAGCAGCTTTACCAAAGGTGAACTCCAATACAAACAAACTACTGTAAGAATGAATAACTGCAAACACAGTTCCAATTAAAGCAAAATAGCAATGAAATTCAAGAAATTTTATTTTCATTCTTTTAAGTACAAAATAACTTATACTTAAAATCACAAATATTAAAGCAATTATGCCTAATAAATGATTGATATTCATAAGCCCACCTCACTGCAATACTCAAAACCATTATCTTCTATTAAATAAAAGTCTTGCCTCATATTGCTTGTTATTTTCACCTTTTTATCTTTTGTTATGAATATAGCCTTTGCACCATAATTTTTTATAAGCTGCATTCCTTCTTTATCGCCAAGCACAAATGCAGCTGTAGATAGTGCATCTCCTTCCATAGAATTCTGTGAAATGACAGTAACGCTCATCAAATTAGAATCTGCTGGATATCCTGTTCTTGGATCGATTATATGATGATATTTTACACCTTTGTCCTCAAAATACCTAACATAATTTCCAGACGTAACCACGGACTCATTTGTTATATTAGCAACACCAATTATTTCTCCTCTACTTTTAAAAGGTTCTTGTACCCCAACACTCCAATCACTGTTATCAGGCTTTTCTCCAAAAACCATAACATTTCCACCCAAATTTATGAAAGCAGCATTAACATTATTTTGTTTATATATTTGGGTTGCTCTATCTGCAGCATAACCTTTAGCTATTCCACCCAAATCTATCTTCATATTTTCTTTAGAAAACTTAACTGTATTTTCACCCTCATTTAAAATTAAATTATTATAACTTACAAGAGATATTTTTTCTTTTATTTCTTTTTCAAGTGGTACTCTCTCATGTTTTGTAAAAACACCCCATAGTTCTATGACAGGTGCTAATGATATGTCAAAGGCCCCCTGACTTATTTCAGAAAAATATTTAGCTTTTTTTATTATATAAAAAACATCTCTACTAAGCTTAACCTCTTTTTCGAATCCATAGCTATTAAGTATTCCAATTTCACTTGAATCTTTATAAAAGTTCATTAAAGCTTCAAGTCTTTTCATTTCATTTTCAACTTCCTTTATAGTTTTCCTTGCATTAAATCCATACACTCTCTGAATTATATTTGTTCCCATGCAAAAAATTTCACTTTCAAGGTATTCACTACTCATGCCTTTTCACCGTTTTGTAATGCACTTTCAATAGCTCTTAAAATAACCTTGCTGCTATTTGTTGCACCAGTTACAGTATCTACTTTAACGCTTTGAGCTTTTATAACTTTTTCTAAAATAGTTTCGGCTTTTTTACCTCTTTCGTTTTTATGTTCAAGAAGCTTTATATACATAATTTTATTGTCTTTAACTTGTACCTTAACTACCGCTTTTATATAGCCGACATCACAAGAACCTGTATACTTACCATCTTTAACTTTTTTTAAATCCACATTCTTAATACTAATGTTTTTAACTTCTTTTTTATACTCATTTACAGAAACAAGATACTTTACACCAAAACCAATACAAACTACAATTAAAACACATATTGATATTATAAAAACTTTTTTCATCATATAAAATCAGTCCTTTCGTATTGAATTTAAAATTATTTCGAATCCATTTTCAAGCACCTCTAGTGATGTTCTATCATATACTTTATTTATATATTCTTCTTTTTTATCTATAAGATTAGCAAAACCTAAGATGCACGACCAAAGTGTAAGCGAAATATCTAAAGAAGAAAATTTTTCTGTTATCTCACCATTTTTTATGCCATTTTCTATACTTTCCTTTAGAATATTAAATGTATATTCTCCTTCTTTATCACATTCCTTGTATAATTCATCACTTACATTACTGGTATAATATTTATTTTCATAATCCACGATAGCCTTAAAATATCCCTTGTACTCAACGCTAAATTTAATGAAAGCTTTTCCTAAAGTTTTTATATTAGTAATCTCACTATCATTCTTTCCTTCCTCTAGCATTGTTTTACTCATACAATTAAGTATTTTATATCCCCTAAGCATTATTTCATAATATATATCCTCCTTACTTTTAAAATATGAATATACTGTTTTTTTAGTAAATTCAGCTGCCAGTGCAATATCATCCATAGTTGAATTTTCAAACCCTTTTTTAAAGAATATTCTTTCTGCTGCATCTAATATTTCTGATTCTTTATTTAGTCTTTCTCTAACTTTACGATTATTCATTTGCATAATTCCCTCCGCATTAATATACTCTAAGTTTATAGACTATACTCTCAGTATACTTTATAAACTTATAAAGTCAATATAAAAAATTGTTAATTAACATATTTTTTATATTTTAAATTTAGGCTTAAATGAGCACTATATATAATGTAAAATATTTATAATTAAAATTATATGATATATAATTAAATGAATGAACAATTATAAATTACTCATATCAGGAAAGGGGAAAATATAATGAATAAAAATTGCATTTACATACAAAAAACTCAAAAAAATGAATATGATGAACTGCGAAAAATTTTTTTCAACTCAAGACAAGAAAATTTCAATTGGATGGAACCTGATAGTATAAATTTAGACGATTTTGATAGTAGTACAAAAGGAGAGTTAATATTAACAGCAAAAATAAACAATGAGATTGCAGGATTTATTTCAATTTGGGAAGAGGATAAATTTATTCACAATTTATTTGTTTCGTCAAATTTTCAAAGGTGTGGGGTAGGAAAAGCATTGATAAGTGAAGCTGTAAAAGTAGTTGGATTACCCTTAACATTGAAATGCGTAAAGGTAAATGAAAATGCTTTGAATTTTTATTTATCTCAAGGCTTTACAATCGAGGAGGAAGTTACTGAAAAAGAACCTTATTATTTAATGAAATGGGACTGTCACACTAAATAATGATTTAATATATTTAGTGTGACAGCCTCATATCAATACTGCTCTTTAAAAAATTCACATACCACATTTACTGGACACTCACTGCATTTAGGATTTCTTGCCTTACAAATTTTTCTTCCATGCCATATTATACAATGGTGCATTTTAATCCAATGATCTTCATCTATATTTTCCATAAGCTTGTTTTCAACTTCATGAACGTTTTTTCCTTTAGCTATTCCAATCCTATTAGATACCCTAAAAACATGGGTATCTACTGCAAATGCTGGTTTTCCAAAAGCATTTGCCATAACAACATTAGCTGTTTTTCTTCCAACTCCTGAAAGACTTGTTAATTCCTCTAAAGTTTTTGGCACTACACCGTCAAACTTTTCTACAATGCTCCTAGAGGCTTCAAGTATATTTTTACTTTTATTTTTATAAAGTCCACAAGTTTTTATTATATTTTGAAGTTGTGCTTCATCTAATGTTATCATCTTTTGGGGCGTATTATATTCTTTAAATAGCTCTTTTGTTACAATATTAACTCTTTCATCTGTACATTGTGCACTTAATATGGTTGATATAAGAAGTTCATAAGGACTATTAAAATGCAGTGCACATTCAGCGTCTGGATATGTTTCTTCAAGTATATCTACAACTTTTTTTATATCTTTTTTTAGCACTCTTACACCACCTTATATAATATAACTACATGAAATCTTTATAGTTCTAGAAGGATAATGGGCTCACGCCCAAACCCCGCGTACATTATTACTGCAAATTTTAAACCTAGTGCATTAACTACAGTGTAGTTATTTATAGTTCTAGAAGGATAATGGGCTCACGCCCAAACCCCGCGTATGTTTACTTGCTATAAACTCCTCTGTATTTCTCAGGCAATAGTTCAGCGATTTTGTACATCGCCTCATCTACAACTCTTTTTTCATAATCTTTTCTGTTTTCGTCTTTACCTTTTTTATCTAAGTAAAAAGCTTTTCCAAATGTAACTTGTACATCAGCATATGTGAAATCCTCCTTATACATATCGCCATTTTTATTTATTGGCAGAAGATTTTCACTTCCACTTATACCTATTGGTACTATTATGGCTTTACTCAATTTTGCAATTAACGCAAGCCCTTTTGTTGCTTCTATCATTGCTCCATTTCTGCTTCTAGTTCCTTCTGGGAAAATCAATATATTGCTATTACTTTTCAAAATTTTGATTATTTTTGATAATCCCTCTTTATCAGCAGTATTAGGTCTAATAGGTGTAGTTTTAACGCAGTATGTACCCAATTGAGTAATAGCATCATGTTTAAGTTTAACTCCTGCAACAAAAGTTACATCAAAATCATTTGATACATTTAAAATTTTATTTAATACAAGTCCATCAGAATTGCTTAAATGATTACATATAAATATTATTGGCTTTTGTACATTTTTTAATTCATCTATACCCTGAACACTTATATTTGCATATTTATTTAAATATGAGTTCAAAATCTTTTTGCCTATATAACCGGCAAAAGATACTGGAAGTATTTCTATTATTCTAGCTAGTTTAGGAGAAAGCACATCAATTCCACCTTTCAAAACTTTATAATTTAAAATATGCTAAATATAATTTTATTATAGTTGAAAACCCCCCAAAAGTCTAATTGTTTATTATTTATAGGCAATAAAATAAGCGAGATTTAGACAAATCCAAAATCTCGCGCTTTTAATCTCTAGGCACTTTAAGTTTTCTTTATTGCTAAGAAAGCAACTTTTTTAAGTTCTAGAAGGATAATGGGCTCCGCCCAAACCTCGTATATGATTACTCTCCATAGAATTGATTTATGCTTATTATATTTTCTTTTTTAACTACTTTTTCTTCTTGCTTTTTGCTTTTGGGCACCACCACTTTTGCTGGAACACCAACTGCAGTTACATTTGCAGGGACATCTTTTAGCACAACTGCATTTGCTCCTATTTTAGAACCGTCTCCAACATTAATAGGTCCTAATACTTTTGCTCCACTACCTATCATTACATTATTTCCAATAGTTGGATGTCTCTTTCCTTTATCTTTACCAGTCCCCCCTAAAGTTGAGCCATGATACATAACAACATTATCGCCAACCTCTGCTGTCTCTCCTATTACAACGCCCATTCCATGATCTATAAAAAGTCCTTTTCCAATCTTAGCACCAGGATGAATCTCTATTCCTGTAAAAAATCTACTTGTTTGAGAAATAAGTCTTGCAATAAAAAACATCTTATGATTGTAAAAGTAGTGGGCAACTCTGTACCAGATAAGTGCATGTATACATGGGTATAATAAAAATATCTCCAAGGAATTTCTAGCCGCAGGATCATTTTCCATTACTTTTTTTATATCATATCTTAATGCTTTAAACAATATATACTCACCATCCCATTAATATTAAAAAATAAAGGCTTCACCTCGAATTAGAGACAAAGCCTTGTTGTTTTTTCCACTCTAAGAATAAATTCACACTCCAAAAACACCATCATGTCAGGCAATTTAACGGTTGCAACCGCTGCATCATACTAATTTGTTCAGATGCAGTACTCCAAAGTGCACTTCATGTAAACTCCATTTAAGAACCTTCCAGCATACAGTCCTCTCTCTTAAAACTTCATTTACATTACTTTACTTCATCAACGTATATCCGAGTGATTTACTAAGAATTATACTATTATTATATACTAATTTCCTTGTTTGTCAACATCATTTTTTAATTAAACTTACCTACAAAATCTATGCTTTCCTATAACCTTAATAAGTGGTCTTGACCATATCCACTTATTTGTTGTTTTTGCAGGATTAAAATAATATATTGCTCCGCTAGAAGGATCCCATCCATTTAGCGCATCCCTAGCAGCATTAATTGAACTTTGCTCAATATTAGCATGAATTTGCCCATCAACAATAGCAGTAAATGCACCTGGCTGATATATAACTCCTGCAACAGTAGATGGAAATTTTGGATCTCTTGTTCTATTTAAAACAACAGCTCCAACTGCTACCTGTCCCGTATATGGTTCCCCTCTTGCTTCACCATTAATAAGTCTTGAAAGCAGTACTAAATCTTGGCTATTATTAGAATACCTTTGAGTTGCTGTAGCTGCTGTGCCTGTTGGAAGTCCGAGCGCTGTAAGAGTCCCATTACCTGCAATTCCGTCTGGAGTAAGACCATTATTAGCCTGAAATCTCATAATCGCACGGTAAGTAACATATCCGTATCTTCCATCTATGCTGCCAGTATAGTACCCCCAGCTTTTCAACCTAGTTTGAATTTGAGTTACAACGCTTCCAGAAGAACCATACTTGTATGTAACAGCCTTAACTGCACTATTATATGGTAAAAGCCATACATACATACTAAAATAAGTCATAAGTATAGCAGTACACATAACAATGCTTAATTTATACTTTTTTATCAAGTTCACAAATTTCACAATTTCACCTCCAGCAAAACATTAATTTTGTATTACAAGGTTATTTTGCTCTAAAGTGAAATTTTAATTCAATTTTTTTTAATAATTAGCTTTGTTTTAAATAAGATACCTATTTTTACACTTATTCAAAACAAGGCTACCTTCATTACAACTAAATAAAATTACCTGCAAATGCTAATATAGTAAGTACTATTATAAGTATAACAGTAAATTTTGCTATAAAATTTTGTAACTTATTGTTTACGTACTTTCCCATTATTTCCTTATCATTTACTAACTTAATCATAAAAATCAATACTACTGGACATAATATTCCTGCTATTTGCTGTGTAACCAATATTATATCTACAAGTGATAATCCAGGAACAAGAACAACAATCATACTTACAATTAACATAAACAAAAATAATCCAAAGAATATAGGTGCATCTTTAATTTTATTATCAAGTCCACTTTCAAATCCAAAGGCTTCACATACAGCATATGAGGTTGAAAGCGGAATTATACAACAAGCTAAAAATGATGCTCCAAAAAGTCCTATTGCAAAAAGCGCAAATGAATACGAACCTGCTAATGGTTTAAGTGCAACAGCCGCATCCTGTGCAGTTTCCACCAATTTATGTGCTTTAAACAAGGTTTCAGCTGTACATATAGTTATAAATAAAGCAGTTAAAATTCCCCACACGGTTCCAAGATAAACATCGAGTTTTTCATATTTGTACTCTTTTAACGAAATCCCCTTATCCACAATAGAAGATTGAAGATAAAACTGCATATATGGGGTTATTGTTGTACCTACCATTCCTATGAGAGTTAGCCAATAATCCTTTGTTAAATTTGCCTTAGGGTCGGTTATCCTAGAAACTACATTATTCCAATCTGGTTTAACTAAAATTGCTGTAATAACATAAGCAAAAAAAGTCAATGTCAATAGCAAAAATATTTTTTCCGCTTTTGAATAATTACCCTTTGTCATTACAACCCATATCATAATAGTAAGTATAGGAACTGAAATATATTTGCTTATTTTAAACAATTCCAGACTTGCAGCTATACCAGCAAAATCACCTATGCAAACTCCAAGATTTGCAATAATAAGCACTAACATTGCAAAAAAAGCCCATCTTACTCCATACCTTTCTCTTATTAAATCTGAAAGTCCTTTTCCTGTAACTACAGCCATTCTTGCATTCATTTCCTGCACAACCGCAAGACCAATTCCTATAGCAAATAGTCCCCAAAGCATTGAATAACCGTAATGTGCTCCAATAACAGAATAAGTCGTTACACCTCCGGCATCATTTCCTGCATTTGCTGTAATTATTCCTGGTCCAATTATACTAAATATTAAAAATAATTTTCCAAATTTCTTTTTCATGCGCTCCACCCCTTTGTTAAAAATCAGTTGCCAGTTCATTTACATATAAGTATCTTGTAAAAACTAAACAAAATACTTATACGTAAAAAGTAGAATGTTAAATCGATGTACTTTCTACCCAACCTTCTTAAATTTCTTTTTCCATGCTGGAAATAACACCTGGTCAACTAAATCATTTATTATTATTACTCCACATAACTTTTTATTGTCATCTACTGCTGGAAGCGCCAACAAATTGTACTTAACTGAAATTTCTATAGCATCTTCAAGTTTATCAGAATCTTTAACCATAACTAGCTTTTTACTCATTACATCCTTAAGTTTCTTTTCTTGCGGCATAAATATTAAATCCTTTAACGATATAACTCCTTCAAGTACACCATTTGAGTCAGTAATATATATATAATACATTACTTCCTCCTCTGGTTTCATTTCTTTTATTATATCCATAGTTTCCTTAAGCGTTATGTTTATATTAAATGATATAAAGTCCTTATTCATTATACTTCCGACTGTCTCTTTCTCATATTCCATGAGACTTCTTACTTCATCTGCATCATCTTTTTCCATATTCAAAAGAATTTTTTCTGCAGTTTCTTCATCTACTTCATCTAAAATATCAGCTATTTCATCATTAGGCATACTATCAAGAACTTCAGTAGTTTTATCATTACTTAAATTTTCAATAAGGTCTGCTTGTATATCAGGTTCAATTTCCTCAAGTATATCTGCTGCAAAATTCTCATCAAGACTTTCAAATACTTTCTTTCTATAATTAGAATTCATATCCTCAAGTATATCTGCTAGATCTGCTGGATGAAGTGCCGATAGCTTTTTATATGGTACAGATAACTTTAAATTATCATTTATCATTTCAAGTGATTCTACGTTATCCCACATTATAAAACTATCCTTTGGTTTTCTATTAATTATTTCGTACATACCTTTAATTAAACCTTCTACGCCAATTCTTCTTCCTAGTGACATTATTCCTGTATCAACTGCTATAACTTTAAGTTCTCCGGCAATTTGAGCCATTCTAAGATCATTCACTCTTACAAGCTTTTTTCCGTTTATATCTACTATTTGTTTATCCAAAAGATTTTTTGATAACAAATAGGAATACTTTCTCATCATAGTATCTTTAACTGACTTAACTTTGATTAATATTCTTCCATTTTCCTCATCTCTATAAAAATCTATGGTTTTAAATTCATAGTTTATATATTCACCACTTTTTTTCATTTTATAACCTATTGCCTTAGGATAATTTTCCTCCGTTGACACATATATGTCCCAGAGCTTTCCAACGTATTCGCCATACTCATCGTATACCTTTTTATAAAGAATGCTGCTTAAAAAAAAGTCATTTAATTTCTGCATTTTAATCCTCCCTTTCCAAATTGTTTATTAAATAGCCTAAACTATTTAACCTAAGACATATTATTACCAATATATAATATGCTTAACAATGGAACTGGTATATTGTTAAAAAGAAAATGCAGATTTATTGTGAATACATCTAATATTATTAAATTATATAAACTATAAATTTAAATGCCACAAATATATGCCAAAATCATTTTTCATAAAAACCATCTGCCGTTTTCTTCTTTTTAATACCAGTTTCCTCCGGGTATCCGGTCCACCTTCCATTAAATACTCACCACCTATCATAAATAAAGAGCCTTCAAGGCTCAATTTAATTTATAGGATCACCAATTCAACTATTAACTTATACGTGTCTTACAATTTCTTGAACATTTAATTTTCAAACATGTAGTAAGTTAAGTTTCAGTGAGGTAATCCTTTAGTAAAATCAAACCCGCATAACCTTATAAATAGAATTTAAAATAGCTTTAACGAGTTTATAAGTTGACATAACTAAGTATAGATAATTATTTTATAACACATAACTTTTCAAGTTTCAGGGTGTTTTATCTTTAATTCTATTTAATATCATTAGATAAATGAAAAAAACTAACGTATAATAAATATAATTATCCTAAATAGTCCTTACCTTTTAATTATAGTATAAAACGTGAACTTTTCAACCACAATATTCAAACTTATATTTTTTTTTATGTTAATTCTATTTTAAATAACGTAAACCTCTTGTTTTACATAATGTATTTTTTTCCTTTTAGTATTAACTTATAATATAACAGGTTATTAATTTAGCTTTTTATCAATTTTCGTGCCTATTTATTGATAATATTGTTGCAAAAAATACTTTCGGATGTTATTATATTAATACAAATAAATTTTAAAGTTTACAAATAATAAATTACGAAGGGAAGATCATTAAAAATGAATACCGGAGATACTGCATTCATGTTTTTATCAACTGTTTTAGTTATGTTAATGACACCTGGCCTTGCACTATTTTACAGCGGAATGGTCAAAACCAAAAATGTTTTGAGTACAACAATGCATAGTTATTGTTGCATTGCTATCGTTTCTATTCAATGGATACTTGTGGGTTATTCATTAGCCTTTGGACCTGATGTCTCTCACACAATTGGAAACTTAAATTGGGCTTTTTTAAATAATGTAGGTTTTAAACCCCTTGCAGCATATGCACCTACAATCCCTCATAACTTATTTATGATGTATCAATTAATGTTCGCAATAATAACACCTGCTTTAATTACCGGAGCATTTGCAGAGAGAATAAAATTCCCTGCCTTCTTAGCCTTTATAGTATTATGGACAACTGTTGTTTATGATCCTGTTGCTCATTGGGTATGGGGAACTGGAGGATGGATAAAAAATTTAGGTGCACTCGACTTTGCTGGAGGAACTGTAGTGCATGTTTCTTCTGGAATTTCAGGTCTTGTAGCTGCCATTTATATAGGTGGAAGAAAAATAAAAAAAACATCACCAAACAATCTTCCAATGACTATACTAGGTGCTGGTTTACTATGGTTTGGTTGGTACGGATTTAATGCCGGAAGTGCTTTAGGTTTAAATAATGTTACTATGACAGCATTTATTACAACAAACACTTCTGCAGCTGCTGCAACAATTTCATGGATTACATGTGAATGGATTGTAACCAAAAAAGCTACTGTTTTAGGAGCTGTTACTGGTGCTGTAGTTGGACTTGTTTCTATAACTCCTGCTGCTGGTTTTGTAACTCCTGCTTCATCTATTGTAATAGGTGCTATTGGAAGTATAATATGCTACTTTGCAGTGTCATATTTAAAACCTAAGTTCAACTATGATGATGCTTTAGATGCTTTTGGATGTCACGGAATTGGTGGTACATGGGGGAGTATTGCTACTGGAATATTCGCTACAAAAGCAGTAAATTCTGCTGGTGCTAATGGGCTCCTCTATGGAAATCCTTCATTAGTTTTAACACAATTTATTGCCACTATAGCAACTTATGCATATTCTATAGTCATGACTATACTAATACTAAAGGTAGTAAGTCTTGTATTTAAACTTCGTGCAGATGATAATGAAGAAGATCTTGGTCTTGATATTTCAGTACACGGAGAAAAAGGTTATCATATAGCTTGAGATTTTATTTAAATAGTTTATAATAATAGGGAGACAATACTTTTATAATTTATTATTGTTTCCCTAGTTTAATATAAGGAGTTGAATGTGCCATGGAACACAAAATATCTAAAATTGACATTGTTACTAGACCAGAAAAATTTGATGAACTTAAAAATGAGCTCAATAAAATAGGTGTTACAGGGATGACTGTAACTAATGTACTTGGCTGTGGCCTTCAAAAGGGTGTTACTGAATATTATAGAGGTAACCCAATTGAAATCAATCTTAATCCTAAAATAAAAGTAGAAATTGTTGTATGTGCCGTTCCTGTTGAAAAGGTTGTTGAAGTAGCAAAAAGCGTGCTCAACACAGGAAAAATTGGTGACGGAAAAATATTTATATATGATGTAAGTAAGGTAATTAAAATCAGAACAGGCGAAGAAGATTATGATGCACTGCAAGATTATAAATAAAGATTATGTTTTAAAAGAATGTTGATAAATATTCATGTCATTAATGGACTCTTATAATTCCCAATTCTAAGAGTTCATTAATTTCAAAGTATACTATCAACATTTTTAAACATACTTAATAATACTAAAGGAAGCTATATTTTAAATAAATTCTGTATCCTTTGAAGGGAGATTATTTTTTATAATGACAAATACTCGCAGCAAATTTTTACCTATAAGTAAAGAAGATTTAAAAGAACAAGGAATCACACAATTGGATTTTATAATTGTTACAGGGGATGCCTATGTTGATCACCCTTCTTTTGGAACCGCAATAATCGGTAGAACTTTACAACATGAAGGTTTCACCGTTGGAATTATTCCTCAGCCAGACTGGAAAAAAGTTGATGACTTCAAAAGACTTGGTGAACCAAAATATGCATTTTTAGTAAACTCTGGCAATATAGATTCCATGGTAAATCATTATACTGCCGCAAAAAAAAGAAGACATGATGACTTATATTCACCTGGTGGGAAGGGTAATTCAAGACCTGATAGAGCTGTTATAGTTTATTGCAATAGAGTAAGAGAGGCATTCAAAAACATACCTATAGTAATAGGTGGTGTAGAAGCAAGCTTAAGGCGTTTTGCACATTATGACTATTGGGAGGATAAAGTAAGAAGAAGCGTTTTAATTGATTCTAAAGCAGATTTACTTTCATATGGTATGGGTGAAAAATCCATAGTTCAGATTGCAAACTTATTTAAATACGGTGAAGACGTACACAAAATGAATAATATAAAAGGAACTGTATATATTTCAAAAGATATATCAAATTTAAGTAATTATGTCGAACTCCCAAGCTTTGAAGAAGTAGCTTCTGATAAAAGAAAATATGCTGAAAGTTTTAAACTTGAAGCAAGAGAGCAGGATTCAATAAACGGCAAAACTTTGGTACAAAAATATGGAGATAGATATATAGTGCAAAATCCTCCTTCAATACCACTTACAGAGGAAGAAATGGATATAGTATATAATCTTCCTTATGTAAGAACTTACCATCCTATATACGAAAAAGATGGTGGAATTCCTGCTCTTAAGGAAGTTAAATTTTCAATAACTAGTCATAGAGGGTGTTTCGGTGCATGCTCGTTTTGCGCAATAACTTTCCATCAGGGAAGAACTATACAACATAGGTCTCAGAACTCAATAATAAATGAAGCTAAGGTGCTTACTGGTTTAAATGATTTTAAAGGATATATACATGATGTTGGCGGTCCTACTGCAAACTTTAGGCATACTTCTTGTGAACTTCAAAAGACGAGAGGCGTATGTAAAAACCGTCAGTGCCTTTTCCCAACACCATGTAAAAATTTAAAAGTGGATCATAGTGAATACTTAGATTTATTAAGAAAACTCAGAAAACTTCCAAAAATAAAAAAGGTTTTTATACGTTCCGGAATAAGATACGATTACCTTATATATGATAAAAACCCTGAATTTTTTGAGGAACTTTGTAAATTCCATGTTAGTGGTCAACTTAAGGTTGCTCCTGAGCATGTAAGCGATAAGGTATTAGCACAAATGGGCAAGCCAGGTAAGAATGTATACGATAGGTTTGTAAAAAAGTTCTTTGAGATTAACAAAGAAATAAACAAAAAACAATATCTTGTTCCTTATATGATATCAAGCCATCCTGGAAGTGACTTAAGTTCTGCTATACAATTAGCTGAATATATAAAAAAAATGGGATATATGCCTGAACAAGTCCAGGATTTTTATCCTACACCGGGTAGTTTATCTACTACAATGTATTATACTGGCATCAATCCTTTAACAGGGACTAAAGTATATGTCCCTAAAAAACAGCATGAAAAAAATATTCAAAGAGCTCTACTTCAATTTTCAAAACCGGAAAATTACAATTTAGTTAGGGAAGCTCTTGTAACAGCTCATAGAGAGGATTTAATAGGAAATGGTCCTAAGTGTCTAATTCCAGAAAGACCTCTTAAGTTAAAAAGAAATAAAAACAATAGAAACAAAAAACTAAAAAGGCCTAAAATTTAGGTCTTTTTAGTTTTTTATTTGGCTTCGTTTTAAATAGTGAAATTGCATAATCCAAACACAGAAGGCATATGAGTTCTCCGAGCAAATATTCAGGCATAGCCTTTGTTCCTACTAAAAGTATAATTTTTTCAACAAAAGAAGCTAAAAGCGATACCATTACTATGCTTATTCCTTTTTTATTTACATAACTTTTCCCAATGCAAAAGCCGCAAAACGTTATAAGTAAAATATTTATCATTGTGTATATAGCTAGTACATATTCACGATAATTCATAAAACTAATTACATACCCAAATCCATAATTTGAAGCAGGTATTATAGTAGGTGTCATTCTTAAAGCTACATAAAAATATAAGCTTATAAATAAAACTATAGCAGCAAATAAGTATGCTATGTTAAACTTTTTATTCCTCATAAATATAAATACCAAAAGCAAACTTAAAGATGGTATGCATACAAAATTAAGTAACACAAAATACTTTATAAACTGTATATAATATACTCTTTTTAGAATAAACAGTGCTGCCAATGAAAAATATCTCAGCAGAAGAGCACCTAAAATAAATATGCATATAATTTTTATTTTAGTAGGACACTTGAAGCTTCTTTTTAAAAGCAAAATTCCTAAATAAGTAACAAGCAATAACAAAAATAAATAAATATACTCTATCAATATTATTATCTCCCCAAAATGCTATCACTTATTATTACTACATATATTTATCAAATATTCTTTACTCCTAAAATCTTAACGCCACCTTTTATACATGAAATTTCAACAGGAAAGTCAGGTCCTCTCTCTCCGTCAATATCTGTAACAACATCATCACTGCACTCTATTCTTAAATTATCCGTTTTAAAATATGTAAGTCCATTTACATCCTCAAGGTGTTCTCCTCTTATCATTTTAATAAGGATATTAAATAAATCCTTTACCATTCCTGCTTCAACTATTATTACATCAAGCATACCATCATCAGCGCATGCTTTATAAGCAAATTTAAAATTTCCAGCTGTCTGTCCATTAAACACCAGCATCAATATCATATCGCCATCAAATACATTTTCCTTTGATGAAACCTTAATTCTTATTTTCCTAAAATTAGGAAGCTGCTCTATTCCTTTTACATAATAAGCTAGTTTTCCTATAGTATTTTTCATATTTATATCTGTTTGCTGAGAAACATTTGTAAAAAGACCTGAACTAGCGACATTTATAAAGTATTTATCATTAATTTTTCCTAAATCTATTTCTTTAGGTTGACTATCAAGTATCTGCTTGCATGCCCTTTCTATATTTAATGGCATTCCTATAAATTTTGCAAAATCATTTGCAGTACCTGTTGGTAATATCCCTATAGGCAAGTTTATATCTAATTTTTTCATGTAATTTACAATATTATCTACAGTACCATCTCCGCCTGCCATTAAGATATATTTATATGTATCATCTATATCCTCAAATGCCTTTTCAACTGTATTACCCAAAGAAATTCTATATGGTACTATTGTAAGTCCATGTTTTTGATGAATTTTTATTATCTTGTCTATCTTTCCTATAATTGTGTTTTCTCCTGAATAAGGATTATATATAAACTTAACTTTATCCATAAGTTTACTCCCCTCGAAACTAAAATTACATTTTGATATGTCATAACATATCTTATATATTATATCATTATTTGCATTAAATCCACAAGATTTAACATATACCTTGTGGATTTAACATAAAACTTAAGCTACATCTTAGGCGAACATGGCTCTGAAATCCCACAAAGTGCTTCTCCTGCGCAATGATCAAGCTTCTCCTCCACAGCAAAATCACCTAGTGAAACCATACCAACTAAATTTCCATTCTCAATAACAGGAAGTCTTCTTATTTGTCTTTCTTTCATAATCCTAGCTGCTTCTCTTACATCCATATCAGGCTCTGCAAATACTGGTGTAGATGTCATAGCATTTCTTACAGTTTGCTGTGTCGCATTTTCTCCATCTGCAACAGTTCTAAGTGCTATATCCCTGTCTGTAATAACACCTATAACTTTCTCCTGCTCACAAACTGGAATAGCACCAACATCATGCTCTTTCATAAGTTGGGCTGCTCTTTCAACTGTATCACTTGAATTTAAACTCGCTATATCCTTAGTCATTATATCCTTTATCTTCATAACAACACCTCCACAGATATTTTACCCATGAAAATGCTTTTTATTTATATATTACATACTCCTTTTTGACTTATAATTTTTATAAACAATTATTGCTATTGGAGCCACAATTATTATTATTATCAAAGGAGTAAACGATCTTAAGGAAAAACCTCTTTCAAAATTTTTTCCCATAAAAGAATAACAAAGCATTTCAGGTATAATTCCTATAATTGTGCCTAAAATAAAATCCCTATATTTCATTGATGTAAGTCCTGCAGCATAACTCAAAGGATCATAAGCAAATACAAATGAGAGTCTCATTAGAAGCATAATCATAAAGCCATGTTTCTCAATTCCATTATCAAGCTTCATAACCTTTCCTTTAAGAATCTTATCAACAAATGGTCTTCCTAATTTTTTGGCAAGAAAAAAAGCAACTGTAGCTGAAAAAAAGCAGCTTATCATACTTAGAAAAAACGCCTTCCACGGTCCAAAAATGCCACCTGCCATTATAGACAAAAGAGACGCTGGAACAACAAAAAGTATTGGCTTTAATGAATATATTATTACAAAAACAAGAGCAGCAAATTCACCATAGCTTAATATATACCTTTTAATATCCTTAGGTCTAATATGTAATATCCTAAGACCGTTTATTTTATGTGATACTCTAACTGAATAATGTCCTTTAAATCTAAACGTCAAAATAAGTAGAACAATTATTAAAATTGCAATGCACATATACATTAATATTTTTTTTGCTTTAGAACTCATTTGCTTCCTCCAAGCTTTATATCATGCTCATAAATTATTTTCCAACGAACTTATGATATCATATTTTGTTACATTATTGTATACTTTTTTTATTAAAAACTCATTACAAATTATATAGTAATGTGTTATAATAATATCTGCTATACATCTATGTTATTATATTTATAATAATGAACTATTTTAATGAAACAACTATTATTTAAATTTATTAGGAGTGATTATTTATGACTAAAAGTTCAGTTGCCAACATCTTTACCTTTAGTAATTTATCATGTGGTTTATTATCACTAACTATGACTTTGGCTGCTGCACCACAAAATAATTCGGAATATTATAAATTAGCTTGCGTTTTTATATTACTAGCTGGAATTATAGATAGATATGACGGTAGAGTTGCACGTGCTTTGAAAGTATCAAGTGAGCTTGGCAAGGAACTTGATTCATTAGCCGATCTTGTATCTTTTGGTGTTGCCCCATCAATTTTAGCTTACAATTTGCTCAGCACTAATTTAGATTTTAAATTTGTAAGTTATATTTTACTTTTGATATTTCCTATATCAGGTGCATACAGATTGGCTAGATATAATTTATCAACTTTCGATGGTAATTTTAGAGGTATTCCTATTACTGCTGCCGGGATGTTTATGGCTTTATACTTTTTAATTTTACTTTCGTTAAACGTGTCTTTTAATCCTATTTTAACAATTATACTTATGCTTTTACTTTCTTACTTAATGGTAAGTAAAATAAAAATTAAAAAGTTCTAATGATAAAATGTTTTGTTATTACGTATTTAAATTCCATATGGTAAATACCATATGGAATTTTTGTTTATGATATAATTAAAGAGGTGGAGGCTTTTGATTATCTCCTTTAGCCATTAACTCTTCTTCTATTTGAGATAGCACAAATTCTTTATTTAGTTTACACTCCATAACACTTGCTTTTATTTTACAGTAGTTAATATAATCAATTTCATAACATTCCATAGTTTTAAGCAATTCATCAATTATATCTCCTAATTTATTTACTCTTTGTATTGCCTTTTTAACATCATGTTTTGTTGCAGGTGTAATTTGATTTAATTCTGAAGCTCCTCCTATTAAAAGCCTGTATGAGCTAACACAATTAGTAAGTAAGCCAGATAAATTATTTAAATCACAATAGTAATCTTCTATTATCTTTCTTTTACACATTTTACACCTACCATACCTATTACTCTCTATAATTTACTATTTTCTAATTGTTTTCGAAGCTTCTCTCCAGTTTTTGTAACTGCGAGACCTCCCATAGCGGTTTCTCTAAGTTCACATGGAAGCTGTTTTCCAACCCTATACATTGCAGCAACACAATCATCAAATGGAATTATGCTCTTAACTCCTCCCATAACTATATCCGCCATTGTAAGTGCACTTACGGCTCCAGCTATGTTTCTTTTAGCACATGGAACTTCAACCAACCCTGCTAT
Source organism: Clostridium guangxiense (assembly GCF_021043395.1). Taxonomy (GTDB): domain Bacteria; phylum Bacillota; class Clostridia; order Clostridiales; family Clostridiaceae; genus Clostridium_S; species Clostridium_S guangxiense. The sequence continues at coordinate 47,586 of NZ_JAJNKE010000009.1, forward strand.
AGGATCACATACAAGCCCAAGCGTATTTTTTATAACCATAGCAGCTGCGTCAAGTGCCATTTCTGGAGTTCCTCCCATCATCTCAACCACAGCTGCTGCTCCCATAGCTGCTGCAGAACCACATTCAGCTTGGCATCCACCCTCAGCACCTGAAAGAGTAGCATTTTTAGCAATCAATATCCCAACACCAGAAGCAGTAAATAATGCTCTCACAGCTTCATCGTCATTTTTGTTAAGCTTCTCTCCGGCGGTTATTATTACAGCGGGAAGTATTCCGGAAGAACCTGCAGTTGGCGCGGCTACAATTTTGCCCATCGCAGCATTTACTTCAGAACATGCTACTGCCCTCGCCATTGCCTTTACAATAAACTTACCAGTCAATGTTTTTCCACTACTAGCATAATTATTCAACTTAAATCCATTTCCACCCATAAATCCGCTTAAAGATTTAACACTATTTTCTGTGCCATAATCAGCAGCTTGTTTCATTACCTCTAAGTTTTTACTCATCTTTTTTAATATATTTTCACGAGTGTCTTCCGTCTTTTTAATCTCTTCTCTAATAGTATATTCACTTATACTAATATTATGTTTTCTACACTCATTTAACATCTGTACTCCACTATCTGCAAACATATCATTCACACTCCATAATAGGTTTTATAAAAATTACATCTTTTACATTTTCCATTTGCTTAACTGAATTAATCAGCCAATCTGGAATTATATTATCCATTTCAAAAATCATTGATGCAGATGAACCTTTAATACTCCTATAAACCTTTAAAAATGCTATATTTATATTATTATCATATAACATAGTACTTATTTTTGATATCATTCCAGGAATATCCTTATGATATACTATTAGGGTAGGATAATCTCCCGAGAAATCCATACTCTGGTTGTTTATCTCTATTACTTTAATACTTCCACCGCCAATTGAAGAACCCGTTATCTCCATAATACTTTCATCTTTTTTATGAATTATAAACTTAACTGTATTAGGGTGTACATCTCCCAAATCTCCTGGTATAAAGCCAACTTTCAAACCAATCTTTTCTGCCACTTCAATTGAATTTCTAAGTCTTTCATCCCATGGATTCATACCCAAAATTCCAGCTACCAGGGCTTTATCTGTACCATGCCCTCTATAAGTTTTTGAAAATGATCCATGCAAAATAAATTCAACGCTTTTTATATTTTCTTTTCCACCGGCTATTATCCCGGCTATTTTTCCAAGTCTTGCTGCTCCTGCAGTATGAGAACTTGATGGTCCTATCATAACAGGTCCTAAAACATCAAATACGCTATATTCTTTCACATCACAACACCACCGCAAATTTAGTATTTATAAAAACAGCTTCCGCCTACAAATTCTCTTAATATAGAATTATCAGGTACAAATTTCATGTCTACATCCTTAAAAAAATTAAGGAAACTTCTAAGCTTTTTTGCCTCATAGTAGACACTACTAGAAGCTTTAATTTTCGACAATTCTGCAAGTGCATATTTTCTAAGCACGCATAGTTCATAAACTAAGGAAGAATTAAACATAACATCGGCTTCTTCTTGAAATACAAAAATATTTTTTTCTTCTCCCTTTTTTATTGATGGCCACATCTTTAAGGTTTCTTCTGCTCCGTATCCTCTAGATAAATAATCTCTTACAATTCTCCTTATTTTTCTAGTATCTGTTGTAGAAATTCTATTATGGCTATCAAGATTAAGTTGAGTTAATGCACTTATATATATTTTAAATTTATTTTTTCTTGGTACTAACGGAGTAAGCATTTCATTAAGTCCATGAATTCCTTCAATAATTATAACTCCATTTTCAGGAAGCCTTATGCTTTTTTCGTTCCATTCTCTTTGTCCTGTCTTAAAATTAAATATTGGAAGTACAGTTTCTTTACCTTTCATTAGGTCATTAAGGTTTTCATTAAAAAGCTTTATATCAAGAGCATATATGGATTCAAAATCATAGTTACCATTCTCATCCTTAGGGGTATGTGCCCTATCTACAAAGTAGTCATCAAGCGATATAGGTACTGGTATCATTCCGTTCACCCTAAGTTGAATTCCAAGTCTCCTAGCAAAGGTAGTTTTACCTGACGATGAAGGTCCTGCAATTAAAACAACTTTAATATCCTTTTTAGCATATATCATGTCAGCAATATAAGCAATCTTTTTTTCATGAAGTGCTTCCGAAACCCTTATCATATCAACACTTTCTCCATTTTTAACATTATTATTCAAAGATCCAACATCGCCCACTCCGATAATATCTCCCCATTTTTCAGTTTCATAAAAAATCTGAGATAACTTTTTTTGCTCAATAAATTTAGGCAATTTGTTTGTTTCTTTTTCACTTGGAATCATAAGTATAAATCCTGGCTTATAGTATTTTAAATCAAAATTTTTAAGTATTCCCGTTGAATATGCCATAGCTCCATAAAAATAGTCATATCTTCCCTCTAACTCATATAACTTTAACTTTTGAAAATGAACCTGATGAAGCAATTTAACTTTGTCTTCCATACCATAGCTTTCAAATATTTCTATAGCTTTTTTCTTGCTTACAGATATCTTTTTAATAGGAACATCTTTGTCTATAATCTCTTTCATTTTTATTTTTATTTTTTCTATATCCTCTTCATTTAATTTATCACCTTGTTTATGAATTTCTCCAAATATTCCATTTCCTAAAGAATGCTCTATGGTTATTCTGCTATCAGGATACACATCAAGCACTGCTTTTATAAGTACAAACTGCAAAGTCCTTTCATATACCTTTATTCCAGTTGAATTTCTTATATCTACTACATCGAATGTTCCTGAATGATAAATTTTATAAGTTAGTTCATGAATATACCCATCTAATATTCCTAAAACTACTGGTGCATCTGCATCCAAATTGTTCTCCTTTACAACATTAAAAAATTCACTACCTTTTTTTACTGAAATGCTTTCGCCATTTTTCAGTTTTAAAGTCACTTTATCCACAATAACATCTCCAAACTTAATTAAATCTTTAATATTATACTTTAAAATAACAAAAATGTACCTTACTTCACTAATAATTTTTTGCTTTTTTTGAAAGAATAAAACCATTAAATAATTTTATTTATATTATAAATCATTAAACAGAAAAAGGATTGATATTATGATTATCGTTATGATAAGAACAATAATACTATATTTTTTAGTAGTTTTAACTATGAGAACTATGGGTAAAAGACAAATAGGTCAACTCCAACCTTTTGAACTTGTAATTGCTATAATGATCTCTGAACTTGCTTCATTACCTATGCAAGATACTAGAATTCCACTTATTCATGGAATAATACCTATAATTACACTTCTTATTCTTGAAATAATTTTATCTGTTTTGCAACTTAAAAGTGAAAAAGCAAGATCTATTTTATGTGGTAAACCTACAATATTAATAAATAACGGTAAAGTAGACTATTATGCTTTAAAAAATCAAAGAATTAATATTAATGACCTCCTTGAAGAATTAAGGTTGAAAAACTTTTTTAATATTAATGATATTGAATTTGCGATTTTAGAAACAAGTGGTCAATTGTCCATTATTCCCAAAACTCCACTCAATCCATCAACAAAGAAAGATTTAAATATACAAACTTCTCAAGAGATTTTGCCTGTAACCTTAATCTTAGACGGCAAAGTAAATTATAAAAGTTTAAGTTTAATAAATAAAAACTATACTTGGTTAATAAATGAGTTAAAAAAACAAGGTATAATTTCTCCTAAAGATGCATTTATAGCAATATTAGATTCAAACCAAAAATTTTACTGCCAAAAATACATAAAAATTAAGGAGGAATAAATATGAAAAATGTGATATTTTCAGCCGCTCTTTTTGCATGTATATTAGGTTTTAGTATTTATTCAATAGCTCATATAAACAAAGTATGTAATTCCATGCTTTCAATGAATTCCAAAATAGAAAACTCAATAAAAGATAGCTCATGGGAAGAAGCTGAAAAAAATATAAATGCTTTCTCCAAAGAATGGGATAACCATTCAAATTTACTTTCGGTATATGTACATCATGCAGAAACAGACGATATAAGCATGGAAGTAGAAAAATTATCTCAATCAATAAAATATAAAGAAACTAAGGATTCAATGGAATCCGCTCATACTATTGAATTTCTTATAAATCATATTAGGGATCTTGAAAAAATAAACTTACAAAATATTTTTTAGAGTAATTATTATTTATAGATAATTGTTATTTGTTGTGTTATAATAATTTATGTATAGGAGGTTACTATGGATAATAATATTAATGAAAATATAATGGATAAATTAACTAAAGTATGTATATGCAAGGCTATTCCAAGATCAAAGATAAAAGAAGCTATAAGGAATGGAGCTAAAACCGTTGATGATGTTAACAAAGCAACTGGCTCAGGTTCGGGTGGCTGCTGTGGAAGAAGATGTGGACCAAAAATTCAAGAACTTATAGATAAGCAAGCTGAAAGTTTAAAAATATAAATTTCAGGATTTTACAAGTAATATTTTATATTCATTAGTGAAAAAGTGAAGGGTTTTAACTTACCTTGCTCGTTAAAATCCTTCACCCTTAGCTTTTTGCCTCTTTTAGGCAAAAAATTAGTTATTGCTTTCTAATTTTTTAATTACGATTAAATTAATTTTTAGTTCATGAATCACATGGGCTTTCGCCCAAACCCCCATAGCTTAATATGTATTATATTTAGGTTTTTGCTCTATTTTTTAGACCGCTAATTTTTAGTTCATGAATCACATGGGCTTTCGCCCAAACCCCCATATGTTTACTTCTCTATATAATTTCTTACTTGTTTTATTACCATGTTTATGGTACCATCGCCATTTCTGGTTATTTCAAAGCGGGAGGAATCATTGTAGGCCTCTTCATTGATATATATGTCTATATCTTTGTCTATTTTTAATCTTACTCTGGTAAGTTTGCTTTCAACCCATTGCTTGTCTACTTCTATTTTTTCCTCTACACCCTGTTCTTTTACAAACTGTGAAAAATCCTGCGATACTTCTTCGTTCCCATTGAATATTTCATGTGAAAGCTCATTTACATTTATAACTTCATCTTCTTTAAGTTTTCTCTTAATTGAACTTCTTACCTTTTCTGCTTCATCCGCATTGTCCTTAAGATTACTCTGTGTCCATTTTTCAGCTGCTTTCACAAAGGTTTTTGTAAGATCTCTCTCATTATTTATTATGGTACATCCAAGATAATTTCCTATAAAATAATTTGAACCATAATCTTCATCTTCTTTTTTAGGCTGCTTGTCTATAACCATAAGATCAAATCTATTATCTTCCTGTACAGGTTTTATAAAAGCACATTTTTGTATCCTTTGTCCACTAGATGGAAGTCCGACAAACTGAGGGATTATATTTATGCCAACCTTATCCTCAACAACATCTATACTGTGTATATAATTTTTTACATAATCCATTTTAAGAATAGCAAGCATTGGTCCATATTCTGTAGATATTGATACCACAAGTAAATCACAAGATGGTACATTACCCTTCGATTTCATGATTACAAAGAGCTGAGATGCAAGCTCCTTTGAAACAGGTATAAGTCCACTTTTACCACTTAAATATTCCTGACTCAATTCTTTTGTTAAATTTCTTTCTGAATTAAAAACTGCATATTTAAGTTCTTCATCCTTGAGGCATTTTCTAACATGTTTTAATATGTATTCATATGTTTCATCATTTAAAGTCAATCCTATTTCATCAAAAACAACCTCATCGGAATTATTATCCAAAACATGGATAACTGCTTCATTTATACTTACATCATTTATATATTGCAAAATATCACCACTTTAATTATATTATATTATCTAAAAAAATCCTTTTTAACTGCCCTTGGATTTTTCTGAAAACACAAATTTAAAAATTCTTTATTTGGTACGAACTCAATTTGAGCTCTACTAACTCCACCAGTTAGAATTGCTGTATAAATCTTTTCATTAGTTTCCTTAGGATAACATTTTAAAACTCTGTCAGGTTTATTTGAAACACTTTTTATTTCATCACTATCTTTAGGTGCTAAAAGTTCTACATTTTTAATATCAAAGCCAATAATTTTCTTTCTCTTTATTTTATCACCTATGCTAACTATATCTATTTCTCCATTAGTAAAATCATATTCATAGTCTATATATATTTTTCTTTTTAGCATAATCATAGAAAAATATATTATAGCACATAAAACACTTAATATAAGCCCCATAACACCTAAAATCACTCCTGAAAATAAATACAATATTGCAAAAACTATACTTACTCTCATTATAATTTTAACTACTTTATAACTTGTACTTTCATGTGCACCAACAAATTGTTCATAAAAACTATCCTGCATATCTCTACCTCCAAAATTTATAAAATTATAAAACGTATACAAACTAAACTTACTTTATTGTTATTATAACATATGAACGCTTCATCTTAAAACTTTTAAATTTATAATAAAAAGACAATATTTTTGTAAATTATGATATAATACTTAATATAAATGCGACTCAAGAGGTGACTATTTTGAATGAAATTGAAACAAGAATTTTAAATATAAATGTAGATGATTTAAGAAAAAAATTATTAAATTTGAAATTACCTATAGTAAAAAAAGAAAATCAGATAAATGACATTTATGATTTTAATGATAAAAGACTTTTAGCTAACAAAGGTTATGCAAGAATAAGAACAATTCAAAATATGCTTGATAATACTATCCATTACTATATGACTGTAAAGAAGCTATTAAGCCAAGAAAAGTACAAAATTATGGAAGAAAATGAAACTGAGATATTAAGTGGAGATGAAGGCAAGAAAATTTTTGTTGCCCTTGGGCTTTCAAATATAAGTTCAATAAAAAAATACAGAGAAAGTTATAAATATAAACATTCTTTAATAGAAATTGATATTAATGATAAATCCTTTTGCCCATTTCCTTACATTGAAATAGAAACTTCAAAAGAAGATGAACTTAAGGAGATTGTACATTTTTTAGGTTATACCTTAGCTGATACAACTTCAAAAACAATATACGAAATATTAAACGAAAAGGGAATTAAAGGTATATAAAATGTTTGGATATGTAACGCCATGTAAACCTGAACTAAAAATAAAGGATTATGAAAAGTTCAAGGCATACTATTGTGGACTTTGTCTTTCCATAAAGAAAAATTATGGAAATTTGCCAAGACTTGTTTTAAATTATGATATGACATTTCTTGCAGTACTTTTAGACTCAATATCAGACAAAAAATGCGAAGTACATTTAGGAAGATGTATAACTCATCCTATGCGTAAGAAACACTTTATAATTTCGAATGCTGCAGTAGATTATGCCGCCTTTTGTAATATATCCCTGGCATATTATAAACTTTTAGATGACGTTGAGGATGAGAAAAATAAAACTAGTAAGATTAAATCAATTTTACTAAAATCCTATTTCAACAAATTTCCCAAAAATCTTAAAGATAATACTGATTACATAAAAAACAACTTATTAGAACTTAGTAAATTAGAAAAAAGTGATTTAAAATTAAGTATAGATGAGTTGTCCCACCCTTTTGCTGATCTAACAGGATTTATTATATCCAGATATAGTGATGACAAAAATTTACGTAATGTTCTTTATAATCTTGGTTATAATCTTGGAAAATGGATTTATATAATCGATGCTTATGATGATTTAGAAAAAGATATGAAAAAAAATAAATTTAATGCTTTAAATATTTCGATGAATGATGATCATTTGCCATATAAGGAATTCTCAAGTAATATAAAATCGAAGGTTAGCTTTATATTAGGTCTGTGTGGTAAAAGTTGTCTTGATTATCTAAATAAACTTCCTATGAAAACAAATGTAGCTATCCTACATAACATACTTCAATATGGTCTTCTAAGTAAAATGGAAAATTTAAATTTATAAAAATTAGCAATATTTTATTGTCAAAAAGGAGTGTAGTGTTAATGCAAAATCCATATGAAATTCTAGGTGTAAAAGAAGGTGCCTCCCAAGAAGAAATAAAAAAGGCTTATAGAGAACTTGCAAAGAAATATCATCCTGATCAATATGGAAACAATCCTCTAAAAGATCTTGCAGAACAAAAAATGCGTGAAATTAACGAAGCATATGATTATCTTACGAAAAATGCTAGTAGCAATACATATTCTGGATATACGGACAGTTCCAGTTCAAGCTATGGTAATAATAGCTATGCAGATTATAATTCAATACGTGCCGATATAAATAATGGGAATGTAGCCTCTGCTGAAAGTAAACTAAATAATATAAAAACAAGAGACGCTGAATGGTTTTACCTCATGGGAAATGTATGCCTAAGAAAAGGATGGTATGATAATGCCTATAAGTACATACAAAATGCCTATAATTTGAATCCTTCAAACCCAGAATACAGGTCCGCATATGAAAATTTAAGTAGGCAGAATACTTCCTATAGAAATCCATATGGCAATAGAGGATTTAATGATAGAGATGACTCTCTTTGCAATTTATGCATAAGTCTATGGTGTGCAGAAAATATATGCGACTGCCTTGGTGGCGGTATGGGTGGATGCTAATATCATATACATTTTATAGTACATAAAATCTAAAAAAAAATATATATAAAGGTTATACAAGTAATATTTTTTAGTTCACAATTCACCTTAGCTGTGAATTGTGAACTACGCATTGTGCATTATTAAAAATACATGAAATAAAATAAAATTTTTTTATAATATAAAAGGAGCGCTATAAAGTATGGATAAAACTAAAAAATTGACAAGAAGCAGCTTTTATACTGCACTCTCGGTTTTAATAATATACTTGTCCACAATAATGCCTGTAGGAAGATTATATCTTTTAGCTGTTGCCTGCTGTATTATACCAATATCAATTTTAACTACAGATATAAAACATTCGCTTTTAGTCTATGTTGCCTCCTCCATGCTCAGTATATTATTATTAGGAGTGAAAATTAACGTATTTTCGTATATAATCTTCTTTGGAATTTATGGATTTGTAAAGCTATATATAGAAAAATTAAGAAAACTATATATAGAGGTTTTTTTAAAACTAGTGTTTTACAATGCAGCAGTTCTAATTATATTCATGATATATAACGCTTTATTCATTAATACTAGTAATATAAAGCTTCCTATTTACCTAATTGTACTTATCTCAGAGCCAATATTCTTGCTGTGTGATTATGTAATCACTTTATTTATAGGCTACATGAATAGACACTTTATTAAGACTTTGCTTTAGTACGTTTACCTATGTTTAAAAAAATTTTTATAATACATGGTAATGCATTTAAATAGGTATTAAATTATAAATGAGTAATCCTTAGAGCCCATTTATGACATAAGTTTTATCAACATTCTTTTAAATCAGACTTTTTATTAAAAATTTCAGATAAAATATTGACAAATTTTTAATAAATGCTATAATAATATTTGTCGCTGCGGTGCAGTAAAGGAAATTAATGCCCTATAGCCAAATTGGTAAGGCACCTGACTCTGGATCAGGCATTGTGTAGGTTCGAGTCCTGCTAGGGCAGCCAAAAACTTCAAGTTATTCTTGAAGTTTTTTATGTATATCTTTAAATTTATGAATCTTGACAATAGTTTATTGTTAAACTATAATTAGTAATTACAAAATAAAAATATCTTAAAGCTTTGAACAAGATTAGTAGCATTTTTTTCATTTTAAGAGAACTGTTGTGTGGTGAAAAACAGTATTGAACAATGTGAACTCGCTTGGGAGCTTATCTGAAGAAAATCAGATACGGATTTATCCGTTAAATTTTTAAGTGGGGTATTTTCCTAATTTGAGTGGTACCACGGAAGTATAGCTTTCGTCTCATTATATGAGATGAAAGCTTTTTTATTAGGTTAAATTCGATAGAACAAGACAACAACCCTATCGATTTTCATTTATACATAACAAATTTATATTAAATAGGAGGTTTAATTTTAATGAGCAATTACAGTATTAAGATAGACGAAAAATGGCAGAAAAAATGGGAAGAAACTAATCTATACAAGTTTGATGAAAACAACTTAGAAAAGAAACTATATGTTCTTGAAATGTTTTCTTATCCTTCAGGTGCAAAACTTCATGCTGGTCATTGGTTCAACTATGGCCCTGTAGATTCTTGGGCAAGATTTAAAAGAATGCAGGGATATAATATATTCCAGCCTATGGGTTTTGATGCTTTTGGACTTCCAGCTGAAAATTATGCAATAAAAACTGGTATACATCCAAAAGATTCAACTTTCAAAAATATTGATACAATGGAAAAACAACTTAAGGCTATGGGCGCTATGTTTGATTGGAACCACGAAGTAATAACATGCATGCCAGATTACTATAAATGGACTCAGTGGCTATTCCTCAAGCTTTATGAAAAAGGATTAGCTTATAGAAAAAAAGCACCAGTAAATTGGTGCCCTAGCTGTAACACCGTTCTTGCAAATGAACAAGTTATCGACGGATGCTGTGAAAGATGCAGCACTGAAGTTGTAAAAAAAGATTTAACTCAATGGTTCTTTAAAATAACTGATTATGCTGATGAACTTTTAGAAAAGCTTGACGATATCGATTGGCCTGAAAAAACAAAGGCAATGCAAAGACACTGGATAGGTAAATCTAAAGGTGCAGAAGTTACTTTTAAAATATGTGACAGTGACAAAACCTTTGATGTATTCACAACAAGAGTAGATACACTATATGGTGTAACTTATGTTGTACTCGCTCCTGAAAGCCCACTTGCTAATGAACTTACAAAACCTGAATTTAAAGAAGCCGTTGAAGAATATAAAAACCATTCCCAAAAACAATCTGAAATTGAAAGACAATCTGTAACTAGAGAAAAAACGGGAGTATTTACAGGCTCTTATGCTATAAACCCCGTAAACGGAAAAAAAGTTCCTATATGGATTGCAGATTACGTAATATACAGTTATGGTACTGGTGCAGTTATGGCCGTTCCTTCACATGATGAAAGAGATTTTGCTTTTGCTACAAAATATAATCTTCCTATTATAAGGGTCGTTGAAGGTGGAGAAGAACTTCCTTACGCAGGTTATGGAAAACTTGTTAACAGTGAAGAATTCAATGGTCTTAAAGGTAATGAAGCTAAGGAAGCTATCGTTGCAAAATTATCCAAAGAGAACTTAGGAAGATGGAAAGTAAATTATAGACTTCGTGATTGGCTTGTATCAAGACAAAGATATTGGGGTGCTCCTATTCCCGTAGTTTATTGTGACAAGTGCGGTATAGTACCTGTTCCAGAAGAGCAGCTTCCAGTTGAACTTCCTTATAACGTTGAATTTGCTCCTGATGGTAAATCCCCTCTTTTAAAGTCCGAGGAATTCATCAACACTACATGTCCTAAATGTGGTGGTCATGCAAGAAGAGAAGCTGATACATTAGATACATTTGTATGTTCATCATGGTACTATTTAAGATATGCAGACAATAAAAATAATGATAAAGCCTTTGATAAGGACGTAATTGATAAAATGCTTCCTGTAGATAAATATGTAGGTGGTCCTGAACATGCTTGTATGCATTTGTTATATGCAAGATTTATGACAAAAGCCCTTAGAGATATGGGATATCTTAATTTCGATGAACCATTCTTGTCACTAAGACATCAAGGTTTAATTCTAGGTCCTGACGGTCAAAAGATGAGTAAATCAAAAGGAAATACCATCTCTCCAGACGATTGTATAACTGAATTTGGCTCCGATGTTTTCAGAATGTATTTAATGTTTGGCTTTGATTATGCTGAAGGTGGCGCTTGGAGCGATGACGGCATAAAATCAATTGCTAAATTTGTTGACAGAATAGATAGAATAGTTTCTTCTTATAAAGAAGAAATGAGCAAAAAATCTAACTCAAACTCCAATTTAGGAAATGCTGAGAAAGAACTTAATTACACAAGAAATCATTCAATAAAATCAATTACAAATGATATGGATAAATTTCAATTTAATACCTGCATAGCAAGAATGATGGAATTTGCAAATGCTCTATCAAAATACTTGAATACAGAAAATAAAAATCTTGCATTTTTAAAAGAAGCAATGGTAGACTTTATAAGACTTCTCGCTCCTTTTGCTCCTCATTTTAGTGAAGAACAGTGGGAAGCTATTGGTATGGATTACTCCGTATTTAATGAAAAATGGCCTAAATATAATGAAGCTGCTTTAGTTAAAGATGAAGTAGAAATTGCAATTCAGGTTAATGGAAAAATTAAAGCAAGAATCACTATTCCAAGTAACCTTAAAGATGAAGAAATAAAAAGTATTTCTCTAGATAATGAAACTGTAAAAGCTGCTACAACAGGAAAAAATATTGTTAAAGTAATTGTTATAAAAGGAAGACTTGTAAATATAGTTGTTAAATAAAGAATTAGGAAGTAACGGTATTTTTTAATGTTAAACACTGTTACTTCTCTTAAATTTTAATGCAATTTTAATATTCTAAAGTTAATATGGGAGAACAAAATATTTTTAAAATTTTATATATAGTAAAACTTGAAAATTGTAAATTCGGAGTTTATCAAGACAAATTAGAAATGTAGGCTTTTCAATAATATATGTTGGAAATCATTATCCTTCAAATATTATTTATGTATATATTATGGTATTTGTTACAAACTATTTATATAATTTATTATTTATTTTAAGCCGTAATGAGAGTAGGTGTATGTTATTATATCAAATTCAAAAAAAAGCAGTGTAAATCGCAATGTATTCCATAAAGGTTTTGAAATTGCAATATTATTAAAAGCTATAGATGGTATTTTAGAAATTATAGGTGGAATTTTGTTAGTCTTTCTAAATCCAAGTAGATTAAATAATTTATTAGTTTGGTTAACACAGCATGAGTTATCAGAAGATCCAAGGGATGTTATTGCCAATTTTATGATAAAGTTAAGTGCAAAATTTACTATGAGTACGCAATACTTTGGAATTTTTTACTTGATCTCCCACGGAATAATTAAATTAATTCTTATAATCTTTTTATATAAAAGAAAAATTTGGGCTTATCCACTTACTATAATATCATTAATTATGTTTATAATATATCAAATTTATAGATATATACTAAATCCTTCTATTGGGCTACTAATACTAACTATTTTTGATGTTATAATGATAATATTAACCTTTATAGAATATAGAAGAATAAAAAGCGCTTTTATCTAATCAGAAGAAGCTATTGATGATAACTTAAAGTGGATAAAATTTAAAGATTTTACCCACTTTTGTCTCGTCATGTGTTTTGCTGGTAATATTCATCGTATTCCTAATAGAATGATGCTGATTTTCCACCTCCCTCAATTGTAACTACTGGTTCAATATTAAGCTGTGTTTTTTGTATCAAATTTTTCCTTCTAATTTTATATTTGTTTTCGAAATCATCCTCAATATTAAATATATCTATACCCTTTTTCTTAAATTTATTAAAAATCTTATTAGCATTATTAATTAAATTTTTATCAGCATTTATTTCTATTTTTTTAATATTTTCTTTACTTAAATTTATCTCTTGCTGACTTTCAGCTATAGATGCCCTTACATTCATTTTCTTAGTTAAGTACACCTTATTTTTATCATAACTTATATCTGTTTTAGTATTATTCCTAAGTACTTCAAGTGAGATAAATTTACTTTTGTTTGTCGGACTTATAACTTCCATTACTCCTGAACTAATTCTGTTAACAATAAAGTTATATGCTTCTGTTTCCGATTTTTCGATAACATCAATCATTTTATCATTTACAAAAACAGCTCCACCATTAAGTTCAACAGAATTTTTATATTTATTTTTCCCATGACTTATGACAGTCATTATACTTGCCCTATCAAGTTCAGTTCTTTGATTTAAAAAATCTGCATATTGAATTCTTACTGCTCTCGCTGAAACTCTTACATTTTTCATCAAGTCATTTATTAGAATACCTACATACTGTTCTTCTTTAAAACCACCTTGTAAAATTTCTTCAACATTTCCTGTATAAACAGCCATATATGGCTTTAAATAAAATTGAGGATTTCTTGTCAAAACATCTATAAATTGCTTAATTCCGGCTCTTGCTGCCTTTTCAGAAAATATTATAGCCTTAATTTGAGTATAATTTATTTCATATCCAGATTGTAAACTTATATCCCTTATTGCCTCAAATACAGTCTTTCCTCTTCCTCTAAATATCAATCTTTGAGACTTTTCACTGCCTTTAGTTAAAGTTCTTTGTGATTCGAATGCCTCTAAATAAACCAAAACATTATTGTCTGGATCTATATCATATACTAAAGCAGTGGCAAAAACAATTTTATCAATATCTCTATAATTAAAACATCCCGTAAACGTAGTAATATAAATTAAAATTAAAAATATAGATAAATATCTTTTCTTCATATGTTATCATCCTTTTTCAATGATTGATTACTTATTTCATCAAGATCACCTCTTAACACTTGATCATCATTTCTAACATCCCTCATTGTTTTTATTGGATATATATAAGGATAGCCCATTGTTTTAAGAGAACCTACATGTGAAATAAATACAAAAAAACCAACATAAAGCCCAGGAAGTCCACAAAATCCCGCAAGTAATGTTATTAATAATGACCAAATAGAAATAGCTCCATATAGTTTTGGAATCAAAAATGATGATATAGAACTAAGTGCTACAACTATGATTGTTATTTCTGATGCTAAGCCTGCACCAACTGCGGATTCACCTAAGATTAAAGCACCGACTATGCTCATTGCCTGACCAACAGGCTGCGGAAGTCTTATTCCGGCTTCTCTTAATATTTGAAAAAACAATGCCATCATAAGTATTTCAACTATTGTAGGAAATGGAACTCCTGCCCTTGAAAGAGACAATCTAAAAATAAATAATGATGGAATCAAAGAAAAATGATAAGTCGTAATTGCAATATACAGTGCCGGCAATAGTAAAGTTATCATAAATGCAACCCACCTTAAAACTCTTGTGCAATTAACAACATATTTATTGAGATAATAATCATCTGCTGCTTGAAAGTTCTCATAAAAAAAATACGGTGCAGTTATTACAAATGGTGTTCCATCAACTATTACTCCAACCTTTCCTTTTAGAATTTTAGCTGCTGCTATATCTGCCTTCTCTGTATAACCAACCGTATCAAATACTGTGCCTCTACTTTTTAGCTTATCTTCTATATAGTTAGTATCAAGAATATACTCTGTACTAATTTGCTTAATTTTATTTTTCACATCATTTACAAGTCCTTCTGGAGCAGTACCTTTTAAATATGCTACAACCACTACTGTCTGTGACTTATCTCCAACCATAACACTTTCAAATTTTAAATTTCCATCTCTTATTTTTCTTCTTATAAGTGAAATGTTATCTACAAAAGCTTCTGTAAATCCTTCTCTTGGTCCTTTTAGAACATTCTCTGTTATTGGTATACTTACAGATCTTCTTACGAATCCTTTAGCCTCACAGAACATCATTCCTTCACAAAAATCACATATTATAACCACATCACCAAGTAATATATGAAGGATTGCATCCCCTTTATCCTTAACATCACCTATAGAAAATGCAAAAAGTGAATTATTTTTAATATCCTCCAAACTCTTAATATTATCTTTATATTCAAGTATTGGAGCTACTATATATTCACTTATAAAATGTGAATCACAAAGATTATCTATAAAAATCATAGTTATAGTTCCATTTTCAGATTCAATAATTCTATACTTTACATCTACATTTCCCTTGAATTTTTCCTTTATATATTTGAGTTTATCTTCATTCATATTTACCACCCAAACTTATTATCCTCTAGAAATTTGAATAATATTCATTGGGTTAGAAAATAATAAATCCATACTGAATTTTTATTGAAAGGAACGTTTCAAATATGAAAAGCCTTAACAAAAATTATCTTATACCAATTATTATAGCGGTCCCAATGCTTTCAATGAAAACATATCCGACAATTATGACAGCACTAGGTGGAAGAGATACTTGGATAGCTGTTATTGTTGCGACAATGCTTTTACTATTATTTTGCTTATTAGTAATAAAAGCATTTAAATGTAATAATCATGATGATGACTTAAAAGCTATATATTGCACTTCTTTAGGAAAACCATTAGGTGTGCTTTTTCTTACGCTATTTGCAATATGTCTAATTTTAACCTTAATCGAATGTTCGTCGGTTGAAGCAAACCTTTTACATGTTAATATCTTATTTGAAACGCCTCAGTGGTATTTTGTCATATTTTTTATACTTCCAACATTATATACTGTCTATAAGGGGGAAGGAGCAATATTATCAGTAACTTTAATTGGAATTCCTCTTATAATGTTATCAGGAATAAACTTATCTTCATTGCTTATAAAATACAGGCATGCTAGGTATCTCTTTCCAATTTTAAAAAATGGATTTGATAAAAATTTGCTTATGTGCTCCTTAAAAGGTTTTGCAATGTATTCAGGATTCGGAATAATATTTCCTATAATAAATAAAATTAAAACAAAAAATAAATTGGCTAAACCTATCTTGATAGGCTTAACCATACTCGCAGAAATTCAAATTTTTACATCTATAGGCCTTTTAATGACATTTTCAGAGAAAAGATTAACTAACATGTATTATCCAAGACTTATACAAACACAACTTATAAATTATTTTGATTTTATTGAAAGCGGTGAATTTTATGTTCTCTTTCAAGTAGTTGGAGGTTGGTTTATAAAATATATATTAACTTTTTATTCGCTGCTAATACTGCTAAAAGGCACCAAACTCGATGGTAAATATACTGTATATATCATAAGTGCCATTGTCTTTGTTTTTTCTTGTATTCTAAGCCAAAATACAGTTACACTTTTTAAGATACTAAATTACTACACATACATATCATTTGCAAATTTCATACTGCTTCCAGCTATAGTATTTATAATTTACATTTCGAAAAGTAAAAGTGGCAAACCAAAAACGCTTTCTAAATAGCACAAAGATTTATTTGTGAAGCAATTTTTCAGTATCCTTTAATAAATTATTTAGCTCATTTACCTCTCCTTTTTCAATGAGCAAATTAAGCTTATTTCTAAATCTTGAAGCATCCTTAGCCTTGCCTGTAGATGAAATGAGTGAAATATTATTTATAATGTTAGAAATGAGACTTGATTTTATTTCAAATAATTTTTGAGCATCCATAATTTCATCTTTTATTTCAAGCATTTGCTCATCTAACTGAAAAGCAGCATCTGCAGCCATTTTTAATTTTCCCTTTATATTTTCAGGAATATCTTGTTTATATTTATAATTCAACGAATGTTCTATAGTTGCCCAAAAGTTCATAGCCAAAGTTCTTATTTGTAATTCTGCAAGTATTTCTTTTGGTCCATCTGCCATATTTATTGGATATTTTATAACCATATGATAGCTTCTATATCCACTTTTTTTTACATTAGCAACATAATCCTTCTCATACATTATCTGCATATCTTTTCTTCCACGTATTATATTAACAACTTTATTTATATCATCAACAAATTGGCACATTATCCTTATGCCAGTTATATCCTCCATTTCATATCCAATTCTATCCATAGGAATATTAAATTTATTGGCCTTTTCAAGTATACTAGAAATTTCCTTTACCCTTCCTGTTACAAATTCTATTGGTGAATACTCGTTTCTCCTCCTATATTCTTTTCTTATGCTTTTAAACTTAACTTTTAGCTCTTCTACTGCCTGCTCATAAGGTATTAAAAATGCCTTCCACTCAAATTTTGTCATACAGCTTTCTCCCTCTTAAACAAATATTTTAAATAAATACTATAATATATTATAATATATGGATTATTTTTTCAATGTAATTAAATATAAAATTATATACATATAGAAAATACTGAACTCCTATCAAAAACTTGTGTCATATAAATTATTTTTTGTTATAATAATATTATGCATTATTAAACATTTTTGCATGGTAACTTAAATAAATTAACTATTATGTAATCCATTTGATGAGGTGATTTTGTGGACAACAATATTAATACAAAGAATGAAATTGATCAATCAATTTATTTATATGATAAAACTGTAACTTGTCCTGTTTGTGGAAATGTATTTAAGGCAAGATCTGTAAAAAAATCTTCTTATAGAATTTTAAAACAAGATAGTGATTTCTTTTATGAATATAAAAATATAAATCCATATTTTTATGATGTTTGGTTATGTAATATATGTGGATATGCTTCCATGAAAACTGATTTTAATAAAATAAGAGAATCACAAAAGCAGCTTATTATGGAAAAAATATCAATGAAATGGCATGCTAAAAATTATCCAGAAGTCTACAATATAAATATAGCCATAGAAAGATTTAAGATTTCTTTATTAAATTATGTAACACTAGATGCTAAAAGCAGTAGTAAAGCAATGAACTGTTTAAAAATTGCCTGGATGTATCGTATGCTCGGAAATTCTAAACTTGAGACTTCCTACATGAAAAACTCAATTGATGAATTTAACAAGGCATATTTTAATGAGATGTTTCCAATATACGGCATGTCAAAATTTGCTATGATGTATTTAATTGGTGAATTAAACAGAAGAGTTGGTAATAATAAAGATGCCTTAATCTGGTTTGGAAGAGTACTAGGTGAAACGAACGCTCCTCAACGATTAAAAAATAAAATTAGAGATCAAAAGGATTTAATAAAATCCACATCAAAAAACGATTCTGATTTAGAAGAGCATCATGATCCGAACGATGAAAAGAAAAAAAGTCTTTTTTCAAAATTTTTCTAATCCCCCTGTTCAGTTTATATTTTATTATACGAATATTTTATAAAGAGTAAAATATATAATTCGGAGGAAAAATTATGTTTTTTAAAAAAAGTTCCACAAATAAATCTTCAAATTTGCAGGTATCAACATCTGTAGAAGAAAATGATGAACCATCTAAAACTGAAGCTTCCCGTAATGACGTGTTAGATAAAGCTCTCGATGAAATTTCCAAAAGTAGTGAAGAGATTTCTTCTAAAAATTCATCGATATGTTCCTCATTTGATAAGCTCTATTCATTAAGTGAATCTAAATCAACTCGTGTTTCAGATTTTCTTACTATGCTAGATGGGCTTGGTAAAAATATTAATAATTTATCTGGGAAAACACAAAAAGTTCTTGAAACAATAGAAAAAAGTGATTCTTTAGCTGATAACGGACTCCAAAGCATAGAAGATTTACATTCATCTTTAAATGAGTTTGAAACTGTTTTCAAAACTTCTTTTTCCATCGTTAATGACATGGTATCGAAAATAGAATCAGTTAACTTAATAACAGACTCTATAAGTGAAATAGCAGGTCAAACAAATTTATTAGCGTTAAATGCCGCTATTGAAGCTGCAAGAGCCGGTGAAGCTGGCAAAGGATTTGGAGTTGTTGCCGATGAAATAAGAAAACTTGCTGAAAATACAAAATCAGCTGTTGAAAACAGTACAAAAATATTAGGTGAAATAAAAAATGACATAATGAACGCATCTACTTCTATGTCGTCAGCTGAAGATAGTATTAAAACTCAAAATACTACTATAACTAGTACAAAGGAAACTTTATCATCAATGAAGTCTTCAATTGATTATTCTAAATCTGAAACTTCAAATGTATGTGAATCACTTTCTGAATTTTTAGGTACAAAACAAATAATGTATGATGGTATAAATAATTTATCAAATGTATCTAATGAATTTGATGAGTTAATTTCTACGGTTTCTACTGAATTAGATTCTCAAAATTCTAATGTAATTAATTTAAGTACATATATAAATAATTTAAAACAAAAATAAAGCTAGTGTTAAACTAGCTTTATTTTCATAGGGTTAAAATTAAGATAATCACAGGATGTTAATATATATTCAACATTATTCTTGATTAAATAGCCATTAACACTTTTTAATGCTGGTCCATGAATATGACCATAAATCACCTTTTTAACTCCATAACTTTCCATAACATCTGTAAGATCAGAATCCTCATATTTATCGTTAAATGGAGGGTAATGAAGCATAACTATAATTTTCTTATATCCAGCTTTTACTGCCGAGTCTAAAGATAGTTTAAGTCTTAAAATCTCCCTATTGTATATTTTATCATCGTGCTCATCGAAACCATCCGAATCTCTACTTACCCAGCCTCTTGTTCCACAAATAGCATAATCTTTATAACAAAAAAAATTGTTCTGTATAAATGATATATTTTCATACATATTATTTAGTTTACTTATACTTGTCCACCAGTAATCATGATTTCCCTTTGAAATTATTTTTTTCCCAGGAAGCATATTTATCCAATCAAAATCTTTTTTTCCTTCGTCAATATTGATAGACCATGATATATCCCCTGCAATAAGGATAGTATCTTCATCATTTATACAATTGATCCAATTTGTTTTTATTTTCTCATCATGATTATTCCAAAACTCGCCAAATACATTCATAGGCTTATTTCCGTTAAAATCTAAATGTAAATCTGAGATTGCATATAACGCCATTAATTCACCTTCTTACATTGCTATCTATATCCATAATATAACCAATTATTTCAGCTACTACATCGTATAATTCATAAGGTATATCAGTACCAACTTCAACATTTGAGAGCAAATTTGCAAGTTCCTTGTTGTACACAACTGGCACTTCATTTTCAGCGGCTTTTTCAATTATTTTATCAGCAACAAAGCCCATTCCCACAGCGGTGACAATAGGAGCTTTATATCCAATTTCATATTTTAATGCTGCTGCTTTTTTTCTTTCTTTCTCCATAAAATCACCTCATTACATGCACTGTGTTATACCCTTACATCAATTTTACTATAAGAACTATTGTCATTAAAAAAGCTTCTGCAACTGACTATATTTACTTCCTCTTTTTCTTCTTTTTTATCAACTCGCATACTAATATTATATCCCATATTTGATATTTTACCAATTATAGTGTCTTTAGATTTATTTAAAATTTTTACCCACTCTTTTTCGCATTTTAAATTAACATTCATATTATTATCAAATAACTTTATATATGCATCTACAACACCCATATTCACGGTTTTCACGGAAGTAATCAATTTAACATTTCTGCTATCTATTCTTTTTCCTGATTTTCTATCATCTTTGATTATAAGCTTACATTGATAATCTTTTTGATTATTAGTTACAGGTATATCCATATAATAATATTCATTGCTTATGTTGTTAAACACCTTAAAATCATTTATATTATTTTTTATAATATCATATACTCTTTGACTCAAATTTACATTATCGCCTTTATTAGCTTCAACTAAATTACTTATGAAACTTTTCATATTTTCTATTTTAAGATTTATCTGTTCTTTAACATTTTGAGCAGAATTAACTTCTACTTTGCTTCCACTTACTGGCTTAACTAAGTTTTTTATTAAATTTGCAGTTTCTTCAAGTTTAATATTGCTTGTAGTGTTTTTAACCTCACCTTCTTTAAGTACATTTTTGTTTGTTTCTTGCATATCTAAATTTTGAAGTGATTTTAAAATATCATTTGCACTGTTATCACTAAGTTCTAAATTAGACTCAACGCTTTCCATCAATTGTTTTATTACATCTTTACTGTCAATATTTTGAAGTTCACTGGCATTTTGAAGTATATAGCTTTTTATCCTTCCAATAACTTCTTCATTATTATTACTAAAAATATTATTAGAATTCTCAACTACCTTGCTTAAATTGTCTAATACTTTTATATTATTAATCAAATTTAATTTTTTATCTTCATTTATATTTTCACTTGACTGATTAATCAAATTTATAATTTCTTCTGAACTCACTGCTTTTGAATTATTGCCTTTATCTATAGTTAGATTAGGCTTTATATTATTTTCTTTATCTAAGATATTTGATTCTATGTTTTTATTGTGATTCTTAATGCCTTCAAAAATATCCTTAGCCACATTTTCAACAGTATTCTTACCATTTAAATTTTTATTATCCACATGTGATTTTAAATTATACTCATCTATTGATTTATTTATATCTTCTAATTCTTTATATAGTGATACTTCTCCTTTAAAAAGTTTATTAAAACTTTTTATATTTTCTTCATTTAACTCAATCTTATTTTCAAAAAATGTAATTATATCTTCTGAACTGAGTTTTTTAAAATCTTCAAAAAAATCCTTTAACTTACTGTAAATAGCTTGACCTTCATCACTTTTTATATCTATATTTCTATTTTCAAGAAACTTGACTATAAACTCATCCGCCTTATTAGGGTTATCATTTAGCTCTTTCTTAAAATCTACTATACTTTTCATCTTAGAAATATTTTCTTGAGTTAGTGGCATATTATGTTCAATTAAAGCTTTTAACAAATCAATATTTTCTTTTGAATCCGTAAGCCCTAATTCCTTAAGCAATTCATTGTCTATTATTTGCTGTCCATCCGACTTCTTTTCTTGCATATCAAGAAGTTTTATCATTATCTTGCCATCTTTTACACCGTCTACTACAAACTTGCCGTTTCCACTAAAGCTTTCCATTTGGTTGAAATTTTCAACCTTTGCATTAAACTTCCATCCATCTGAAGTCCTTAAAACAACTTCACCTGAATCATTATCTCCATCTAAAATTTGAGCTGTAAAAACTTCTCCTATATCAAAAGAAATCTTTTTCTTTGTTATTAAATTATCGCTCTTAGAATAATTATTTACATTTGTAATATTTGCCATAATACCACCTCTAAACCTATAGATATACATAAACCACTTCAACTATTAAAATTCATTTGTATTATAATCCCAGAAGATGGCATTTTGGTACAAATAATTTTCAAGTTTCAGTGTGATTTATCTTTAAAACATCTAATCATATTATCGTAAATACATTAATACAAATCAATACCCATTATATAAAAATATGAAGGAATAGTATTTCAAAATGTCAAATACCATTCCTTCATCTAAACGGAAATCAATGAAAATTTTTATAATTTCTTATAGAAAAACTTATAGATTCTAAAGATGTTTTCATTAATATACTTTATTTAATACTTAATTTAAAGAATTTTTTCTTTCCTTTTTTTATAATAGCATATCCGTTCTCTTTAAAATCTTCTTCTGAAAGAACTCTATTAAAGTCTTCAACCTTTTCATTATTTAAAGTAAGTCCACCCTGCTGAATTAACCTTCTACCTTCACCTTTTGATGGTAAAATTTTGGTATAAACCATAACATCAAGTATACCTGTATTCTCCATATCTTTAGGTATAAACACCATAGGAACATTCTCCATGTTGCTTCCGCTGCCAAATAAAGCTTCAGATGCACTTGCCGCCTTTTTAGCTTCTTCTTCTCCATGAACAAGTTTTGTTACTTCATACGCTAAAACTTTCTTTGCCTCATTTATTTCTTTATCTTGGAGAGCTGAAAGCCTTCTAACCTCATCCATGGGTAAAAATGTAAGCATTGCAAGACATTTCCCAACATCAGAATCATCTATATTTCTCCAGTACTGATAAAAATCATATGGAGATGTTTTCTTTGGATCAAGCCATAGAGCTCCCTTTTCAGTCTTACCCATTTTCTTGCCTTCGCTGTTTGTAAGAAGTGATGAAGTCATTGCATAAGCAGATTTATTTTCTTTTCTTCTTACTAATTCTACTCCTGCTATCATATTAGACCACTGATCATCTCCACCAAGCTCCATTATGCAATCATAATCCTTATTTAATTTATAAAAATCATATCCTTGCATAAGCATATAGTTAAACTCAAGGAAAGAAAGTCCTTTTTCTAGTCTCTGCTTAAAACATTCTGCTGTAAGCATTCTATTAACTGAAAAATGCACTCCTATATCCCTTAAAAATTCTATATAATTTAATCCCATAAGCCATTCAGCATTATTTGCAAGAATGGCCTTACCTTCGCTAAAATCTATAAATCTTTCCATTTGTTTTTTTATACTTTTAACATTACTTTCAATTTCTTCTCTGGTAAGCATTTTTCTCATATCTGTTTTTCCACTTGGATCTCCTACCATCGCAGTTCCACCACCCATAAGTACAATAGGTCTATGTCCTGCCTTCTGCATATGAGACATAAGCATAAGTGCTATGAAATGACCTACGTGAAGGCTATCTGCTGTTGGATCAAATCCTATATAAAAAGTTATCTTCTTTTTTTCAAGTAACTCTCTTATTTCAGTTTCATGAGTATATTGTTTTATATATCCACGCTCTATTAATTCATCGAGAACATTTGCCATAATAAATACCACTCCTTTTAATGCATTCACCTATATATTAAATCATAATAGCATAAAAATTTCAAATTTTAAGTGTTAGGCTGAAACAATCTTATTCCTTCCAGACTTTTTAGCTTTGTAAAGCATAGAATCTGATACATTTAAAACTTTTTCAACAGTACTACCATTTTCAGGATAATAGCTTATTCCAAAACTTGCCGTTACAGATTTCTCTATTTCGCCATACTTTACTATATTATCATTAAGTTTTCTTCTCATATCATCAACAATTCTAAAAACAGTTTCATGAGAACTTGCATCATCTATATATATTACTATCTCTTCTCCACCATATCTGGCTATTTCATCTTTTTTCTGGTCAATATTCTTAGATAATATTCTAGCAGTTTCTATTAAAACCTTGTCTCCAAATTGATGTCCATAGGAATCGTTAAAGCTTTTGAAGAAATCTATATCCACCATTACAATTGCGAAACTTTTCTTAGGATACTTTAACACTTTTTCCTCTATTACATCAAAGAAGTGCTTTCTATTACTTATTCCAAGCAAGGCATCCCTAATTGAAGCTTCCTTAATTCTTTTATAAAGAATATTATTTTCTATAGCAATACCTATCTGATTAGCAATTGCTGATATAAATTTTATGTGACCATGTCCAAAAAAATCAAATAAAGTATGCTCAACAACTATATAGCCCATAAATCTATCCCTTAAAGTTATAGGCACTCCTATAACAGAATGTATGTTAAGTTTACCTTTAAAGCCATTAAATATTGGTTCTCTCGAATTTATGACTATGGGATCTTCTGATCCAAGCAGTGAAAAGATTGTATTTGCTATTATATTATAATTTGCTACCTTGATATTACAAGCCTTAACAATAAAATCTCCCTTAGCTTCTTTTAGATATATGGTTGAATATGTAACTCCCAAAATTCCTATAATCATATCATTAATCATTGGTATTAAATTATCATCACTTATATTGGAGTTTATATACTTGCTTACTTCTACTACATTAGTAAGTACATCCAGCTTTTTTTCTAACTCTGTATTTTTTTCGCTCATTGTTTGTATTTGTTTTTCAGCAAAGTTTTGATAAGTGCTAAATTCTTGTTTTAGCTTTAAATACTTTTCATAGAGTTCTTCATGATTTTCCACATTAATCTCCCTTTTCTTAATCAAAATAACTACATCACCATATCTTATTACAGCCCTATCACATATATATTATTATATTAAATTCTGCAATTTATCACAAAATCCTTTATTGCCTTACTAATATTTTACCATTAATTGTACTCTTATTATATTGAATTTTATCTATTTTGTGATATAATAACATTATATTTATATTATTAGGTTAATTATCAAGGTATTGTTTTATTGACTCCTTAAATTTATAGGAGATAGAAACTTTGTCCAAGATTAATTATTCCTATGGTTTAAGGAGGATTTATCATGGCAGATAAAGTAATTGTTTGTAAAGATTGTGGAAAGGAATTTACTTTTACAGAGGGTGAGCAGGAATTTTATAAAGAAAAAGGATTTGAAAATGATCCTGTAAGATGTCCTGAATGCAGAAAAGCTAGAAAAAATAAGAGAAATAGTTTCCACAAAGATTTTTCTAGATAGTAAAAGAGAGGTTATCCTCTCTTTTTATTTTAGCTTTTTTAACCTAGCTTTGTTTTATTATATTAGCTTTTTTAATTATTTTACTTACTGGTACAGCTATTATTATTCCCACTACTACTTGAGCTACGTCTGGCGCTATATGAGTTGCTTGTATAAACCAAGCTTGGCTCCAAGGAAAGTTCATTAAATAATGATCTAATACCACTCCAGATAAATAATAAGCTCCTATCATCCATATTCCACCAAGAATAAAACCAAATATATTGTTAATCATACTTTCACCTTTATAATCATTTCTATATGCAATACTAGCTGCAATATAAGCCATTCCCCCTTTTATAACAAGCGTAAATGGCGTCCACATAGGAGCTGTTGATAATAAATCAAATAATCCCATTCCAATAGCCGAAGCTAAAACTGCATTTCTTCTTTTAAAAATTATAGCGGCTATAAATATCATGCTATCTCCAACATGTACAACTCCTTTATATCCAAGTCCAACTGGTATACCAGTAAGCTTAGTTGCTACAAAAACTATTGCGGCCATAACCGATATTTCAGCAATATCTCTTATACTATACTTTGTGTTAGTAACTCTCTGTTCCATTTATTTATCCTCACCTTACCTTATTATTTACAAATGAATTCATTTAATAATTATATTATAATTTTATAAATGTTATTGCAAATGTATCCATACAATTTTATGAATATTAATTTTTATAATACAAATACTATAGTTGATTTACTTTGAAAATGACATAATTTCTAGAACAGGAGATGATTTCATGAATATATTCAGATGGATTTGCAGTTTCAGTTTTTTAATATGGATTTCAGTCTTAATAATAGGAACAGGAATTAATGCTATAAATGTATTATTATCTATATCAGCATTTGTTTTCATTGTAGATGCTATGCTGCATGAAAGAAAAAGTTCATAATTAAATTTTTTCATTTCAACGGCTGTTGTAAAAATTTTTTATAGTATTAATTTCTTTTCTTATTTTACAACAGCCTTAATTTTAATTAATTCCATTATATTACATATAGTCTTTATGGAACTTAATGTAAATTCAATTATAAAAATGGTTAATGTAATCAAAGTGTAAATATTTGTTACTCATCTGTTAATTCCCCTACTAAATCCCGTATTTATCCCAAATTTTTAAGCATATTTGTTTTATTTATACTAATTTCCACAATTCAATAGTCAAATTTTATTGCTATTTTAGTTAACTTTACATATTTAATATGTTATAATTTACTCTGTCATGGAGGTGAATTAATGTTAAGTTTAAACAGACAAGCTACATTAAATAATTTTAAGAAGATTTTTAACTTTGTAGAAGAATATTATCCTATAATTATCGGAACAATACTTTTTATAAATACACTACATGTTTATTTGGTTAATGCAACTCCTGGTTATAAAGTTATTGCATCAATTTATTGGTTTATCTTTCTTACTGCATATAAAGACATGAGAAAAGATGTTAAGTGGCTTCCATTTATTCTTCTTTGTATACCACTTGCAATTTTTTTATGGTATATAAATAAAAATGGCTATGCAATTTGGGGACAAATGCTAAACCTAGAAAGAAAACTTAAAATAGTCGTAGATTTTAACCCTATATTTAAAAAAATACCTTTTAATAATGGTGCCATTTTTAGAATGTATAAAAGCGATAACTTAACTTGGTTTTTTAGGCTAGTTTATAATAATGGTTTTATACTTCCACCAATGATATGCATATTAAGATCTGCAATAATACGAGATTATAAGAAAATGATTAAATATATTTGTTCTGCTCATGTATTTCAAATTTTCCTTATAAGCCCATTTTATATAACTTTTCATCTTCAAGAAGTATGGTTCGTATTAGGTGAACCTGATGGTCTTGCAAGACATTTTCATTCATTCGCCGAAAAGTCTGGTACTGCACTTAATTGTTTTCCATCAATGCATACTTCTATAGCTTTTGCAGCATTTTTACTTGTTTTGCGTGAAAAGGATAAATTATTTAAATGTGTATGGGGATTTTTCTGCTTAAGTGTTATTTACTCAACACTATATCTTGAAATACATTGGGTACTTGATGTATTCGGCGGTTTGATTTTAGCATACTGTTCTGTTAAATTAACAGATTTTGTTATTGGAAAGATGCAGAAAAAGGTACAGCCTCTACTCGATAAATACTACTACAGAAACAATACTTCAGCTTTTGAAATAGACAACAATTCTATTTCATCTTAAGAAATTACGAAGTAACAACGCTTCGTCGCGTTAAAAAAATCCTATAAATCTAAGATTTATTAGGATTTTTTTAAATCGTTCCTTCAGCATTGTTACTTCGCTCCTACGGTGGTACAAGGAAAAAATTCCTCCGTGCCTACAGAATTTAGACGTGAATCTTTATAATGTATTATTTATGCTTTTATTGTTAAAACTTATTCTCAGCGTATTTTTCGTAAAAAAACTGAGAAAGCTTTTACCTAAACCTCCAGTTATATAAAGTAATAATATAGCAGAACAGTTTAAATAAAGGTCATAAATCTTGGAAGCTTTTAATAATTAGCCTCTTAGATTTATGGCTTTCATTTAATATCTTTCAATAGAGTGAATCACATGGGCTTCGCCCAAACCTCCCAGCTTAATATGACTAATTTATTAGTTTTTCCTCTATTATAGTGAGGACTAATTTATTGTTCTCAAATCACATGGGCTTCGCCCAAACCTCTATATGTTTACTCATCACTTTTCGCGACACCGGATAATGTTAAACCTTTGTTATGCTCAAGTGCCCATCCTATTGACCATTCACTTTGGAATAGCAAAAGATTTCTATCTTTCATATCTTTTACACGTTTGGTATCTGAAGTTAACGTTAAATCGTCCATGTTTACATCTTCATTTTCTATCCATCTTATGCTTTTATATGGAAGCATATCCATTTTAATTTCAACATTGTATTCACTCTTGAGTCTATATTGAAGAACTTCAAATTGAAGTACACCAACTACACCAACAATTAATTCTTCTATTCCTATATTTGTTTCCTTAAATACTTGTATTGCGCCTTCCTGTGCTATCTGTGTTACACCTTTAATAAATTGCTTTCTCTTCATTGTATCTATTGTTCTAACCCTTGCAAAATGCTCTGGCGCAAACACTGGAATTCCCTCAAACTTAAATTTATCGCTGCTTTCACAAAGTGTATCTCCTATACTAAAAATTCCTGGATCAAACACACCTATTATATCACCAGCATAAGCCTCCTCTATTATTTCTCTATCCTGTGCTAAAAACTGCTGAGGCTGTGTAAGTCTAATTTTAGTATTTTTCTGTACATGAAATACTTCCATGCCCTTTTTAAACTTACCAGAACAAATTCTCATAAAGGCAATTCTATCTCTATGTGCTTTATTCATATTTGCCTGTATTTTAAATATAAAAGCTGAAAACTTTTCATCAAATACATCTATTTCACCTTTATCAGATGTTCTTGGAAGAGGTGGCGAAGTTAATTTTAAAAATTCCTCAAGAAAAGGCTTAACACCAAAGTTAGTAAGAGCACTTCCAAAAAATACAGGAGTAAGTTCACCTTTTCTTACTTTCTCTATATCAAACTTATCACCAGCAACATTTAATAATTCTATATCTTCTATAAGCTTATCATGAAGTGAATCACCTAGTAGATCTCTGAAAATATTATCATCTACATTTCCTTCTAATGCTTCAACTTCAGTTTGACCATGATTTCCACCATCAAACACTTGTACAAGCTTATTTTCTCTGTCATATACTCCTTTAAAATCTTTACCTGAACCAATTGGCCAATTAATAGGATAAGACTTTATTCCAAGTTCATTTTCAATATCCTGTAAAAGTTCAAATGGGTCTCTGCTCTCTCTATCCATTTTATTTATAAAAGTAAATATAGGTATTCCTCTAAGACTACATACATTAAATAGCTTTTTAGTTTGAGCCTCTATACCTTTAGCAGCATCGATTACCATTACCGCACAGTCGGCGGCCATTAATGTTCTATACGTATCTTCACTAAAATCCTGATGTCCTGGAGTATCGAGAATATTGATACAATACCCTTCATAATTAAATTGCATAACGGATGAAGTTACAGATATTCCTCTTTGTTTTTCTATTTCCATCCAATCTGAAACTGCGTGCTTTGAAGCTTTTCTTGCTTTAACAGAACCTGCTAGCCTTATAGCTCCACCATATAACAATAACTTTTCTGTAAGAGTTGTTTTTCCTGCATCTGGGTGAGATATTATAGCAAAAGTACGTCTTTTTTCTATTTCATTTATAAGATCAGCCATTTTTTCTCTCCTTTACATATAGATAAACCATTTCAACTGTCAAAATCAATTTACAGCATAATACTCAGAAGACAGCATTTTAGTACAAATTAATTTCGAAGTTTCAAATGGTTTATCTTTATTTCATTACAACAAAAAAGCCTGAATCAATACAGACTTTAATAAAGTGAAAACACTGTGAAACTTAATCTGTATGTGCTCCAAAATACCAATATTTAATGGATCATGGTACATATATAGATTGTAGTTGAACTAGTTTCACTATATATCTATATAATAATTCTAAATCAATGCAATCTCAATTTAATATTCATCTCCTAATTAATTACGATTCAGCATCAACTAAATTTTCTAGCTAAACAAAGTAATTATATCAGTTTATTATTTTTTTTTCAATAAAAAAGATTAGTAAACGTGCACATTAAAACTTTGGGGTTATCTTAGCCTTATATATGATGATATAATATTATTATGTAGAAACATGCAATTTAACTTTAGCAGTTTAAAAATATTGCTAAGTAACAATGCTTCGTCACATTAAAAAAATTCTACAAATCTAAATGGTAATTTTAAGCGATTATTTGCTTAATGTATAGAAGGATAATGATCATGCACGGGGTTTGGGATGTAAGCCCATTATCCTTCTTTAACTTGTATTGCGCATATATATATTAGCCCAAACCTCATGTATGTTCACTTTCAATATACGAAAATCTTATATTAAATTAATTGGAGGATTTGCTATGTACAAACTAATTGCACTTGATATGGATGGAACTCTCCTGAAAGACGATAAAACAATATCTAAAGCGAATTTTGACGCAATAAAAACAGCGAAAGAAAATGGATATAAAGTAGTTCTTGCTACTGGAAGACCAGCAAAAGGAATTGAAAAATATTTAAAGCAACTAGATTTAATGGGAGATGACGATTATGCAGTAGCCTTTAATGGTGCTGTAGTTCAAAAAACAAAAACTGGCCATATAATAGCTGAGAATTTAATGAAATATGAAGATTTACAGGAAATATACGATTTAAGCTTAAAACTAAACTTAAATGTTCATACACTTACTACCAATGAATGTATTACTCCAAAAATAAACCCTTACAGCGAGCGTGAAGCTTACATGAATAACCTTTCTCTCATTGAAAAGCCATTTGATGCTATTGACAGAAATGAAAGCATAATAAAAATAATGCTTGTAGATTCAAAAGAAAACTTGGATAGAGCAGAAAAATTGGTACCTCAAAAATTTCATAACAAATATACTGTTGTGAGAAGTGAAGATATTTTTCTAGAATTTTTAAATAAAAAAGTAGACAAGGGATTTGGGGTAAGCCTTTTAGCCAAAAATCTAGGTTTGAGCCCTGATGAAATTATATGTGTAGGCGATGCTGGTAACGATATTGCTATGGTAAAGTATGCAGGACTTGGAGTCGCTATGGGCAATGCTTTTCCAGAAGTAAAAAAAATATGCGACTATGTTACAAAATCAAATGAAGAAGACGGAGTAGCTCATGTAATTCATAAGTTTATGTTGAGCCAAGCATCCTAAAAAAATATGACGAAGTAGCAGTATCTTGAAATATTAAATACTGTTACTTCGACTAAACTGAAATCATTGAAGAAATTATTTAATAAGCCCTTTGCTTCTTAAGAAATCATCTGCAACTTTTTCTGGTTTTTCGCCACTATCCACTCTATAATTTAATTCTCTCATTTCACTATCAGTTATCTTATCCTGAAGCTTTTCTAACACACCTTTGAGTTTAGGATATTTCTCTAATGTTTCTTTCTTTACTAAAGGAACTGCATAATAAGGTGGAAAAAAGTTTTTGTCATCTTTAAGAGTTTTTAAATCAAACTTTTTAAGAAGCCCATCCGTTGAAAAGGCATCAGTAACTTGAGTTTCGTTTTTATTAAGTGCAGAATATCTAAGTCCTCCATCAAGTCCCTTCGTATTTTTGAAATTAATATTATACGTTTTTTGAAGTCCTAAATATCCATCAGCTCTATTTAAGAACTCCATGGTACTTCCTAATGTAAAGTTATTACTCATCTTCGATAAATCTGATATTGTATTTATATTATATTTATTGGCAAGTTCTTTTTTCATAGATAAAACATAAGTGTTATTAAAACCAATTGGTTTAAGCCACTCCATATTATATTCTTTATCAAAATAATCTTTTACCATGTTATAAACCTTATCTTTATCTGAAATACTATTTCGTTTCATTATATCCACAAGTCCTGTTCCTGTGTATTCAACATATAAATCCACATCACCACTTTTCATAGCGCTAAAGACAACATTGGTTCCCCCTAAGTTCAACTTTTTTTCTACTTTATAATCTGTATCATGTTCTATAAGTGATGCAACCATATTTCCAAGTATAAGCTGCTCATTAAAATTCTTAGAACCTATTACTATAACTTTTTTATTTCTAGAATTATAAAATGCAACACAACTCACCACAACTATTATCACCGCAAGTACTGCAGCTAAAATTTTATTAAACTTTCTATTTTTAATCTTTCTCCTCTTGATTTTTTCACCCTTAGAAATTCTAATTCCTTCTGGAACAACATGTTCTTCAACTTTTCCTATTATAAAATCTAAAAATAAAGCAAGAAAACAAGCTGGAATTGCACCTGCAAGTATCATATAGTTATTTACTGTCTGCACCCCTGAAAATACTAAATATCCAAGACCACCTGCGCCAACAAATGCTGCTATTGTCATAAGTCCCACTGCTGTTACAGCAGATATTCTTATACCTGACATTATAATTGGCATAGCAAGAGGAATACTTATTTTTAAAAGGATCTGGCTTTTTGTAAGCCCAACCCCTGTCGCCGCTTCTATTATAGGCGCATCTATATTTATAAGTCCTGTATAAGTATTTTTTATAATTGGGAGCAGAGAATATATAACTACCATTATTATTGATGGTTTACTACCTATTCCAAACACAGGAATTAAAAATCCTAAAAGTGCCAAGCTTGGTATTGATTGAGCTATATTAGCAACTGCTATTACAGGAGTAGAAAGCTTCCTTACTCTTGTTATTAAAATACCTAGTGGAACCCCTACAATTATTGAGACTAAAACTGCAAATATTGTGAGTTCTATATGCTGCAAAAATAGAGTGAATATTTGGTCTTTTCTCTCTAATATAAAATTAACAAAATTACTCAAAAGCTTCCACCTCACCTTCAATAAACTGAGTAGTTAAAACTGACAAAAGACTACTTTTAGTAACAAGTCCAACTAATTTAGATTCATCATCTGTAACTGGGACGTATCCTATCTTTTCATAACGCATTTTCTTCATAATATTTACTATTGATTCCTCAGCATTAATTGTTATAATATTTCTGTTCATAATTTCGCTAACCCTTATATTTCTGTCAATGTTTCTTCTTATATCCTTTAAGGTAACAAGTCCATCTAGCTTACCTTCCTTATCTAATATTAGCAAGCTATCAACATGACTAGACTTCATTATCTCCAAGGCTTGAAGCACAGTTCTTTCACTTCCTGACTTTACTGGATCCTTTATCATTATATCTTTAACCTTAATTAACTCAGGTTGATTCCATATTCTATTCTCACCAACAAAATTCTTAACAAAATCATTTATAGGATTTTTAAGTATTTTATCTGGTGTATCATATTGCATTACTGAACCATCTTTCATTATACAAATTCTATCTGCTAATTTTAATGCTTCATCCATATCATGAGTAACAAATACTATTGTCTTCTTGAAAGTTTGTTGTATATTAAATACCTCATCTTGAAGCTGATTTCTTGTTATAGGATCTAATGCACTAAATGGCTCGTCCATAAGTATTATTTCTGGATTCATTGCAAATGCTCTAGCTATGCCTATTCTCTGCTGCTGGCCTCCACTAAGTTCACTCGGATATTTATCCATATAAACTGAAGCTTCCATGCCAACCAACTTCAAAAGTTTTTCTATCCTATCATCTATTTCATTCCTATCAATTTTTTCCAGTGAAGGTATAAGCATAATATTCTCCCTAACCGTCATATGTGGAAAAAGACCTGTTTGCTGTATTACATATCCAATGTTTCTTCTAAGCTTAATTATATTTTCATCTTCTATCCTATTTCCATTAATCAATATTTCACCTGAACTTTGCTTAATAAGCCTGTTTATCATTTTCAATGTCGTTGTCTTTCCACAGCCGCTAGGTCCAATAAAAGTTATAAATTCTCCATCATTTATAGTAATATTTACATTCTTTATTATTGGTTTTCCTCCTATACTTTTACATACGTTTTTAAATTCTATCATCTAACTCCTCCTTTTCTACAGATAAACAACTTTTTTTTATTTTAAAGTTGTTTCTTTGATTATAAAAACTTCTAAATACTATACCCACATAATATTAAAACAAGCAACTTGTTGCAAAGTAAGAGTTGTTTCTTTAATTATATTATAATATATTAGTTATGTAAATAGCAATATTTTACATGTTTTTTTCTAATAAAAATAAATCTTAAAATAAAATGCCATAAAACCATTGTTCATGGTATTACGGCACTTTATTTTCATTAATTCTCTTTATATAAAAACTTTCTTAAACGATAGTAACTCGTTTCATCTCCTATTGCTATAATTGTATCCTTATGTTCAAAAGTAGCATAAGGTCCCGGTGAAAGTATCAGTTTTTCACCACGTCTTATTGCTATAATTGTAGCACCTGTATTCTGCCAAAACTTTGTTTCAGATATACTCTTGCCTACGATTTCCATATTACTATATATTTCAAATTCAAAAGGAGTAAATGGATCACTCTTGCTAAATCTACTTGAGTAATCTACCAATTCATTTATTACGCTGTTTATTTTTCTTTCATACTCATCTTTTTTATGTATTAAATTTTCGACCTCCTTTTTTAAAGACTGCATAGAATCTATTTCTTTATATTTATCGATAAACTTCAAACAATTATCTACTGATTTTATTGTAATTCCACTACCTTTAACAACTTCAACTATACCCATATCACTTAATATAGCTATAGCTCTTCTTATAGTTTCAGGTGACACATTATATTTACTTGCAAGAACAGACCTTCCATATAATTTATCGTCAACTTTAAGATCTCCATCCACTATTCTATTTGCAATATCAATTGCTATTTTCTGATAAACTGGTTTAACTATAGATTCAGCCATTTTTTATTGTCAGAATATGCTCTGACTTATTCCTCCCATATCTAAAAGTTTTTATGCATACTTAGTATAAATCATTATATTAATGGTGTAAATATATAGTTTTCATCTAAAAGAAGTAATTAGCAATCCTATATCTAATCCTGTAACAATTATTCCTATTATTATGAGAAGTGATTTATCCAACAAACTATTTACAAATTTGCCCATGACCTTTTTAGATGAAGTAAGATATATTTGGGTAAATATAGTTATTGGAAGCTGTATACTTAAAAGCATTTGAGAATATATTAACCCCTTAAATGGATCTGTTATAAAAAATATTACAACAGCTGACAATACAAGTGTTATTAAAACACCAACTTTTGTATGACTATCCTTTATATCATATGGCTCCTTGTATATACCTGCAAATATACTTCCTCCTGCCATTCCAGCTGTAACCGTCGATGATATACCCGAAAATAATAATGCCACTGCAAATATTATTGAAGCACGACTTCCAAGAATAGGCCTAAGCATACTTTGTGCTTGAGTTAATTCATTAACTTTAATACCACTTGAAAAAAATGTACCTGCTGCAAGTAATATCATTGAACTATTTATTGCCCAACCTACAAGCATGGAAAAAATTGTATCAAAGAATTCGTACCTAAGCTGTTTTTTTATAACTTCTTCTTTTTGTATATTCCACTGCCTACTCTGTATAATTTCAGAATGTAAAAATAAATTATGCGGCATAACAACAGCTCCTAAAACACTCATTATGATTGGCATTGACCCTACAGGTATTTCTGGCTTTATAAAACTAATAGCAGCAATCTTCCAATCTATATTTACCAGTGTAATTTCTAATATAAATGAAATTCCTATAATTGAAACAAAACCAATTATCCATCTCTCAAGTTTTTTATAAGAATTTGAAAAAAGCATCCACATTACAACAAATAACATTATCAAAGTTCCTATTTTTATTGGAATTTTAAAAAGCATATTTAAAGCTATTGCTCCTCCCAAAAGTTCTGCCATAGCTGTAGATATTGCTGCCCCCACTCCACTAAATAATATAAATCTATTTAACCCAGGTTTCACGTTTTTTGTAGTTGCTTCTGATAAACAATCTCCTGTAACTATTCCAAGATGAGCTGCATTGTGCTGCAATATTATAAGCATAATAGTAGAAAGTGTTACCATCCACAATAACTTATATCCATAATCAGCACCAGCTGATACATTGGAAGCCCAGTTTCCAGGATCTACAAAACCTACGGTGACAAGAAGTCCAGGACCTACATATTTTAAAAAATCTCTAGCTCCAAAACCTGGCTTATGTTCTCCTTTAAATATATTAAATTTATGCTTCATAAAATCACCTCGTAAAAATATTGCTTTCTACTTTTATTATAACAGTATTTTAGTATTATTTATAAATATATGTATATAATCTAAATTTATAGATATACTATTAATTAGATGAATGAATTTTCATTTTATATTTTATTTTGGAGGTCTTTATATGGTAGGAACAGTTAAATGGTTTAATTCTCAAAAAGGGTTTGGATTTATTACAACCCAGGAAGGAAATGACGTATTCGTACATTATTCAGGTATTAAAGAAGATGGATTTAAAACTCTTGAAGAAGGTCAGGAAGTTGAATTTGATGTAACTGAAGGTCAAAAGGGTGAACAGGCGATTAATGTAAAAAGACATTAAGCCTTTAAATATATAATCTTCTAAATAAAATCCTCTACAATTAAATTTAATTATAGAGGATTTTATCAATCAATTTTATCAGGAATATATGAGACATTTTCCTTTCTTATAAATATAATAAAATTCCAGAGAGTTATGTATTCTCTGGAATTTTATTATACTTATCTTACCACACTTCCAGTTGGAAGCTCACCATCTATAGTTGCTGCAAATAATTTGCTGTCATCTTCATTAGAAGCAGCAAGTATCATGCCTTGTGATAATTCTCCTCTAAGTTTTACAGATTTTAAGTTAGCGACAAGTATTACAGATTTTCCAACTAATTCTTCTGGCTTATAAAATTTTGCTATTCCTGATACCACCTGTCGTTCTTCTCCACCCAAATCAACTTTGAGTTTGAGGAGTTTATCTGATTTCTTCACTGGTTCACACTCCAACACCTTAACAATTCTAAAATCAAGTTTTTCAAAGTCTTCTATTGTTACTTCAGGTTTTATTGGTTCAGCCTTTGCTTCCTGTCCTTGTGCTGCCTTTTTCATCTGCTCTTCCTTTAATTTGTTAAGTTCTTCAAGCGCTTTATCAAGGTCTATTCTAGGAAATATTACATTTCCTTTTTTAACTTTTGTTCCTGCTCTTGTTCCATCAAAGGCAGAAAGACTATTCCAAGTTGCAGTTTCAATGTTAAGTTGAGCGTTTATTTTTTCACTTGTTTCAGGTAAGAAAGCAGAAAGTACAGTTGATACTATTCTAAGTGTTTCTACTAAATTATATAAAACTGTTCCAAGCCTCTCCTTTTTAGAAAGATCCTTAGCTAAAACCCATGGTGCTGTTTCATCTATATATTTATTTGCTCTTTTTATAACATCCCATATATGATCAAGTGCCTCAGGTATCTTTAAATCTTTTATGTCTGCATCAAGCTTTTCTGGAAGTCCAAGTGCCAAATCTATAAGTTCATTGTCTAGTTCTTCCTTTTCTAAAGGTGGTTGAATAATTCCATCAAAATACTTTTCAAGCATAGCCACAGTTCTTGAAACTAAATTTCCAAGGTCATTTGCAAGATCAGAGTTTATCTTCTTTATAAAAATTTCGTTATTAAAAAGTCCATCTGCTCCAAATGGTATCTCATGTAAAAGATAATATCTTACAGGATCTGTGCCAAAATGATTAACTAATAATACAGGGTCTACAACATTTCCCTTTGATTTTGACATTTTCCCCCCATCAACTAAAAGCCAGCCATGGCCAAAAACCTGTTTTGGAAGTTCAAGGCCGAGAGCCATAAGCATAATTGGCCAATAAATTGTATGGAATCTTATTATATCTTTTCCTACAAGATGAACATCACAAGGCCAATACTTTTTAAAGTTTTCATCATTTTCACTTCCATAACCAAGAGCTGTTATATAATTTGAAAGCGCATCTATCCAAACATAAATGACATGTTTTTCATCAAAAGTAACTGGTATTCCCCAATTAAATGATGTTCTTGAAATACACAAATCTTGAAGTCCTGGCCTTAAAAAATTATTTAACATCTCATTTTTTCTTGATTCAGGTTGAATAAAATGTGGATGATCTTCTATATATTTTATAAGTTTATCAGCATATTTTGACATTTTAAAGAAATATGCTTCTTCCTTAGTTTTTTCTACAGGTCTTCCGCAGTCTGGACACTTACCATCTTGAAGCTGAGTTTCAGTCCAGAAAGATTCACAAGGTGTGCAGTACCAGCCTTCATATGAACCTTTATATATATCTCCTTGATCATAAAGTTTCTTAAATATTTTTTGTACAGTCTCTACATGATAATCATCTGTTGTCCTTATGAATTTATCATAGCTTATATTCATCATTTTCCATAAGTCTTTTATACCTGCAACTATTTTATCAACATATTGTTTTGGAGTAACTCCTTCTTTTTCTGCTATCCTCTGTATTTTCTGTCCGTGTTCATCTGAACCTGTTAGAAAAAATACATCATAGCCCTGAAGTCTTTTAAATCTTGCAATAGCATCTGCTGCAACCGTTGTATACGTGTTTCCTATGTGTAATTTTGCAGATGGATAATAAATCGGTGTTGTAATATAAAATGGTTTTTTTTCTGACATTGTAAAAGCCTCCTCTAAAATATAAAAACCTCTAAATAAAAACTTTTACGTTTTTATTTAGAGGCGAATTCACGCGTTACCACTCTATTTTATTTTTATCTCACGACAAAAATCTCACTAAGTGACTCATAAATTCATAATTTATTTTATCACCCTGCATTTTAACGTATGCTTACGTAATACCCTACTAAATTTCAGATATTCTGCTCCGGGTCCATGTTCATAAACTTTTACACCACTGAATTTCACCATACATCAGCTCTCTTTGCATGCGTCCATTTATTACTCTTCCCATCAATGCATTTATAGATTATATATTAGTACATAAACTTATTATTGTCAACTATACATTATTTTATACTAATTCGTAATATATATTTTTTATATAAAACACCATAATTATCAACAGAATAACGTACAGTTAAGAGACAATTAATATGGAATTCATCACATAGTATTTTATTTTTGTTACTTGCGCTTTACTTAATATTTGATGTCAGTTCTTTTTTGTTTTATAATACTAAACTATACAATAAATTTATAATAGGAGTTCTGATAAAATATGAAGATGATATTTTTTGATACCGAAACAACTGGTTTAAGACCAGGCAACATATGCCAGTTAAGCTACATCCTAGTAGATACAAATATAAAACCAAACAAAACCATTGGAAAAAACATATTTTTTTCCGTAGATTACGTAGAGCCAAGTGCAGAAGATGTACACGGCTTCAGTGTAGAAATTTTAAACGAATTGAGCGGCGGCAAGTTTTTTAAAGATAATCTGGAATTTTTCTTAGACGATTTTAAAACAGCAGATATACTTATAGGTCATAATGTTAATTTTGATATAAAATTTTTAACTCACGAATTGGCTTGCTGCGGAGAGATTTTTAACCCTAACCATATCTTTTGTACCATGAACTATTACAAAAACATATGCAAAATAATAAATAATAATGGAAATTATAAAAATCCTAGACTTGAAGAAGCTGTAAGATTTTTAAATATAAACTCATCTCATATTAAAGATTTAAGTAAAAAGCTTTTTCAAGGAGACGGCAATTTCCATGACGCTAGATTTGATACTACAGCTACTTATTTACTAGTCACTGAAGGAATTAAAAAAGGTTACATTCCCCAAAGATACTTCTCAAAAATTGTTAAAACCTCTTAAACAGGGCAAATAATATCAAAAAACTTCGTTGTAAATAAATGTAAAAAGCAAATATTTATGCAAAAAAAATTCTAATGTTATTTCTCAAAACAGTAGAATTTTTTTATTATGTCATAATTTATAACTAACAAACTTATTTTCATTCGTCCTTTTTGCCATAAAATTCAAATATAATCCGTTTAATGCCAATTAAAAGCTTTTCATAGTACATTATATTTTAAATTTTGGATAATTTATAAACTTAATCTTGTAATTGTAAGCTCATGAAACAATATGCGTATTTTGTTTCATAAATATGTATATATAATAACATATATTTTTTAAAATTTCTACACAATTATTAAATTTATGACAATAAGGCAATTATTTATAAAAAGCTACAGTTTATTCAAAATTGCACAAGGGAATACAATTCATCTTTCTGCTCTTGATTAATTCCTATATATCTAAGAGTAATACCCTGAGAACTATGATTAAATGTATCCATAATTAATCCTATATTATATTTTGATGCTTTGTATGTCCAATATCCCCATGTTTTACGTAAACTATGTGTGCCAAAATTTTCCACATAGCAAATATTAGCAGCTTCTTTTAAAACTTTATAAGCTTGTATACGCTTTAAATGACCGCCTTTACGACTATAAAATAAATATGAATCTTGCGTTAATTCTTGTTGTTTTACAAATGAATTTATAGCTTTTTTAATGGCATTGTTCAATTTTATTTTTTTTATTTTTCCAGTTTTCTTTTCTTTTAATATAAGGTAATATCTATATTCTCCACGTTCATTAAAAATATCTTTTACCTTTATAGGCAAAATATCACTGATTCTAAGTCCTGTATTTAGTCCAAATTTAAAGAGCAAACCATACTTAGGATTTTTTCCATTTAAATAATAATACAATTGTTTTATTTTTATTTTATCTTTTATTGGTTCAACTACCATAGTATTCCTCCAAACTATTTTTATACAGTGTATCAAAAAACGTTTCATAACATTTTTTGATATTATACTAATAAATTATATCACATTAAGCGTAAAAGCCTATAGTTATTATCATTATCATAGGTACGTTATGAAACAAAATACGCAAATTGTTTTATAAGTATTTTGATAGTTACAATAACCAATCTTCAACTATGGTCGCAAAATTAACTTATGCATTCGTATAACCCAACTTCCAATTATCCCTTATCATATGCATAAGTTAATTTTGCATTTTACATTAAAAATAAAACTTAATTTAAAGGGGGAAGCTTAAT
This sequence comes from Clostridium guangxiense, assembly GCF_021043395.1. Taxonomy (GTDB): domain Bacteria; phylum Bacillota; class Clostridia; order Clostridiales; family Clostridiaceae; genus Clostridium_S; species Clostridium_S guangxiense. The sequence continues at coordinate 89,440 of NZ_JAJNKE010000009.1, forward strand.
TTGCCAAATGATTCTTTTAACTTAGAGAATATAAAACTTAAAGATATAATTGACTTAGATTTTTTACAAAAATTCCAAGATGATTTTGGAGAAAGTATGGAAATAGCTAGTATCACTGTTAATATGGATGGTGTTCCTATTACAAAACCGACAAGATATACAAATTTCTGTTCTAAATATACTCAATCAAATGAAAAAGGAATTAAAAAATGTGCAGAATCACATAGAATTGGAGGCGAAGAAGCCGCTAGAACTGGCAAGCCTTATATATATACCTGCCATGCGGGATTAATCGATTTTGCAGTTCCAATTATAATTGATGGAAAACAATTCGGCACAATTCTTGGAGGTCAAATTGTTTTTTCAAAAGTCGATGAAGAGAAAATTTTAAAAACAGCCAGTGAACTTGGGCTAGATAGTGAAAAATACAAAGAGGAAGCCAATAAAATAACTTCATTAGCTGAAAATAAAGTTAAAGCTGCTGCAAATATTTTATTTACTGTTGTAAACGCCTTATCACAGATTGGACACCAGCAACTTAAAATAAAAGAAATGACTAATATCCTTTCAGAGAATTTTAGCCAAATATCCGCTGCCATGGAAGAACTAGCAGCTTCATCTGTACAAGTCGCAGAAAATCAAGAAAGTTTGAATAATGAAATATTAAATGTTGATAAATTATCAAATGAGATCAATTCTATTTTGACGTACATAAAAGACATTGCCAATCAAACAAAAATGCTTGGATTAAATGCATCAATTGAAGCAGCACGTGCTGGCGATGCTGGAAAGGGCTTTGGAGTTGTTGCTAATGAAATACGTAAATTATCGGAAACCTCTAAAGAAACTGCTGCAAAAATAAGCGCCTTAACTGAGAAAATACAAAATTCAGTTCATGTAACATTGGATACCTCTGATGCAACTTTGAATACAACTCAACAACAATCTGCTGCCGTACAAGAAACCAATGCAAGCGTAGAAGAAATCATGAGTCTAGCCGATGAATTAAATAGTTTGGCAAATAAATAAAACAAATTATACATACGTTTTTATGGGACTGTCGCGCTAAACATAAATATTACGAAGTAACAGTGACTTGTAACATTAAAAAGAATCCATAAATCTAAGGTGGAAAAATCGTAAAATCCTAAGATATTTCAATAACTCGCTAGGCGCTCAGACAGATTGAAATATCTAAGTATTTTATGATTTTTTCACCAAGATTTATTGGATTCTTTTTAAATTGTTCCATCATCACTGCTACTTCGCTTTTACGGTAGTTCAAGGAAAAAATTCCTCCGTACCTACGGAATTTTGGGTGTGAACTTGTCCACTCATTTATTGATTAACAGTGATTATAGAGTATTTTTCATAGGGAACCGGAAAAAAATTTACCTTGCATTTCCGGTTTAGCGAAGTAACAGTATTGAAGGAATAGTTTAAATAAAATTTTATAAATCTTAGTGGCAAATTGTTAAAAGCTTTAGAGATTTCGATTTGTTTGAACGATTAGTGAGTAAACATACCCGGGGTTTGGGCTCTGCCCATTATCCTTCTAGAACTCAAAGCAACCACTTTTTTTAAATAACCACTTAGATTTATTAATTTTATTTAATATTCCAAAATACTGTTACTTCGCAATATTTTTAAATGGCGAAAGGATGTTTAGATTGGACACTAAAAAATTTTTAACAAATAAAAAAATCATAATCATACTCGCAACCATATGCTGCTTATTATGGGGAAGTGCCTTTCCTGGAGTTAAAACTGGATATTCTCTTTTTAAAATATCAGCTAATGATATCCCTTCAAAATTTGTTTTTGCAGGATATAGATTTACACTGGCTGGTATTATTGTACTTATTATAGCAGTTATAAGTGGAAAAAACATACTAATATTTAATAAAAAAAATATATTACAAATTATTATACTTGGCTTAACACAAACTACTATACAATACGTATTTTTTTACATAGGTTTAGGTTATACTACAGGTTCAAAAGGTTCAATTGTTAATGCCACGCTCACTTTTTTCAGTATTATACTTGCACATTTTATATATAGGAACGACAGGTTAAATTTCAACAAGGTAATTGGATGCACATTAGGGTTTATTGGAGTAATTGCTGCCAATCTTTCTTCTGATGTATTGAAACTTTCTTTTTCTTTTAAAGGTGAAGGTCTTGTAATGTTCTCTGCTTTTGCGGCTTCCGCTTCCAGTATATATGGAAAGAAAATAACTCAATCTCTTGACTCTATAATAGTGACGGGCTATCAACTTTTCATAGGTGGTTTTATTTTGACTGCACTAGGCTTATTAAATAGAGGAAGCTTATCAACTTTTACACCAGAATCAACCTTACTCTTATTTTATCTTGCAATTTTATCTTCAACTGCTTTTTCAATATGGACAGCGCTTTTAAAATACAATAAAGTTGGTTTTGTATCAATGTTTAACTTCCTGGTGCCTGTTTTTGGGGTGCTTTTATCTGCAATTATATTAAAAGAAAATATCCTTGATATAAAAAACTTAGTAGCATTAATTCTGGTTTGCATTGGAATAATATTAGCTAACAGTGAAAAAGCTTATTCAAATTAATGTTTATCTTATATATTATAATTTGTTTTTTTTTGATATAATGTTAATAATAAAAATATGAGCAACTATATTTATTTGGGGAGGAAATTGGCGAATGTCCGGTTTAAACGAAGAAAATAATGAATTTCATAATCAAAGAACAGAAACAGACGCATTTCGTGCAACTGAAGAATTTAAAAAGATGTTCCACGATAATGAATCATTTTGTTATGAGCCATGGCAATTTGCAGATTATGAAGTTTGTGCTGATACTTTAAAAACTACATATGACGAAATAAACATATGGGGAAAACAAGAGGCAGTTATAAGACCTGGTTGGAAGGTTTCAAAAGACAATAGCAAGGTTTATATTCCAAATTTATTTTCTAAAATAAGTGGAATATATCAAGATACTATTCAATACAGGGAAGATATAAGCGCACTTTTAGAACAAGACAATACTTTGTTTTTCAAGCATTTTCCTTTGTTTCATATAAAAAAACATAGTAGTATGTCTAAAACTTATTCATCGCTTTTAGATAAAAAAGGTCTGGTAAGTAAAAATAAACTTATTACATCTAAATACTGGAAATACTCAAACTTAAAGCCTGGTCTTCAAGAAAATATAGCCGAAAAAATAATAGAATTTTGCAAGCTTCCTGATTTTTGGAAATATAGGCGTTTCAATACAAATGTAAAATTATCTGTAATGGATAAAATATCAACTTTTTTAACATGTATAGATGATAAGTCAGCAAGAGATGAATTTATCATGAAAGTAGCTACACTGAATGTCTTAATGAATCTTGACGTTAAGCTTCTTAATTTACTCCAAAACTTTGATTATCCTCTTCATGTTCCTAAAATAATAGTATTTAATAATTATAAAAGTGGTCATTTTTCTTTTTCCGATGCTGTAAGCCTCATGTTTATGAATTCAATGGGGGTTGACATATTGATTTATAATCCAGGAGCCACAAGTGACATTGAAAATTTTGTGAAAGATGGTTATTTCGACATTCATAAACTTCAGTTTACAAATTCAAATTTTAAATACAAGAGAGTAAACTTTTTTATAAGATGGATAAGAAAACTTCGTGCTAAAAAGAAACTCTTAAAGGAGATGAAATAATTGAGATTCAAAGAGGAAAATTCAGTTTACAATAACGCAGTTCCAGAAAACAATGAAATTCCTAATAATACTAAAAGAGAAATGGAAGAAAAGCTCGAGAATATAAAGAAGGAATTAAAAAATTCACCTGAAGTAATTCAAATTTCAAAAAAATTAGATGTTTCTAATATTAACGCAATAATGGAATTTGGAAGCGAACCTGCATCTGAAATTTCAAAGTTCTCAGATAAAATATTAAACACCATGAAAGTCAGCAGTGTAGAAAATTCTGGTGCTCTATTAAAAGAACTTACAGTTATTATGAAAAGATTTGATAAAGAGGAATTAGAGGAAAAGCCAGAAAGTTTCTTCTCTCGTATTTTTAATTCCAGCAAAAAAACAATACAAAGCATTTTAAGTAAATATCAAAGCCTTGGAGGAGAAATTGATAAAATTTATTCAAGAATAACTTCCTATAAATCAGAAATAGAAAAAACAAATAAAATGCTTGAAGAAATGTTTTCTCAGAATTTTAATTATTATACAGAACTAGAAAAATATTGTGCTGCCTGTGAGCTTGCAATAAATGAGATACAAAATGAGGATTTACCTTACTATGAAGAAAAAGCTGCCTCCGGGACTCCAGATGACAATTTAAAGCTTCAAGAAATTAAATATTCACTTGAAATGCTAAACCAAAGACTTTATGATCTCAATATGGCAAAAGTTGTATCACTTCAAACAGCTCCACAAATAAGAACAATACAAAAAGGAAATTACAAACTTATAGGTAAGATTCATTCTGCCTTTATAGTTACAATTCCTGTATTTAAAAATGGTCTTATACAAGCAGTTACCTTAAAAAGACAAAAACTTGTTGCTAAATCCATGGAAGCTCTTGATAATGCAACAAATGAGCTACTTTTAAAAAATGCTCAAAATTTAAAAGATCAAAGTATAGATATAGCAAAATTAACTGGTGCTCCGTCTATAAAAATAGAAACCCTTGAAAATACTTGGAAAATTATAATGGATGGAATAAATGAAACAGAAAAAATAGAAGAGGAAAATAAAAAACTTAGAAAAGAAGGCATGGAAAAGCTAAATAAGCTTCAAGTCGAATATATGGAAAAGGTGAATAAGTAGTACTGCAACGCTTTAAATAAAATTAATAAATGTAAGGGGTACATTTTAAAAAGGCTTAGAAATGTACCCCTTACATTTATAAAAATTTTATTTAAATATAGCTTATCATTTTTCATTTTTTCCTTAATTGCCATAATAGCCTTCATACTTTTCAAACAATCTTCACTTATGTTTTTTACTTATGCAAGTATATCTCTAAGCTCATCTTCAGTTATTTTGGAAAGTATATTTTTATCACTGTTTTTATCATTTATTACATCGTTTATTATTTTTTTCTTTTTTTCTTGAAGATCATATATTTTCTCCTCAATAGTTCCTCTCGCTATAAGTTTTATAACCTCTACGCTTTTCTTCTGACCAATTCTATGAACTCTATCGGAAGCTTGTTCTTCTACCGCTGGATTCCACCATGGATCAAAATGAATAACCACATCTGCTCCTGTAAGATTGAGTCCTGTTCCACCAGCTTTTAAAGATATTAAAAATACATCTCCAACACCATTATTAAAATTCATTACAATGTCTGTTCTATCCTTAATATTAGTCTGTCCATCAAGGTACATATATTTAATCTTATCATTTTTAAGCATTTTACCTATAGCTTTAAGTACCGTGGTAAATTGAGAAAATATAAGTATTCTATGATTATTATTTATACTTTCCTCTAAGATATCATGAAGCGCTAAAATTTTTCCACTTTTCCCATCAAAATTTTCAATAAAAGATGATGGATTGCAGCATATTTGCCTAAGGCGCGTTAAAAGTGACAAAATTGAAAATTTGCTTTTATTAAATCCATTTTCATTTATCTCACGCTCTATTTCGCGCTTTGTATTAGTTAAATATGAAGCATAAACTTTTTTCTGTTCTTCAGTCATTTCAACAATAACCTTATGCTCTATCTTAGGTGGAAGCTCTTTTATTACATCTTTCTTTAATCTTCTTAATATAAAAGGCTGTATATGCTTAGATAATTCTTTTAGTACTTTTTGATTTTTGTCCTTTACTATAGGCACTTCATATTTCTTCATGAATTTAGAATGACTTAAAAGATATCCAGGCATTATAAAATCAAAAATAGACCAAAGCTCAGTAAGAGAGTTTTCCATAGGAGTTCCCGTAAGTGCAAAATAATTTCTCGCTTTTATTCTTTTCACTGATTTTGCATTAATAGAATTTGGATTTTTTATTTGCTGCGCTTCATCTAAAAAACAGTATTTAAAATTTATTTTTTCATAATCATCTATATCATTTCTTATTAGTGGATAAGAGGTTAATAACACATCATATTCCAAGGCATTTTTTAAGAGTTCCTCTCTTTCAGTCTTACTTCCTATAACAACTAAAGTTTTTAAACTAGGAGAAAATTTTTCTATTTCATTCTTCCAGTTATATACTAAAGAAGTAGGCGATATTACAATAAATGGGCATCCTTTTTCAATTTCAGAAGTAATAAAAGCTATAGTTTGAATTGTTTTTCCAAGGCCCATTTCATCTGCAAGTATTCCTCCAAATCCGCCTACTGTAAGCGTTTGAAACCAATTAAATCCAACTTTTTGGTATCGTCTTAATATTTTTGAAAATTCTTTTGGAAGCTTGCTATTTGCATTTTTTATTTCCTTTATAGAACTTACTATTTTATTAAACTCACTGCTTTTTTGAAAAAAACTTAGGTTTGATTTTTCCAGTGCATTATCAATATAAAAAGCATTATATTTAGAAAGTTTTACATTTTCGTTAGAAAGCTCGGAATAATTAATATCAAGATATTCCATGAAATTTGCAATATCTCTTATAGTGTCATTGTCTAAAGAAACGATACCACCTTTTTTTAATCTATAATATTTCTTTTTAAGCTTAAGTGCTTCGAAAACATCTTTAAGTTCAGCTTTGTCAACACCTTCTATATCAAAAGAAATCTCAAGGAAATTTTGATCATTAATTCTTATTCCACCTCTATAACTATTTGGTGAATATACTTTTAAATTTTTAAGACTATGCGAATAAAAAACTTGAGACATATTCTGAAGTTTTTCAAGTCCATCAATAAAAAAATCTATTGTTTGTTCTTCAGAATTATTTATATAACTTTCTCCGTACTTTTGAAAACCATAATTTTCAAACAATTTCATTATATTAAGTTCTTTATCTACATCTCTAATAAAAATCTCATCTTTTTCCGACTCTTTAATTTTACTCCTTCTAAGCGGATTTATACTTAGTTCATTGTATTTAAACTTTATATTTACAATTATACAGTCATTAAGTTTATCAAGAAAAACTTCTGCATTTAAAGGTACTTTAACGAGTTTCTCTTTTAAACTCTTATTTACGTTAAGCTTGATATTAATTTTATTAAGCATAGTAATAATATACGATATAACCTCATTAGCACGATTTCCACTTAGTTTTATATTCTCCCCATTTTTTTCAAATTCTTCATAAAAAGGTTCAAATACATCCCTGCTTTTTTCATCTATGCTATAAATACATCCATCATAGAAAATAATATCGTGACTACTATTTAAAAACACAGGCATTTCTCCATCAATACCTACTTCAATCGTTTTTTCGCTTTCATTCAAATGCATCTTAAGTTCCGGAAAAATACATTTTATTTTAATATTAGAATACTGAACTTTATCAATTACTGCATCAAATTTCCTGTTTTCCATTATTCTAAAAAATTGCTTAAGATTAATTTCTGAAAGATAGATTTTTTTACCACTTATAGTTCCTGTTAAATCTTGAAAACTTTCATATTCACTTAAATAAATTTCCTTGAAAAAATTAATTAAATCCTTATCTTCATCTTTTATATAATACTTTTTAGGATTATAAGTAAATTTTTTGCCATATTCTATTACTTCTTGTTTTCTTGTAATTGCCTTTAAAAATTGTTCTACATCTTTTACAATATATAATTTATCCTCACCTATTTTAAATTCAATAGAAGATTTTTTAGTATTTACTTGTGAATATTCATATTTCACTTCAATATTCAAAGGTTTCCCAGAAGCATTATCATCTAAAATAGAATTCTTAAGCTTTCCAATAAACTTTTTGGTATACACATCTTTTGAACCTTCAATTACCTGTTCTTTATCCCTTGCATACTTTATAAGTACCGCTGCTATATGCTCACATATGTTATCATTACTGTGCTTTTTTTTAACATCCATGCAGTCACAACTTATAGAAACTATACCTGTCTTATCATTAAACAGTATAAATACATTGTGAATGATAGAATTATTATCCTTAACTTCAGCATTGATATTAGTAAAATTGGCATTATACAGTGGATTAAAATGTCTTTTTATTTGTACATTATTAACCATAGAATTTTCATAATATTTAACAGCTTCCTTATAACATTCATCGCTAGCCCAATACTTTACTGTTATATCACTAATGTCAAACAAACTGACTCACCTCATAATTCATCATATTTGACCTTAATTTTTTTTAAATCCTCCCAAAATACTTTTTTCTTACTTTCATCTCTAAAAAGTGCAGCAGGATGAAATGTCGACATAATATATAATCCATTAAATTCTATCCACTTTCCTCTATCCCTTGTAATTCTCATTTCTCTACTTTTACTTGCAATTTTCCATTCCTCTGGTATGCTATCTTCGCTTAAGCTATCACAAAATTTTATAAATATAGGTTCCATCAAATATTTCATTGCTGTTGCCCCTAAACATACCACAATTTTAGGTTTTATAAGTGCAAACTGATTTCTAAGATAAGTAATACATTCTCTAGCCTCATCTTCATATGGCGTCCTGTTTTTTTCTGGTCTGCACTTGCATATATTGGCTATGTAATAATCATTTTCCCTTGTAATATTTAAGGCTGTTAACCCCTTTGTCAAAAGCTGTCCTGCTCTTCCCACAAAAGGTCTTCCAAGTCTATCTTCATCTGCTCCAGGTGCTTCCCCTACAAACAATATCTTTGCTTTTAAATTTCCTTCTCCAAACACCATATTTGTTCTTTTATTTCCAAGTTCACATTTATGACAATTCAAACATTCATTATATAATTCTTTCCAACCAAACACTTTTTACACACCCTTCAAAAAACATTGCAATTTAACTTTAGTATACCATAATTAATATCTTAAAACAGCCATGCCATTGATTAAGTAAACGTTTGATATAAATATACTTTTAATATATAATTAAAGTATATTTATATCAAAATATATTTTTGGGGGTGGTCTTTATGCGCCATAAAAAATTTTCATTTTGCATTTTAATTATTTTTACAATTGCCATTCTTTCATCATGCACATCAGTAAGCGAAAACTATTTAAAAAAAGGAGATACTGCCACCGCTAATAAAAAATATAATGATGCCATTAACTATTATTCAAAAGCTATAAATGCAGATAAAACAAATACAAAAGCTTTTGTTAATAAAAGTTATGTATTAATATTAGATGAACAATATGCCAACGCTATTTCTTGTGCAGAAAGTGCCATAAAACTCAATCCAAAATATGGTGAAGCTTATGCATATAAAGGTTTAGCTTTATTTAAACAGCAGAATAATGCCAATGCAATTAAATATTTTGATAAATCAATAGAACTTGGATATAAAAGTGCTGAAATCTATAATGAAAAAGGAGTATGCTTAACTCTTTCTAATAAATATTCCTTAGCAATAAACTCCTTTGACGAAGCTCTAAAATTAAATCCTAAATTTTCTAGTGCATTAGTCAATAAAGCTTCATGTCTTGTGTATCTTGGCAAATATGATGATGCAAATAAAGTCTTTGATATGGCCTTAAGTATTGACAAAAACAGTGTAAAAATTTACAACGAAAAAGGGTTATCCTTTAAACTTGCCAAAAGGTATGATGATGCAATTGCTGCTTTTGATAAGGCAATTTCATTATCCACAAAAGATCCTATCTTATACTACAATAAGGGACTAGCTTTGTATGCCAAAGAAAGTTATCCAGAGGCCATACAGTGTTTTGATAAAGCTATTTCATTTAATTCAAAATATTCAAATGCCTATGATGCTAAAGGATTATGTTTAGCTTCTATGGGGAAAGATAATGATGCAATAATAGAATATGATAAAGCTATAAAAACTGATCCTAATAATAGTTATGCCTATAATGATAAAGCTTGTTCTTTAGTTAATTTAAACAAGCTTCAGGATGCTTTACCTTATTACAATAAGGCGCTTAACATCGCTCCCAATTCAAAAGAAATATATAGAAACAAAGGCTCACTTCTTCAAATGCTTGGAAAAGAAAAAGAGGCCCAAGAATGTTTTGCAAAGGCCGGGGATTAATCGTTCTCCTCATGAGATGCTAAGTTTCAATAACTAATTTTATTACAAGCTTTTTTCATACATATACTATTATAATTTCCGGCATATGCTTTATAATTTTATATTTTGGCATATCCGGAATTTTTACTGTCTGTTTTTATCATTTCTAAATTTATTTCATGTGCCCCCCATATAAATATCTTATTCTGTAGTTCTAATTACATATTTATATAAGTTTTCATTTTCTTCTTTATCAAAAATAGTACCTAATAGCCTACCATTATTTTTTTCTATAATCTTTCTTGAAGCTGTATTTTCTACGTTACAAGTCACTATCACATCTTTTATCCCTATTTTTTCAGCTTCCCTCAAGGCTAATTTAAGAATTTGAGTGCCATAGCCCTTCTTTCTGTAAATTGGCGATATATCATATCCTATATGACCTGCACCTTCCACTTCTTCATGCCTAACTCTCGTTACTCCAACAACTTCATTATTATCAATTAACCAAAAGGTTGAAGTATTAACAAATCCATCCTTCAAGTCTATACCTTTAATCCAATTATTTAGGTACTTTAAATATCCACCAAAATTCTGTAAAGCTTGTTTATACATACTGAAATAATAAGTTTCACCAGCCTCTCTATATGCAATAACATATTTTTCAAAGCTTTTTTTATATTTTATATCTGGCTTAGCTAAAAATAAATCTGTCATAGACAATCACACCCCTTTTTATAGATAGACAATCTGTATGATGCTTTTAATTATAATATTAATCTAAATATATACAACAAATTATATAATTTTATTTTAATATTTTTAGCATTTTTATTTACAGCGTAACAATGTTATGTTACACTAAGTTTAAAAGGAGGCAAAAAAATGGATGAAGATAATTTAATATCAAAAAAAGAATTACTTGACCTCATGAGTATATCCTATGGTCAATTATATAGATGGAAACGCAAAGAACTTATACCTGAAGATTGGTTTATAAAAAAATCTTCCTTCACAGGACAAGAAACTTTCTTTCCTAGAGATAAAATAATCGATAGAATAAAAAAAATTAAAGACCTGAAAGATGATGCTTCTCTAGATGATTTAGCTAATTTATTTTCAAATAAAGCTGCTGAGATTAAATTAAGCTATGAAAACTTACTTAGTCAAAACATTATTACAAATGAAACCTTGAATATATGTAAAGAATTACTGCCAAAAATTCATGAGTTATCCTTTGAAGAAGTTCTTTATATGTATGTATGCGATAAATTTTTATTATCAGGTAATATATCACTTGACGAAAGTAAGACTCTCTTTAATACTCTTATGAAAAATTATTTAACCTTTAATGGTGAAGATTTTGACGTAATTTTTATAAGAAAAATGGGAGTAGGCTTTTGCATTTTATGCTCTGCCAAAAATAAATTTTATATAGAGGATTTTGCAAAAGTCATTATGAATTTAAATATTGCTAAATGTGTTGAAGAGTTAAAATTGAAATTGAAATAAGTATATGGAGGTTTTAGTCATGGAGAATGAAAGAAGAAATTTAAAATTATCTGGTGCTGGAATTGCTAACGGAGGTTTTTATAATGAGGTTAAATTAAGTGGTGGATGCAAAATTAACGGCGACATTGATTGCAATTTTATGAAAACCAGTGGTGCTTGCAATGTTAAAGGAAATATTACTTCAAAACAATTATTAACCTCTGGCAGCTTTAGTGAAACAGGTAACATAGATACTGAAATTTTTAAAAGCAGCGGTTCATCAAAAATTGATGGCAATTTAAAAGGCGATGAGGTTACTATAAGCGGCAGTGGTAGTGTTTATGGTGATATAAAGGTTTCTAAACTAAATATATCGGGGGGTTTTAAAACAGATGGTAAAATTAGCGGAGGAGAAATAAAGCTATCTGGAGGTGTAAAAATCGAAAAAGACTGTGAATGCGATAAATTTTTCTCTAAAGGCAGCTTTAACATCGGTGGTACTTTAAATGCAGATGAAATAAATATAACAATATATGATTATTGCTCTGCAGAGGAAATTGTAGGACAAAATATAGATATTAGATACTCTTCAGATATTTCCTCTTCAATATTTCACATTATTAAAGATATGCTTTCAAGCTCATCAAATAGTCTTACAGCTCAAACCATAGAAGGTGACAACATTTATCTTGAGCATACCACTGCCAAAATAGTTCGTGGAAATAAAATAACCATTGGCGACAACTGTAATATTGATAAAATTGAATATAAAGATGATTTAGATATAACTGGCAATTCTAAAATAGGTTCTAAAACACAAATATAATATAGATTTTTACCATATATATTTTACAATTACAAATTATATGATAATATGTATTTTATTTAAAAATCATATAGAAAATTTCTATTATTTATACGTAAAGTAAAATTTAAAATCCGTATAAGAATTAATTAAAATAATAAAACAATATTAACTGACAGTTTTGCAAGAGTAAACACAAGAGAGTTTAAAAATTAGCAACTTCATTTAATAAATAGAGGCTCTTGATAGTTTTGTGTGATTAACATATTTGTTATTGAACTATTACTGGAAATTTAGCTTTTTCAGTAATAGTTTATTATTTTTGGGTGTATCATCATTTTTTCTTATCATAGTTTCTACTCTCATCCTTTTCATTCCTTGTACTCTACCTCTTAATTTTTATATGTATATTAATAATCATCTAGTAAAAAATACATAAGTATAAGATTCATATAATTCGGAGGTAGCAAAAGTGAAAAAATTTCTTAAAATATTTTTGGTTATCGTAGTTATACTTACTGTAATTTGCTTTTTTTTTATTAGGAATTTAGCTGAAACTGGCCATGGAAAGCTTAATACATATGTTGCATTAAATTTACAGTTAAATAAGCTACTCAATCCCAAGCCAAGCAATAATTATAGTTCAATAAAAGGAACTAGAAAATACCTAGACAGTCAATCAAACAAATCGGATACTACTATACCATTTTCCAATATCAAAAATACTGTTATAAATATAAACTCTTACAAAATTCCTGTACGTATATATACGCCTCAAGGTAAAGGTAAATTTCCTATAATTATTTACTCTCACGGGGGCTTCTGGATTGCAGGAAGTGTTAATACTCATGACAGCGTTTGTAGAAAACTTTCCAAAAACACAAATGCAATTGTAATATCTGTGAATTATCGTCTTGCTCCTGAAAATCCTTTTCCAGCTGCTGTCAATGATATATACTCTGTCCTTCAATGGACTTATAAAAACGCAGAAAGCATAAATGGAGATAGAAACCGTATTGCTATTGCAGGAGATAGTTCAGGTGGAAATCTTTCTGCGGCTGTTTCCTTAATGGCAAGAGATAAGAATGGTCCTCCTATAGCTTGTGAGGCTCTAATATATCCACCTACAAATATCTATAAATTAAATAGTAATTCTTGGTCTTATTATGCTAATAGTGCTAAACTATCTATACAAGATATGGAAAAATATATATCATTATATGTACCAAGGAAAGAAGACAGAAAAAATCCTTATGCTTCTCCTCTTTTAGCTAAAGATTTTAGAAAATTACCAGATACGCTTATCATAGTAGCGGAAATTGATCCTCTTCATGGTGAAGATATTGCCTATGCCAATAAACTAAAAAATGCAGGAATTAAAGTAAAAGTTAATGTATATAAAGGTGTTCCTCATGGTTTTATCACAATGAGTAAAATTACAAATAAATCAAATGAAGCCTTAAACGACATCTGTTCTTATATACGAAAGGAATTTCAAATATCTAAATATAGATAGACAAACTGGAATTTGTCGAGCTGAGTGAAGGGTTTTAATTCGCCCTGCTCATTAAAAAACTAACTTTTTCACT
>NZ_JAJNKE010000090.1 GCF_021043395.1 Clostridium guangxiense
TGTAGAGTAAGTCGGTGGCGAATCGCCACCTTCTCCTCATCAAACCGTGCATGCGGTTTTCTCGCACACGGCTTTCCGATATTCTTCTTTGTAAGGCTTTCAGCCTTAATAATAAGCTAATTTTTCCAACTTGATATTAATAATACTTCTAACTTTACTACTACGTGTATGTTTCATTCTTATTTGATGTTTGTTATTATACCACGCAATCAACTTATCCATAATATGAAAATCAATTTTGACCAATTGTCTTGGTGCATACTTGAGTCTATAATAGTTTCTAAATCCAACTATTTTCCTGTTTAACTTTCTAATTATTTCATACATATTCATTTTAAGAGTAGCACGACTTTCAAACACCTTATTTACTTTTTCTCTCATGCTTTTCATTGCTTTCTTTGTTGGTATCTGTATCATCGTGTAGAATCTCTCGCCCTTTCTGTTTTCTTCTAGGCTTCGCCTATGATGAAAACCCAGAAAGTCAAAGCCTTCTGTACCTTTCCATGTATTAACGAACTTTGTTTTCTCTGGATGAAGCTGTAGTTCTAGTTTCTCAAATATTTTAGTTACTGCTTTATGTGCATGTTCTACTTCTCTCTTTGTTCTTGATATTATAACAAAATCATCAGCATATCTTACCAAAGTTCCCAGATGTTTAAATGTTTTATTCCAAATTCTATCCAGATAATTTAGATATATATTTGACAACAAAGGGCTAATGACTCCTCCTTGAGGTGTTCCCGTAACATTAATTTTAATGTTACCTTCTTCCATCACTCCAACTTTGAGCCACTTCCTTATAAGTTTCAATATCCTCTTATCAGATATTTTCATCTCTACTAACATCATCAACTTATCATGGTTGATATTATCAAAATAACCTACTATATCGGCATCAAGTACCCAATTTCCAAATTTATTGCAACTATTTCTTATGACCTCTAATGCCTGATGTGCCCTTCGTTTTGGTCTAAAACCATAAGAATGCTCTTTAAAGTCTGCCTCAAATATAGGTTCTATGACTATCTTTGTTGCCATTTGCACTACCCTATCTTTTATTATAGGAATCCCAAGTGGTCTTTTCTTTCCATCTTTCTTTGGAATATAAACTCTTTTAACAGCTTTAGGTTTATATTTATCTTCTATCAACTCATGCTGTATTTCTCTTATGAATTTCATTTCTCCATATTCAACAATATCATCAATATAAACACTATCTATTCCTGCTGACCCTTTGTTAGCTTTTACTTGTTTCCATGCTTTAAGCAGTATATCAATCCTATATACTTTGTCGTACAATGCATGAAATCTTCGCTTATCATTTACTTTGGCACTTACATATAGTTTTCTCTGAAGTTCTCGAACTTTATCTATGGTGTTGTTAGCTTTCGCATTCACTCATTCTTACCTCCTTTAAAAACTTGAATAAAGTAGAGTTCCTTTCCTAAATAAAGTTTTGTTGTCTTTATCATCTTTGGTACTATGAACTCCTCCGACTCCTTCTTTGCTAAATTACAATTTCACCTCTGGCTTATATGCATTATTTTACGGCTTTGCCGTGCAAAGGAAGGTCTCTCCAGTTCCGAACTATACTTTTAATACATGTCGTTTCCCATACGCCGAAGGATTCTTTGACAGTGCTGTCCAAGTTCTTCCTGTCTTCCATGGTCTTCGCTAAATGCTCCCTAACTCAACTTCCTTTTGTTCTCCTAAAAAAAAATTCAAGGAGTCCTCTCTAACGACGCGGCAGAATTCACTTAATGTTACGACCTGTATTATCACAAAGAAAAGCCAACTTTTCAGTTGACTTTACCCACGCTTCAAACCCAGTATTTCTACTACGCTTGGTGGTTTGTTACAAGACTTCTTGGCAATTACCTTGACTGGACTTTCACCAGTTAGTATAGTCCAGCTTAGCTGGACGCACGAGCA
>NZ_JAJNKE010000091.1 GCF_021043395.1 Clostridium guangxiense
TAGACCAGCTAGTAAAAGTCAATAAGTTTTTATAAAAAAATTATTAATAAAAATAGGTATCATAAAAAATCCATTGAAAAATACGAACAATGGAAAATAATTCCTAATTATTTTAGCTGTTAAGCTACTTGCTTTGACTTATTGTTTAGATACATTTTTAAATGTATCTTGGGGTCACGTAGTTCATACTCTTTTTGACTTTTAAGAACAGAGAATATGTAATTAATTAGTTTATGCATTACTGCAACTAAACCTACTTTTTTACTTTTACCATTCATATTCTCATTATAGAAATTAAGCAGAACTTTATTTATAGGTTCACCGTTTCTATTCTTACGTATGGACGCTAACGCGACAGCGTATAAGGCCCTACGGCCTATTCTGGTGCCTCGTTTAGACATGACATTTCTGTCACTGTTAAACTTACCAGATTGGCTAACAGAAGGATCTAAACCAAAATAAGCAACTAGGTGTTTAGGTTTAACAAAACCTTTAATATTGCCGATTTCACTCATTATTGTGATGGCAGTTAGTTTACCAACACCTGGTATTGAGTAAAGTAATTGTACATTTTTCTTAAATTCATCAGAAATTCTATTGCTACTCATTAATAGATGAATTTCATTTAATAGATTTTGAATTTGTATCTCTAATGATTCTAATACAGCAATAGTATTAATTATTTTTACAAATAGACTTGGTGATTTAAGACCGATGTAGGCAGCTTCTTCAGCAGCATTATATAGCTTGCTATAAATTTTTTCACTATGTGCTAGTCCTTTTCTAGAGTTGATTGAAATGATATTAATAACTTCATCTCTATCAGTATTTAAAATAGCTTCAGGGCTAGAATACTTTTTTAGTATAGCTATTGACGTTTTACCAGCAATATCTGAAAAAACAGTGCTGTAACTAGGAAATATAACTCTTAAATCAGTAGAAAGTTTCTTTTTAAATGTAGATTTGCTATCAGTAAATTTATAGTAATCTCTGCAAAGAGATTTTAAAGTGTAAATTTCAACATCAAAATTAGAAGAATATTTAACATTTTGAAATTTACCTATATTAGCAATGGTTAATGCATCTTTTTTATCATTTTTCACTTTTCTTATGTCACCATTCTTGTTACAATTAGTAATGAGTGGATTAAGGATACATGTTTCAAATGTATCTTTTAGAAAGTGGAAAAGAGTGAGATGGTATACACCAGTAGATTCCATGAAAATTGCCGTTTTCATGTTAAACTCTTCTTCCGCTTTTTTTATTTGATCTACTAGGTAATCAAAACCATTTCTACTATGCATAATCTTAAAAGGCTTTCTATAAATTTCACCGTCAGGTGCTAGTATAGCAACTACTGAAAAATCTGATGATACGTCAATTCCAACTGTTGGTCTATAAAAAAATTTACTCATATATATTATCTCCTTTGTTTGTGAGATAGAATAGATATTCCATTTCTATCAGTAATTTTGTAACCTTGTTTGTGACACAGGTAATTCCCGAAGGGAAACCTAACCAGCTAAACACAGAATCATCACTGATGGAACGATACGCTATTTTACGGGTAATAATGACTCTTAGAGTCATTTCCCAGGAGGATTACATCTATCTTCTATTCAGGAGATATTATACAATAATATTTATTGGTTTGGCTTCCCATTAGGGAAAATAGAAAACTAAATTTAGATAAGAATATATAGCCTAGATTGGTTGTAACTATTCGAATATATTAAAAGATATGAGTTTTAATGTTCGTTAGGAATCATGATAGTTTTCTATCGAATGTTATGACTACATTATACAAGGAGGAT
>NZ_JAJNKE010000092.1 GCF_021043395.1 Clostridium guangxiense
CTCCTAGTATAATAATGATATAGCCACTAAGGGCTATTCTTTTCTTCATAAATTTCTAAACTGAGTAACGGAAGAAGGACTTCCTCCTTCATCAGATGTTACTTGTATAATTTAATACGTCTGACGGTTCCTTATAGACTCCAGACTTTTCATAAAGTATAATCTTCAACGATAGGACAAATAATGTTCGCCTCCTTGGGAAGTCAGTTACTACTGATCTATACCTGTGATTAAGTCAATTAGTCCATTCAATGAGGTTTTATGATTAGCTGGTTGGGAGCCTCAGGCTATACCCGTATCACATGCTAGGATGTGTACTCATTGCTTGGAAATGGATTCCTATCAGAAAGGAGCTATCGCTCATGTCAAACATTATTAAATATAATTTATTTATCTCCGTTGGGATTGATGTTGGTGCAGACTTCAGTTGGATGTCTATTGCCCTTCCCAACCAAACATTTGTAGGAAAACCTTTTAAAATCCTACATTCTGATTTAAATTCCCTTGCTATTGCTGTTTCTAAAATAAAAGAAGCAGAAGAGCTGTATTCTTTGGAAAGTCGCATTTTCCTAGAATCCACGGGAATTTATCATTACCCACTCTTCTGCTATCTTCGTGACAATGGATTTAACACCAACGTTATTAATCCTATCATCACTAAGAATAGCACAAACATTAACATCAGAAAAGTACATAATGACAAATTTGATTCAAAAAAAGCTGCCTTAATTGGTTTAAAGCCAGATTTAAAAGTTTCTCTTATGCCATCAGACCTCGCTCTTGATTTAAGAAATTTATCAAGAGAATATTATGACCTGATGGATAATCGCTCTGCTTATGTGAATAAATTGCAGAGTGAACTCCGAATGGTTTTTCCACAGTATTTGAAAATTTTTTCTAAAATAACTACAAACACAGCAATGACATTGCTTGAGAAATATACATCTCCAGATGCCTTTTTAGCAGCTCCAAAAGATGAAATAGTAAACTCCATACGTCTTACTGCACGCTTTGGACCTAATTATGCTTATACTAAATATCATTCTATTATCCAAGCTGCTAATGATGCTCTTACTTTTGGACATGCTGTAAGTAGTAATTTTAAGCGCATTCGTTTATACATAAGCTTCATTAGAAAGTATGATGAAGAGATTTCTTCAATACTCTTAGATATGCATACACTTATCGATGCAAACGAAGGTACTAATTTTGTTAAACAAATTCACTTAATTGAATCATACAAAGGTGCAGGTTTTCTTTCTGCTGTAAGTCTAATGGGAGAAATCGGAGATTTCTCTGCATTTAAGTCACCTAAGCAGCTTTTTGCTTACTTTGGTTTGGATCCAGCAGTAAAACAATCTGGTAAATTTAATGGTACACAAATCAGTATGTCAAAACGAGGTTCTCCAATTGCAAGAAGAGTTATCCACACTATGGCTTTAATCAGCATCAGCAAAAACAAAGATGGTTCTGCCAAAAATCCTGTACTTCGAGACTACTATATTTTGAAATGTAAGAGTAAACCTAAAATGGTAGCTCTAGGAGCTGTTATGCATAAAGTTTGTAACATTGTATTTGCCATTCTTCGTGATGAAAAAGAGTTCAAAATCATAACACCAGAAGACCACCAAAAGAATTACCGCAAAGCGAAATACGGCTTCGCTGCGTAGTATAATTCCATAACCAAATTTTATTTTTTGACAGTTAGTCAAAAGGTTTATTAAAGTTAACCTTTTTTAATCTCATAAAAATAATAATTATTTTTTATTTCTTATTGACATTTCTTAGCTGGACTT
>NZ_JAJNKE010000093.1 GCF_021043395.1 Clostridium guangxiense
GCCCCATAGCCATCAACCTAAGAAAAACAAAAATATGCATATATGATATAATTTTAGAAAAAAGTCTAACAAGGAAGGATGTTTAAAATGCCATTATGCATACAAAAATTCAATTATTAAATAAACACTTAAAAGATTTATTTTTAATTGAAACAATAAATAAATTAGCACGCAAAAGTGGTTTTACTCAAAGAAAAGGTAAGTTAAATGCCAAAAAATTCGCTTCATTATGCATATTCAAGGGTGAAGATTTATGTTTAACTGCTTTATCTTCATTATGTTCTAGATTATCAATAGAATACTCAATAGATATATCTTCAGAAGCACTTAACAAACGCTTTAATTCAAAAGCTGTAGAATTTATATCATCAATATTTCATGAAATGCTCAAATTACAAAATAAAGCACTAGAAAATAACCAAAATTTTTTCAAAACACATTTCAATAGAATTAAAGTATGCGATTCTACATCATTTAAGCTTCCAGAAAAGTATCATAAAAGGTACAAAGGCTCTGGTGGCAGTTCTACAAAATCAATGGCTAAGATTCAACTTGAGTATGATCTTTTATCTGGCGGAATTACTCATTGTGATGTAACTAACGGAATAGATAGTGATAATTCATATCTTAGCAGCTTACAAAAAGATATCAAGCCCAATGATTTGTGCCTAAAAGATCTTGGATATTTTAAAATTACTGATTTGGAAACAATAGATGAAAATCATGCTTTCTTTATATCAAAATTGAAGAATAATATAAATGTATATATTAAAAACGAGAATCCTGATAAGTATAAAAATGGTAAGATTAAAGAATCAACTTTGTATAAAAAAATAGATATCAAGAATTTAATTCACCAGTTACAAGCTGGTGAAACAATTGAAATTCCTGATATCTACATAGGAAAAAAGCAAAAAAATTATAGATTAATTATAACTAAATTAACTGATGAAGACAAGCGGAAAAAGAAGGCAAAGCATGATAATGAAGTTAGAAAACAATTAAGAAAACCTAATGATACGAGTGAATTATGGTTAGGTATTAATGTCTATATAACAAATATTTCACCTACAATATTAGATACAGAACATGTTCATGAAATATACTCTTTGAGATGGCAAATAGAAATTATGTTTAAAATATGGAAATCACTTTTTAAAATACATTTGGTAAAAAAGGTGAAAATAGAAAGATTTCAATGTTTCTTGTATGGAAGATTAATAGCATTAATCTTAAGTTCTTCTCTAGTTTTCACTTTAAAAAGTATTATTCATGAAACAAAAAATAAAGAAATAAGTGAGTTCAAATCATTCAGTGTTGTGAAGGAACATTTTAATAAATTAAGTAAAAATATTTTTAAAGGTGAACTAGCTTTAGGTAAGATTTTTAACAGTATTTTAAAGAATATATTGCGGCGTGGAATCAAATCAAAAAGGAAGGAACGAAAAAGACCTAGTTTAATACTAGAAAATATAAAGTTTAACAAAGATGACATTAAAAAGTTGGCAATTTAGTTTTAGATTATAAGCCCTCGGCTACCGCAACTTGGAAATTATATGTCGCCGTTTATTTAGTTCGCATTAAATTTAATTTAATGTCATAATTTTCATATTATAATGGAAATGATTATGAATCATCATTTCCATTATAATAAAAAAGCTAAATATATTTATTATTCAGTTTACTGAATAATTAGGTTGATGGCTATGGGGC
>NZ_JAJNKE010000094.1 GCF_021043395.1 Clostridium guangxiense
TGTCAAGCATTTTTGAAAATGTCCCAAAAAGTTTTAATTATTAGCACCAGCTTTTGCTGGTGCTTTATTGATGGTATAAAACTATTTTAAGGTATGACAAATAAACCTTAAAAATCTTCAATTTTTAAGAAAATAGATTTATAGATTTATGCTATGTTTTCTTTTTGTCTATGAGATTGCTTGCTGCAATAATGTTCAAATGAAGCCTGCTTCCAAGGATGACTCATAGGTGGTATGTAGTGCTTCTTTGGAACCTTAGGCTTATCTACAAAATCAAAATTTTTAGATAAAGAAGCTCGTTCAGGTACTGATTCTAAAGCATAAACTTTTTCATTCACACAAAAATACAGATTGTTATCAAATGCTTTAATTACAATACCAGAGGTTCCTTTATGATAATAAACAGCATGTCCATTTTTATCTACCGGAAGATAATATCTTTTATTAAACTTTAAACAACTACCATTATCTATTTTTCTACTGTTGAGTACAGCAAGAATTAGATTAATTTTTTCTTTAGAAGGTTGCTTTTCAAAGACAGATTTGATATTATCAACAGGTAATGCAAACTGAGCATTGAATTCTTTTATGTAGTGATTTAAGAATTCGTTAGCTTCCTCAAGTGTAGCTATGCCTGCCAGTCGCATTTCTAATGGGAGGCGTGATTGTAGGGTTTGGAACATTCTTTCAACACGCCCTTTAGCTTGTGCAACACTACTGGTTTTAAGTTCAATGCCTAATTGTTTACAAGCATAACTGAACTGGGTAAAAGTATCATCTTCGATAGAAGGTGATTTTTTCTTTTTGTACTCGAATACAGTACGTCTATCGGTAAATAACATATAAGGAATACCGTATGTTGTAAGTACTTGGTGTAATACATTGTAGTATCCATTTAAAGTTTCCTGTGAATCGAAATATGCACCCATAATAGCACCAGTAGCATCATCTACAGCAATATGTAGTTGAGTCTTTTGTTGACCAAACCACAAATGGATCGAAGCATCCATTTGCAACATTTCGCCTAGATAAGCACACCTAGGACGTCTTGGATGGGCATCTTCAATTGCAATAATGGTATTTTGAACGTTAGCTATATCTTTTTTCGATTTTGCTGATTTTTTGAGTTCATTCAAATATTCACTAGTCTTTTTCTTTGTGATACGTTTAGCTTTAGGCGATAGGATAAATTCATCCATAAGTATAGTTCTGATGGTACTAGCAGAAACCTGAATATGCTCATGTTTTTTTAGTAATTCAGAAAAATGAGTAAAGTTAGCGCCTTCATACTTTGTACGATACAAATCAAGAATTGTTTGCCTAATTTTTGCGTCAAGAGCAATTGAGGGTTTTCTTCCTCTATTACCATGGATGAAATAACTTTTTCCATATTTCTTATAACCATTAATCATACGATTAATGTGTCTAACAGAACATCCAAGATAAAGAGCGGCCCTTTGTTTAGAACCATTTGTTTCTATTAATTTTTTTATAGTTGTATATTTATCATTTTCATTCATTGTTAGTATCACCTTTCTGATTATGTCCACCTCATTTCTAGCAATGAGGTTTATTATACTATAAATTTTGTTTTTGAGGACATAATCAAATGTGGTACACTAAGACATTATCACTTTTCAATCATA
>NZ_JAJNKE010000095.1 GCF_021043395.1 Clostridium guangxiense
ATATCTTAGGATTTTACGATTTTTCCACCTTAGATTTATGGATTCTTTTTAATGTTACAAGTCACTGTTACTTCGCATTATTTATAAAACCTGTATCATTGCAACAATGACACGTGCACATTCATCTATAAGAACTTCTTTATTCAAATCTGGATTTATATCAAAAACAAGCTCATCTTCAATATTTTCAATAAGAGAATACATCAAAAATGATTGCTCTTTTTCATGTTTTAGTTCAATTCCTGATTTTTTAAGCTGAGCAACAACAGCATCCATCATTATGTTTTTAATACGCTGAAAATACTTCATTACATCATTATCTGTATATACTAGAGACATAAGCTCATCATGATATTTTTTAGGATAAGTAGTATGAAGTTGTATAAAAATATTAAGAATATTCTTTATGGTATTAAAAAGATCTTTGTTTTCCGAAAAATTACCTAGTTCATCAACAATCTGTCCTATATACTCTTGACCATTTTTGTAAAGACATTCAAGAAGTATATTTTTTTTATCTTTAAAATATGCATAAACTGTACCTGTTGAAAGTCCAGCAGTTTTTGCTATTTCCGCTGTGGTTATATTAAAATAACCCTTTTCTATAAAAAGATTGTTGGCTGCTGATATTATTCTTTCTTTTTTCTCTATTGAACGTTTTTGTTTAGGCTCACGGACTGCCTTATCCAACTTTTTCACCTCTAATAGTTTTATAGTTATTTACGTTTTGATTTAATCAACATTTTTAAAATATAGCTTTATTTTAATACAAGAAAAATATGTTGTCAATGAAATATGAAAGTCACTTCATATTTATATTGACATTTAGAAAACATAAAACTATAATATGAACATGAACTAGGTTTCATATTTTGGAGGTGGATATAAAATGAACAAAAAAACTGGTTATATTGGATTTATTGGAATACTTATAGCTGCTTTTCTTGGAGTAATTGATAGTACAATTGTTAATATTGCTCTTCCAAGTATAACGGATTATTTTAAGGTAAGTTTGAATGATACTAGTTGGATAAGTACAATTTATGCTTTAGCATTAGCAGTTTTTATGATTACTGCATCTAAACTTGCAGATCAATTTGGAAGAAAAAAACTAATGGTTATTGGCCTTTTAATTTTTGGAATTAGCTCTGTACTCTGCGGATTTTCTAATTCGTTATTATTTCTTATTGTGATGAGATTTATACAAGGTATTGGAGGAGCTATTATTACACCAATAGTACTTCCAATGGGAATCGAAATTTTTGGAAAAGAAAAGATGCAGATAGTTGTTGGAGCATCTGGTGCTGTAGTTGGTTTGGCAGCTGCAAGTGGACCACCAGTTGGAGGAATTTTAATAAAATATGCGAATTGGCAGTCTGTTTTCTTTGTTAATGTGCCACTTACTGTTATTGCATTAATTTTAATAATGGTTTTTGCAGAAGAATCTTATGATAACACAGTTTCTAAAAATATAGATTGGGTCGGAATGATAATGATAACTGTAAGCCTATTTTGTCTTACTTTTGCACTACTTAAAGACCAGCTAGTAATAGTCAATAGTTTAAAGAAAAAAAGTTAGAAATATTTTTAAAATAAAAAAGTGTATAGC
>NZ_JAJNKE010000097.1 GCF_021043395.1 Clostridium guangxiense
TGTCAACACTTTTTAAAATGTTTTTTCAGAACTCATCAATCACTGTCATCTCGCGACGACGTTTAATATAATAACATGTTTATAATATTAATTTGTGTAGAAAATCGTGATTTACTAAAGCCTTCATTATAATATAACATTTTTCTTTATTTTTCTCTCTTTTTTGCATATTGACACTCATGGCATAGTTTACACTTTAAAATAAGGTTTTAAAATAAGAATTAGGCATTTCCAATTATAATTTGAATTCTTGTATGTTAAAATCCCTTGATGTTTTTCAATAATTTTTTTACATATACTAAGACTAAGTCCACTTCCATTTTTCGTAGTTCTTGATTCATCACCACAAATAAAAGGTTCAAACATATTTTTTTCAAGGTCTTTTGGTATTGTAGCCATAGATAGACAAAAGGTAAAAAAATAGTGTTGAATAAACGCTAAATAAAATTAATAAATCTATTTAAATCGTTCCTTTAACACTAATCTTTTACCCAATCAAAACTTTATTTAAAATTGCTTATAAAAAAATAGCAGCTATAAAGCTGCTATCTACTTGGTGGAGAATAAGAGATTCGAACTCTTGACCCCCTGCGTGCAAGGCAGGTGCTCTCCCAGCTGAGCTAATCCCCC
>NZ_JAJNKE010000098.1 GCF_021043395.1 Clostridium guangxiense
AACGGCTTCTTTTAAATATATTATATCACATTTTCATAAAAATAAACATAATATTATACTTTCGCGGATTAATATTATTTAAGAATAATTCTATAACTAAGATAACGTTGAAAAAAGGATGATATTTAGTGAAAAAAAAATACTTATTAATAATCTTATTAGTGCTAAGTTTATTATTTAATATATACTCTATTGCTATTCAAAACCAAAAAAAAAGAAATGCAAATGATATATTTATAACCTGCATAGATACGGCTGATTCTTGTTTTGGAGTTGACTATGACAAGATAGATGAAGGTACTAAAACTTATTATTTTTCAAAGCTATCTTCAAATTTACATACAGCTTCAGATATATTACAGTTTACTTCTTATGCTAATGTTCCAGGTAAAGTAAAAGGTTCTATGAATGCAATATCTAAATTGTATTTAATAACAACAAACCCTAATAAAACAACAACTGAAAAATTAAAGACTATTGGGCAAAAAGAACAAGCTGCTTTCAAATATTTACATTTTATAAGTAATGATCCTCAAAACAAAGATAATTGGGATAAACTTTTAAAAGTTGAAAATGATATAAATT
>NZ_JAJNKE010000099.1 GCF_021043395.1 Clostridium guangxiense
GCCAGATAGCTCAGTCGGTAGAGCAGAGGACTGAAAATCCTCGTGTCCCTGGTTCGATTCCTGGTCTGGCCACCAAAACCTCAAGCAGTTTTGCTTGAGGTTTTTTGTATTTAGAGTAAGGATAAAAGTAATGAATGCCAGTAAGTGTTTAGAAGATAAAGAGATTATTGTTTCGGGTTTTATGAACAAAATAATAAGGTTAATGCTAGTGAGATTTAAAATGATGATTGTCGCAAAAATAAAATACTAAAATAAACTATTCCTAGAGTATCTATATAAGAAAAGTGGAGATAAATGCAAAAAGTAAGAGTATTACTAGAATAATTTGCGTAAATGGATGATAACTTAATATTATTGCTTTAATAATATGTTATCATATTAAACGTCGTCGCGAGATGACAGTGATTAATGAGTTCTGAAAAAACATTTTAAAAAGTGTTGACAGAGTAAATTAAACATGATATTATAAATAAGCTGTCTTGTGCAGCATATTGAACTTTGAAAATTAAACAGAGAAGAATTAAGTAAACCAGCAATTCTTTTGAATAGAAGAAATTC